>NZ_CP022187.1:2133637-2438443 GCF_003111645.1 Parazoarcus communis
AGCTCGTGATGATGCGTGCCGCGGTAGCCCATCGCGCCGGCCGCAAACAGGACGAGCGCGGGGCGCAGGCGCTTGCCACCGCTGTGAATAATGTATTCCGCGACCTGCCGGATCAGAACCACATCGGAGTGAAGTCGCTGTCGGATGACGGCATCCACCGCCTGCATATCGGCGGCAATAGGTGCAAATAGCTGCTGGGCGGACAAGACTGGATGCTCGCGGAAAAAACGGGATGGTAGGGGGCTGCTGCAAGGCGCGTCAAGGAAGACCGCGGATTGATCGGTTGAGAAACGAGCCTCTGTTAGGCAGGAAACATATCCGAGGCACGCACTCGGTCGGGGAAATCGGTGATTACAGTCTCAACCCCCATGCGCAGCAAGGCTTTCGCGCGCTCGGCGTCATTTTCGGTGTACACCGCAAGATGATAGCCACTGTCACGGACCGTCCGGGCCTGTGCTGCATCGAGCGCGTCTGCGCAGACATGAATCGCGTGCACGCCCAGGCCTGCTGCGCGGCTGGCCCAGTCCTCCGGCAAATCCTCGACCAGCAGACCGTAGATCGCGCCGGGCAGAATCTCCATTGCCGCAGCCAGGGACGCATCTTCAAACGAGGAGATGACCAGCCCCGGCACGCCATTGGCGCGCCCCCGGAGAAGATGGTCGGCGACAACGCGCCCGGTCTGATGCTCGAAACCGGCTGCGGGCTTGATCTCCAGATTCACCGCCAGACCAAGGGCCGCACAGCGCGCGAGCGCCTCGTCCAGCGTCGGCAGCCGTTCGGCGGCAAAGGGCGCATCAAACCAGCTGCCGGCATCGAGCTTGCGCAACTGCGCCAGCGTGTGACGACTCACCTCACCGTGGCCACTTGTCGTTCGCTCCAGCGTTTCGTCGTGAATCAGCAGCGGAAAGCCGTCTGCGCTGAGCATGACATCGAACTCGACGCCGCGACAACCATGCTTCACCGCAACCTCAAGCCCGGCCAGCGTGTTCTCCGGCGCTAGCGCGCCGCCGCAGCGATGCGCCAGCACCTGAGGCAGAGGCCACAGCAGCACTTGGATCAGCTCCCGGCAGCGCGCACCACGGCGTTGTCGAGTGCTTCCTTGGCCGCCTTGCGGTCGGCCCAGACGCCTGCAAGCTCTTCGTCGATGATGCGCCTCACCTTCTCGCGCCCCACGACCGGCTGTGCGGCCGAGTCACCCGTCACCGGCTTGTTGGTAAGCTGGCCGACCGCCACCTTGATGTTCTCAAGATCGGTTCCGAGCAGTTCGCTGCGCGAGGCCAGCAGACCCGCACGATTCAGGGGCAGATAACCCGTTTCGCGCTGCCAGACGACCTGGTTTTCAGGCTGCAGCCAGAAGCTGACGAACTTCGCGACACCCTTGTACTCGGCCGCCTTCTTTCCTGCCGCAACCCACATGGCCGGGCCGTCGGCGAGCGTGTTTTGCGGCGCACCCGGAAAATCGTCGTAGTACGGCAACTGCGCCACACCGACATCGATCGTGCCCTTGCTGCGGAATCCGGCCCAGCTGTTGGACGGGGCCGCAATGACCGCGCATTCGCCGCTGGCAAAATGCTGCCCGGCTTCGTTGCCACGCTCGAACACCTGCAGGTAACGCGCCCGGTGCCAACTCGCCATCATCGCGACGTGCTTGACCTGGAACATGCCGTTGAACGACGGTGCGGACACTTTTCCGCGCATCGCTGCAACCGGTTCGTTGTGCCACGCGCTGAGGTTCTCCACCATCACCCGGCCCGGCTCAGCCACCGTATAGGGGCAGGTATGTCCGGCATCGGCGAGGCGGCCGAGGACGGTCTGAAGATCGAACCACGTTGCCACGCTGGTGGTTTCCGGATTCATCCCGGCACGCCGCAGTGCATCGCGGTTCAGGAACAGCACCGGCGTCGACAGGCCGATCGGAAGCGCCAGCAGCTGGCCTTTGGAATCCACCGGGGTGCGCGTCATCATTGCGGGCGGGCGCAGCGTCTGCAGCGCGCTGCCGGTTTCCTTCATCACCGCGTGCAAGGGCTTGAAGCGGGGCTTGCCGGCCAGGAAACGCTCTTCATCGTCGCCCTCGAGAATCATCAGGTGCGGCGCGTTGGCAGACTTCCAGTCCTGCTCGGACAGCACCACCTGGTATTCCTTGCTCTGCGCGTTGAAGCGCTCGACCAATGCCTTCAGGGATGCCGCGCCTTCCTCGGGAAGACGCTGAAAGAGCTCGATCTGCTGCACTTCAGCAGGCTTGGCGGGCGCTGCCGCAACCGCATGACTGGCGACCGCAAGCACGGACATGGCGCCAATGCCGAGTGCGCGACGAAAACCGAATCGGGAAACGAATGAATGCATGGGATATCTTGATCTCAGGACTGGAACGAGCCGTGTTCGGAATAACGCACAAGGCGTGCGATAAGTTTCAAATTATAGACGGCGTGCGTGAGAAGATCGTGAAGGGCTCACATGCGCTCACATCTTGATACAAGCTTCAAGATTTCGGCTGCGCTGCCGTTAGCTTCAATAACGTCAATCGATTCGAACAGACCATGCGCAAGAAGATTCGGTTTCTGATCCTGCTGGCCCTGATTCCGCTGACAACGGGGTGCGACCAGCTGATCGAACTGCTCGAGCTTCCCAACCCGGCGAAGGAGGCCGCGCTGGCAGAGGCGGAAGGCCAGGCCATCGGCAGCGCCTGTCGTCATGCCGGTCGTTCGCTGGAGGATTGCTACCTCCTCAACCCCTCGGCACAGAAGGCGGCCGTGTTCGCGGGCTGGCGGTCGATGAACGACTACATGATGGAAAACAAGCTGGAGGTTGTGCCCTCGCAGCTGCAGGCCAAGTCGGCTGCGGCCGACTCCGCTGCCCCGGCACCCGCTGGCGCGCCCGCTTCGGCGCCTCCGGCCAAGGCAGGCGCTCACTGAGGGGCGGGCACAATGCGCGCTCAGGGCGCGGGATTGGTGTAGAGCAGGTGAATGCGCTCGATCGCCTCAAGCAGCTCCGGGGTGAGCGGTTTCGACCAGGCATCCAGATTTTCCGCCAGCTGCGCTGAAGTACTGGCGCCGATGATGGTGCTCGCCACGCAGCTGCGGTGATACACGAAGGACAGGGCAAGCTCGGTCGGCGTCAGGCCATGCTCGCGCGCAAGCTCGGCATACGCCGCCACCGCGGGTTGAACGTTCGGCTTGGTGTAGCGCTGCCCGAAGGACTCGAACTCATTCAGACGGCCCGCTGCAGTCGGGTTTGCAAGATACTTGCCGGTCAGGTGCCCGAACGCGAGCGGGGAATACGCCAGCAGGCCGACCTGTTCGCGATGACAGACCTCGGCCAGGCCATACTCGAACACTCTGGTCAGCAGGCTGTATGCGTTCTGCGTCGACACCACGCGCGGCAGCCCGGCTTCGGCAGCGATGCGCACAAACTCCATTACCCCCCACGGATGCTCGTTGGACAATCCGACGTGGCGGACCTTGCCCTCGTCCACCAGTTCGGCCAGCGCCTCGAGCTGAGCACGGATCGGCGTGCACTCGCGCTCCTTGGCGGGGTCGTACTGCCACTGCCCGAACAGCGGCTGATTGCGTTCCGGCCAGTGCAGCTGATACAGGTCGATGTAGTCCGTCCGCAGGCGCCGCAGACTGCCCTCGACCGCCTCGCGGATATTGGCGCGGTCGAGCGCCAGTGGCCCGCCACGAATCCAGCCCAGACTGCGCGCCGGCCCCGCCACCTTGGTGGCAAGCACGACTTTTTCACGCACCTGCCGGCTCAACCAGTTGCCGACAATGGTTTCGCTCGCGCCACAGGTTTCAGCGCGCGCCGGCACCGCGTACATCTCGGCGGTGTCGATGAAGTTGAGACCGCGCTCAAACGCCATGTCGAGCTGATCATGCGCGTCGGCCTCAGGCGTCTGCTGCCCAAACGTCATCGTCCCGAGGCACACCGCGGACACCCGCGGCCCCTGCTCGCCCAGCACCCGATAGATCATCCCGCCGTCGCTCATCCGCATTTCTCCTGTTGATTCAAGCCGTCACGACATATCATGCGACCCTTCGCATCACCATGATACTTCAGCGCCCCGGCGCACTCTGCCCATGTCCGACCATACCCCGCCCGCCAGTATCGCCATCTCCGGCCTGCTCGCCTACTGCCGCCCCGGTTTCGAAAAAGAGCTGGCTTCCGAGCTGGACGACATCGCCGCCGACGCAGGCATGATCGGCTTTGTCCGCACCCAGCCCAACTCGGGCTACGCGGCCTTCGAAGCCTTCGAACCCGTCCCCGTCTCCACCCTGGGCGAACACGCCGACTGGCGCAAGCCGGTGTTCGCCCGTCAGCTGCTGCCGTGGTTCGCGAAGGTCGACGACCTGCCCGAACGCGACCGCGCCACGCCCATCGTTGCCGCGGTGCATGCTTCGGGTCAGCGCTTTTCCGGCGTCGTGCTCGAAACCCCGGATAACGACGAGGCCAAGCAGCAATCCGGCTTCTGCCGCCGCTTCGCCGAGCCGCTCACCCGCGCGCTAGAGAAAGCCGGACGGCTGCGCACCAGTCGCACCGGTCTGCCGGTGCTGCACGTCGTCTTTACCAGCCCGACCACGGCCTGGCTCGCCTCCGGCCTGCCCGGCATGTGTGCGCCGTGGCCGATGGGCATCCCGCGCCTGCGCATGCCCTCCAACGCGCCCAGCCGCTCCACGCTCAAGCTGGCCGAAGCCTTCATGACCCTGCTCTCGGACGAGGAGCGCGAGAACAACATCCGCGCCGGTCAGCGCGCGGTGGACCTTGGCGCAGCACCCGGCGGCTGGACCTGGCAACTCGCCAACCGCGGCTTGCGGGTGATTGCCGTCGACAACGGCCCGATGAAGGACTCGGTGATGGCGACCGAGATGGTCGAGCACCTCAAGGCCGACGGCTTCACCTGGCGCCCGCAGCGCGCGGTGGACTGGATGGTGTGCGACATGGTCGAGCAGCCGAGCCGGATTGCGTCGCTGATGGCCGACTGGGTGGCGACCGGACGCTGCCGCCACACCATCTTCAACCTCAAGCTGCCGATGAAGCGCCGCCTCGAAGCCGTGGAGCAGTGCCGCATCCTGATCCAGAAACGGCTCGCCAGCGTCGGCCCCTACGACCTGCGCATCAAGCAGCTGTATCACGACCGCGAAGAGGTCACCGCGTACCTGACGCTCAAGCGCTGAGCCCGTTCCAGCGCCCCGCGCAAAGCCGGTTCTGCCGGCTGTGCGCGGGATCGCGCGCATTCGTGCGACCGCGCCCTCTCCGAGACCGGCACAACACTCCCGCACATGCACTTGCGCCGGAAGCACTTGTCACAAAACGCTTTTCGGCCTGTGTGTATAATCCTTTCTTTTTTCCGTATCCAGCCCGCCCGCCGGCACCCGCACTCGTCAAGGGCGCATTCCCGGCGCATGCTCATCCTGACACCCACAGTGGTCACATGGTTGCGCGGCAGTTGGCCCAACCAGAAAGGCGCTCATGAGTTTTGCCGACCTCGGCCTCATCCCGGAACTCCTGCAAGCCGTAGCAGAATCCGGCTACACCGACCCCACCCCGATCCAGAGCCAGGCAATCCCCATCGTGCTTGCCGGCAAAGACATTCTGGGCGGCGCCCAGACCGGCACCGGCAAGACCGCAGGCTTTACCCTGCCCCTGCTGCAACGCCTTGCCCGCCATGCCAGCACCAGCACCTCCCCCGCCCGTCACCAGACACGCGCGCTGATTCTCGCGCCGACCCGCGAACTGGCGATGCAGGTGTATGAGTCGGTCAAGACCTACAGCAAGCACATCCCGTTGCGCTCGACCTGCATTTACGGTGGCGTCGACATGAAGGCCCAGGTCGCCGAACTGCGCCGCGGCATCGAAATCGTCATCGCCACGCCGGGGCGCCTGCTCGACCACGTCCAGCAAAAGACCATCCAGCTCAACCAGGTCGAAATGCTCGTGCTCGACGAAGCCGACCGCATGCTCGACATGGGCTTCATCCCCGACATCAAGCGCATTCTTGAGCTGCTGCCGGCGAGCCGTCAGAGCCTGCTGTTCTCGGCCACCTTCTCCGACGAGATCAAGAAGCTCGCCGACCAGATGCTGAAGGACCCGCAGCTGATCGAAGTCGCGCGCCGCAACATGGTGTCGGAAACCATCACGCACGTCGTGCACCCGGTCTCCGCTGGCATGAAGCGCAACCTGCTCGCGCACCTGCTGCGTCATCAGCCCGACACCCAGGCACTGGTCTTTGTTGCCACCAAGATCGTATGCGGCCGCCTCGCCCACTTCCTGGAGCGCAGCGGCATCTCCGCCGATGCCATCCACGGTGACAAGGGGCAGCAACAGCGCACCGAAACCCTGGAGGCGTTCAAGGCCGGCAAGCTGCGCGTGCTCGTGGCCACCGACGTTGCCGCACGCGGCATCGACATCGACGAACTGCCCAACGTCATCAACTTCGAGTTGCCACACACCGCCGAAGACTACGTCCACCGTATCGGCCGCACCGGCCGTGCCGGCCACAAGGGCAACGCGGTGTCGCTGGTGTGCTCGGAAGAAAAGCACTATCTTGCCGACATCCAGAAGCTGATCAAGCTCGAGATTCCGCAGGAAATCGTGCCCGGCTTCGACCCCGACCCCGATTTCTTCGAAGCCGGCAGCCGTCACCGTGGTCGGCGCAGTGGCGGCGCCAGCGCATCCATGCCAGCCGAACCACGGCAGAGAGCGCCGGCTGCACCCCGCGCTGCACCTGCCGCAGGCGAGTCGCGCGGCGGCCGCAATGGCAACACAGGCGGTGGAAATCGCGGCAGGCAGAGGTCCACTGTCGCACCGGACGGCTTCGATTTCAGCAAACCCTACGAATCTGCCCGCGCCCCCGAAGCGACGGCGGACACCGGCGCACCCGCTGAAAAATCCGCGCCGCGCCGCCCGCAGCGTCCGATCGCGGTACTGCTGGGCGGGCTGGGGCGGAAATAGGCCCGCGTCGCCCGGCTATTCGACCGATTTGGCGGCAGCACTTCAAGTATCCTGAACTCATGCCGATAACAGGCTTGGACACTTGGACATGCTGTCGCCGATGAAGCACGCAGGTCCCGCAAGGGACAACAACAATCCTGATGAGCCCTTCGTCCCCGACCTCTCGGAGGGGGCAGAAACCGGCGTGTATCTGGCCCTGCTCGAGCTCATCGACGAAGGCCTGATCATTACCGGCGACGAGCGCATCATCGACGCCAACAGTGCAGCGTGCCGACTGCTTGAGCGCGATTACCGGCAGATCGCCGGTCGCCCCCTGACCGAACTCTTCGTCGACGAGCAGGCTTTTCTCGAGGCGCGCGCCCGGGTGCTGATTCAGGGCGAAATGCGCGGCACCCTGCAGATCGCCCTCCCCGATGGCAGCCCACGCACTTTCCGCTTTGTCGCTGCAGCCCGCCTGCGGCCAGGCATCCATGCCCTGATCCTGAGCCCCGAGCATCCGACAGACACCCCGGCCGGGCCATCAGACACCGCACCTGTGGCCCAGGCAGACAGTGTCTGGCCCCGACTGGCCGCCGCGCTTGCGCAAGCGGTCATCGTGATCGACGAGCGCAACCGCATCAGTGCCGCCAACGCCGCTGCACTCGACACCCTTGGCATGACCCGTAGCGAGCTGATCGGCCACAACGCCGACCACTGCCTCGACATTCACTGGCCCGCGCCTGGCGCCCCCCCGGTCGCCCGCATCAGCCCGCGCAGCAACCCTCAGGCACTCGACGCCCGCGTCCTTGCCGGCCCGCGCGACGGCTGGCACCTGTTGCTGCTGCCGCCGCCCCGCATGAACCTCACGGGCGGCACCGCATCCGCCGACCCCAGGCCGCCACGCGGCCTTCAGCACCCCAGAATCGAAAGCACACGGCTCGACCTGCACTTTCAGCCCCTGGTCAACGTGCGCAGCGGCGCGATTCATGCAGGTGAGGCCTTGCTGCGCTGGCACCACCCCCGCCTCGGGCTGATTCCGTTCCGCGACTTCGCTGGCGCCGCACGTGATGATGGCCGCCTGCCCGAACTGGGCGGCTGGGCGCTGCGGGCCGCCTGCCGTGCGGCAAACTCGTGGCCGCTCACACAGGGACGCGCACCCACGGTGACCGTCAACATCGCGATCGAACAGATCATGCACGGCGCCCTCGTGCAGCAGGTCATCACCGCATTGAGCGAAAGCGGGATCGCACCGAAGCGCCTGGAGCTCGACCTCGACGAAGCGGTGCTGGCAGTACCGGACGACAATATCTCGGCCACCCTGAGCTCGCTCGCCAGCCTCGGCGTGCGCCTTGCCATAGACGACTTCGGTCACGGCCTGAACTCCATGCCGCGTCTCAGGCGCTACCCCATCCAGGCCTTGAAACTTGCGCCGGAACTGGTGAGCGGCGTGGGCAAGGACGACGACAGCAACGCCCTGGTCGAGGCCATCGTGTGCATGGCCGCACCGCTGGGCCTCAAGGTTCTTGCTCGCGGCGTGGAGAACGAGGCGCAACAGTCCTTCCTGCTCGCGCTCGGCTGCGGACTGCAGCAGGGACCACTGTTTGGCGCACCGATGGCCGACGTGGAGTTCGCCCGTTTTCTATCGGGTCAGCTTTTTTGTTAGGATCGCTGCGGGTCCGGGCTTGAAACTTCACTTCCATGCAACAGGCAGACAAATCCACGATGCTCGACAAGGCACGCTATATCGTCGTTGAAGGGCCGATCGGCGCGGGCAAGACCTCGCTCGCCATCCGCCTGGCGGAGCATCTGCAGGCCAACACCCTGTTCGAGCAGCCCGAAGCCAACCCCTTCCTGGCGCGCTTCTACCAGAATGCCGAGCGCTGGGCGATGTCGACCCAGCTGTCGTTCCTGTTCCAGCGCATCGACCAGCTCGCCGCGCTGCCCCAGGACGACGCCGAAGCCCCGCGCATCGTCTCCGACTTCCTGCTCGAGAAAGACCCCCTCTTTGCCAGCCTGAACCTCACCGACGAAGAGCGTGCGCTGTATCAGCGCGTGTTCGACGCGATGAAACCGGCCGCACCGCCCAAGCCCGATCTGGTGATCTACCTGCAGGCACGCGCCGACACCCTGGTCGAGCGCATCCGCAAGCGCGGCATGGAGGCCGAGCGGCGCATCACCGAAGCCTACCTCGAGCGCGTGGCCGACCATTACGCGCGCTTCTTCTACCAGTACGAAGACGCGCCCTTGTTCGTCGTCGATGCTGGCATACTCAATCCGGTTGATAACGAAGCTGACTTCGAACTGCTGGTCGACCGCCTCCGCAACATGCGCAGTTACCGCGAATTTTTCGCCTACGCGGGCTGAACGGACGCACCGCACGTTCAATTCCTGCTTGTGCATTGCACCAGTTTGGTGAAAACTGCGCCCTCCTTTCAGGAGCGAACGATGAGCTACCTCCAGGACAACAAACCGATCACCCTGTTCGAGCTGGGCAAGATGCGCGCCGAAGGCCGCAAAATCGCCATGCTCACCTGTTATGACGCGAGCTTCGCCACCCTGGTGGAGCGTTGTGGCGTGGACGTGGTGCTGGTTGGGGACTCCCTCGGCAACGTGCTCCAGGGCCAGAAGTCCACGCTCCCGGTCACCATGGAGCACATGGTGTATCACACCGAATGCGTCGCACGCGGATGCAACCGTCCGTTCATCGTCGCCGACATGCCCTTTGGCAGTTACCACGAGAGCCCGGCACAGGCCATGCGCAATGCCGCACGGCTGATGTCAGCCGGCGCGCAGATGGTCAAGCTCGAAGGCGGCGAGTTCATGGCCGAAACCGTGCATTTCCTGGTCGAACGCGGTGTACCGGTCTGCGCTCACATCGGCCTGACGCCGCAATCGGTCCATCAGCTGGGTGGTTACCGGGTTCAGGGCCGCAATGAAGCCGGCGCCGAACGCCTCAAGGCCGACGCACTCGCGCTCGAGGATGCCGGTGCAGGCCTGATGGTCATGGAAATGGTGCCGGCAACGGTGGCCACCGAGATCACCTCCATTCTCAAGTCGATGGCCACCATCGGCATTGGTGCCGGCCCGTCATGCGATGGCCAGGTCCTCGTGCTGCATGACCTGCTCGGTGTCTATCCGGGCAAGACGGCCCGCTTCGTTCGCAACTTCATGAACGGCGCAGGCAGCATCGACGAGGCCGTCACCGGCTACGTCGCTGCAGTCAAGGATGGCAGCTTCCCCGCGGCAGAGCATTGCTACTGAAGCACTCCGCCCGCGGATATCAAGAGGTTAAAAACATGCAGATTCACACCACGATCGAGTCGCTGCGCGCAGCGCGCGCCGAAGCCGGCCGTGTCGCCCTTGTGCCCACCATGGGCAACCTGCACGAGGGACACATCGCGCTGATGCGTCAGGCCGGCACACGAGCCGACTGCGTGATCGCCAGCATCTTCGTCAATCGACTGCAGTTCGGTCCCAGCGAGGACTTCGACAAGTACCCGCGCACGCTCGAGTCCGACTGCGAAAAGCTGGAGGCTGCGGGGGTCAGGCACCTGTTCGCGCCCGACGAAAAGGTGATGTATCCGCAGGTGCAGCACTATCACGTTGATCCCGCGCCGGCCCAGGTCTCGATTCTCGACGGAGAATTCCGTCCGGGACACTTCCGCGGCGTCGCCACCGTGGTGCTGAAACTGCTCAATATCGTGCAGCCAGACGTGGCGCTGTTCGGCAAGAAGGACTACCAGCAACTGATGGTGCTGTCCAACATGGTGCGCGAACTGGCGCTGCCGGTCGAGGTCGTGCCCGGTGAGACGGTGCGTGCAGACGACGGCCTCGCGCTGTCCTCCCGCAATGGTTACCTGACAAACGAGCAGCGTGCCGAGGCGCCTGCCCTTCACCGGCTACTGACACGCATCAGCGCGGCGGTGCGCAGCGGCGACCACGACTTCCTGAAGCTCGAAACCGAGGCGATGAGCGAACTCGCCGCGCGTGGCTGGAAGCCTGACTACGTTGCCATTCGCCACCGCGCAGACCTTCAGCCACCGGTGCATGCCGACGACCCGCTGGTCGTGCTCGCGGCAGCAAGGCTTGGTGTAACCCGACTGATCGACAACCTCGAGATCTGAGCTGCGATGTCGCATCAGGGTTCGCCCTGCCTTGCAAGCTTGCGCGTAACATCTCAAGCTATGACGAATTAGAAAGAATCGCCCATGACGGCGAGTAGCTGTACGGACCCAAAGGAGGAAACCCGGAGATGACGACTACCGTAGGACAGATTCTTGCCCAGAAGGGCAACAAGGCCATGGCAGTGCTACCCGAAAGCTCCGTGCTCGACGCATTGCGGATCATGGCGGAACACGATATCGGCGCAGTACTCGTTGTTGAGGGCGAGCGCCTTGTAGGCATCTTCACCGAGCGCGACTACGCACGCAAGGTCGTGCTCAAGGGGCTGGTATCGCGCGATGTAAAAATCCGCGAGCTGATGACGGCGAACCCGCGCACGGTCACGCCGTCGTGCACGGTCGATGAGGTCATGCAGACCATGACTGAAAACCGCTTTCGGCACCTGCCGGTTGTCGAAGACGGCAAGATTTCCGGCATCGTGACCATCGGCGACATGGTGAAGTGCATCGTCAGCCAGCAACAGGCCACCATTGAGCAGTTGTCGAACTACATCGCCGGCGACCTGGCGACCTGAACCTCTTCTGGCGGAGCCCCCCGAGAGGGGCTCATCCGCCAGCAGACAGGCCCGCAGGCTCAGCTCAGGGCCTTGCCCACGACTTCCGCCACATCCGGCGACAGCCCTTCCGCGGCCAGTACGCGCTCGAGTTGCGGCCGGATGCTGGCCTGCAGCTCGGGGGTGTAACGCCGCCAGTTTTCCAGCGCCCGAGCCATCCGCGAAGCCACCTGCGGATTGGTCGCATTGAGCGCAATCACCTGATCGGCCCAGAACACGTGCCCGCTGCCGTCCGCGGCGTGGAACTCCCCCGCGTTGGCACGGAAGAAGGTGCCGAGCAAGGCATAGACCTTGTTCGGATTCGACAGGCTGAAGGCCGGATCGGACATCAGGGCGTGCACCCGCTCCACGGTCGGCTCCGCCGCATCGCTCCAGCGCCACGCCCCGGCCTGCAGGGCAAACCACTTGTCGAGCACCAGCGGGTCCTTGAGATAGCGCTGATGGAAGGCCTGCAGCGCGGCTTCGCGTGCTGCGCCTGACACCTGCGCGAGCGCAGCCAGGGCGCCGAAGCGCTCGGTCATGTTGGTGGCTGCATCGAAACGCGCCTGTGCCAGCGCCAGGCCCTCAGCGTCGCCCGCGGCGGCCAGATAGCGCAGGGCGAGATTGGCCAGCGCACGGCGACCGGCGTCAGCCGGATGGTAGCGGTATTCGCCGGGCACCTGCATTGCCGCGAACAGTGCTCTCCACTCACCCGCCAGAACCGAGCCCAGATGGCGCGTGAGCCCCACCAGCGCAGCACGCAAGGCCTGCGGATCGGCAACGCTCATGCGCTCGAGCAGGAAGCCTTCGGCCGGCATGGACAGCGCTTGAGCACGAAAGGCCGGGTCGAGCGCCGTGTCTTCGAGCAGCGTGCGGAAAGCCGCGACGAAGGCCTCGGGCACGGCCTGCATGGTACCGCCGGCTGAGGCCAGGATGATGCGCTCGCTGTAACGCTGCGCGGCATCCCAGCGGTTGAAGGGGTCGCTGTCGTGGGCCATGCGGAAGGCCAGCCGTGCATCGTCTTCGTCCAGTTCCAGAATCACTGGCGCCGAGAAGCCCCGCAGCAGCGAGGGCACGGGCTCGGCCGCGAGGCCGACGAAACGGAAGTGCTGCTCGGCCGAGTTCAGCGCCAGCACCCGCGTCGTTGCACCCGGCTGAGCCTCACCCTCCAGCTGCAGTGCGCAGTCACGCCCGTCCGGTCCGATCAGGCCGAGCGCCACCGGAATCACCAGCGGCTGCTTCTCGGCCTCGCCCGGGGTCGGCGGCGTATGCTGACTCAGGCTCAGCGTGTAGCTGCCGCTGGCCGCATCCCACGCACCAGCGGCCCGCAGGCGTGGCGTGCCGGACTGGCTGTACCAGTGCATGAACTGATCGAGATCGCGACCATTGGCCTCGGCCATCGCATCGACGAAATCGTCGCAGGTCACGGCGCAGCCGTCGTGATAGCTGAAGTACAGATCCATGCCGTTGCGGAAACCCTCGGGCCCGAGCAGGGTGTGCAGCATGCGGATCACTTCCGCCCCCTTCTCGTACACCGTGGCGGTGTAGAAGTTGTTGATTTCCTGATAGCTGTCGGGGCGGATCGGGTGCGCCATCGGCCCGCCGTCTTCCGGGAACTGTGCCGCACGCAGCACCCGGACATCGTCGATGCGCTTTACCGCCCGCGCCGAGGCCGCGCCTTCGGGGCCGGCTGCGCGGGCGAGCATGTCGGCCGAGAACTGCTGGTCGCGGAACACGGTAAGGCCTTCCTTGAGCGTGAGCTGGAACCAGTCACGGCAGGTCACGCGGTTACCCGTCCAGTTGTGGAAGTACTCATGCGCCACCACGCTCTCGACGTTCTCGTAGTCAATGTCGGTTGCGGTGTCCGGCTTGGCCAGCACGAACTTGGTGTTGAAGATGTTGAGGCCCTTGTTCTCCATCGCCCCCATGTTGAAATCGGCCACTGCAACGATCATGAAGCGGTCGAGATCAAGCTCGAGGCCGAAGGTGGTCTCATCCCAGCGCATCGAGTGGATGAGCGAATCCATCGCATGCTCGCAACGGTCGAGGTTGCCTTCCTCCACCCACACCTGGAGCAGCACCTTGCGCCCGGACGCGGTCTCCACCTCGCGCTCAAGCGCAACCAGCTTTGCCGCAACCAGTGCAAACAGATAGGACGGTTTGAGGAAGGGATCTTCCCACTTCGCGTAGTGCCGCCCGTCGGGCAGATCGCCCTGTTCAAGCAGGTTGCCGTTCGACAACAGGACCGGGCAGGCTTCACGGTCGGCATCGAGGGTGACGGTAAAGCGCGCCATCACATCCGGACGATCGGGGAAGCAGGTGATGCGGCGGAAGCCCTCCGCCTCGCACTGGGTGAAGAAACCGCCATTCGACAGGTAGAGCCCGGAAAGCGTGGTATTCGCTTTTGGATTGACCCGGGTGACCACTTCGAGCGTCACCGATTGCTCGGGGCCGGCCACGTCGATTTCGAGCAGGCTGCCATTCTCACGCAAGGCGCCGGCGGACGGCTCCACACCGTCGATGCTCAGCGAGATGCGCTCCAGCGCCTCACCCCACAGGCGGATCGGCCCCACGCCAGCTGCCGCAGGGTTGCGCACACAAACCATGCGATTGGTGACGATCGTGCCCGTGGGCTCGAGCCGGAAATGGAGGTCGATGCGCTCGACGCTCCAGGCCAGGGGCTGGTAATCGACCCGTTGAATGGTGGGGGCTTGTTCGGTTCTCATTCTGACTCCGGCTTTGGCAGCGACTTGCGGCGAAACCGGAAGTGTAAGGCGCCCGGGGCCACATGCCCAACCACAAGACGAACGTGCGTACTGAGGCAGGGTCGAGCCGCCGGTACCGCCCGCGCCAGCGAGCCCGGCTGCAGGCGTGCGTCTCCGGCGTCAGTCGCCGAAGTCAGTCGCTGGAGTCAGCGGCACACGCGGTCGGTCACCATGACGTCGCCGTTGGACTGGGCGAGAATGTGTTTGGTCACGCTCCCCAGCAGCAACTCTTCCAGCAGCCCCAGGCCGCGCTTGCCGATCACGATCAGGTCGCAATCCTGCTCCTGTTCCTGCGCCAGAATCGTGGCCGCAGGATCCCCGTGCAACACGATGCGACGAACCCCTGCGTCCCCGAGCCCCGCGGCCGTCACAAGGGCATTCATCTTCTCCACGGCCTCGCGCTTGGCGGTGACCCGCAAGGCGGCCAGCGCGTCGCTCTCGACACCGGCGTAACGCAGCTTGCCCTCAAAAGGCACTTCGAAGGCATGCAGCAGAATCAGATCCGCCTTTGGTGCCACTGAGCGGGCGAAACGCAGCGCATCTGCGGAGCGCGGGGAAAAGTCGACCGGAACCAGCACGCGCTGATAGTTCTCATGCGGCATCTGCTTCACCACCAGCACGGCCCGTGTGGTCTTGCTCAGAATGCGCTCGGTCGTCGTCCCGAGCAGCCACTCGCGCACCACGCTCGACCCGCGCGCGCCCAGCACCAGCAGATCCGCATCGATCACTTCCGCGTACATGCTCAGTTCCGACAGTACCGCACCGGTGGCGAGATGCATGTCGACCTTGGCGCCGAAGCGCTGGCCGATATCGTCGACCAGTTCGCGGACTTCGCCGCGCACCTCGTCGAGCAGACGCGCCGCCACGTCACCGGTACCGACATCGACCAGATGCCGCAAGGCATTGAGACCGCCGCCATTCACCACATGCGCAATCGACAGCCGCGCGCCGACGTCGGTTGCCACCATTGCAGCCCGCTCCGCAGCGTGCCGCGCAAAGGCGGAAAGATCACTTGCCGCAAGCAGCGTACGAATCGATTGCATGGGTCACCCTCCCTCATCTCATCCGGAATCGCTGCCGACCCCGGTCCGTTATCGAATTGCGCCCCGCGCGGGCTTTACCTGCCTCAGATCCTGCGCAACAGGATTTTCTCTGCCTCGACCAACAGCAGCACGATCACGCCGAACAGCACGATTCTCACCCACTCTTCCATCCCCAGCGCCTCGGTACCGAAAAGGACCTGCATCGCCGGCAGGTACGTGAACAGCGCCTGGCAAATCAGCAGCAAGGCAATTGCATACAGCACGTAGCGATTACCGAAGAATCCCTCGCGATTGAGGATGGATCCGTAAAAGCTGCGCACATTGAACAGGTAGAACACTTCGCCGATCAGGATCGCATTGACGGTTACCGTTCGTGCCGCCTCCAGCCCGGCACCCCGGTTCAGCTCCCACAGGAACAGCCCCATCCCGCCCGCGACCAGCAGTACGCCAACGAACACGATACGCCATACCAGGAAGCGGGTCAGCAGGGGTTCCATCGGATTGCGCGGCGGACGCTGCATGATGTCGCGCTCGGGTGCCTCAAAGGCGAGCGCAAGCGAGAGCGTCACCGCCGTAATCATGTTGACCCACAGGATCTGCGCCGGCGTGATCGGCATTGTCAGCCCGAACAGCACCGCAGCGAGCACCATCGCGCCCTGACCGATATTGGTGGGCAGGATGAACACGATGGCCTTCTTGAGGTTGTCGTATACCCGCCGCCCTTCCTCCACCGCCGCGGCCACCGACGCAAAGTTATCGTCGGCAAGGACCATCTCGGCCGCCTCCTTGGCCGCCTCCGTGCCCTTGCGCCCCATTGCCACGCCCACATCGGCGCGCTTGAGCGCGGGCGCATCGTTGACGCCGTCCCCGGTCATCGAGACCACCTCGCCCTGCGCCTGCAGCGCCTTCACCAGCCGCAACTTGTGCTCGGGGCTGGCGCGGGCAAAGATATCGACGTCGCCGACCACACCTGCAAGCTGCGCATCGTCGAGCGCTTCGATATCGGCCCCGGTGATGGCCCGTTGCGCCGACGCCAGACCGAGTTGCTGACCGATCGCCCGTGCGGTGACGGCATGGTCCCCGGTGATCATCTTCACGCGGATGCCGGCCGACAGGCAATGCGCGACCGCCTGCACCGCCTCTTCACGCGGCGGGTCGGTCAGGCCAAGGATTGCGAGCAGAGTGAAACCACCGGGTTCGACATCGTCGAAGTCGAGCGCAGTCCGACGCTCCGTGTCATGGCGTTCAGCGATTGCCAGCAGGCGCATGCCCTGTGCCGCAGCCCGCTCCATGCCGGCATGCCAGTACTCGGGCTGCAAGGGGGCGTCCAGTTCGCCTTCGCGCTGCGTTGAACACAATGACAGCACGCGCTCTGGCGCCCCCTTGAGCAGGATCAGGCCCCCGCCGCAGTGATCGTGATGCAGGGTTGCCATGAAGCGGTGCTCGGACTCGAAGGGGATCGCATCGACCCGCGGCATGGCCTCGCTCTCGAACGCCGCATCAAGACCGGCCTTGGCGGCGAGCGTCAGCAGGGCCCCCTCGGTCGGATCGCCAACCAGACTCCACACCTCGCCATCCAGCGCCAGCGTGGCGTCATTGCACAACAGCGACGCGCGGCCAATACGCTGCAACTCCGGAGACGCAAGCGCGTCGATCTCCTCGGCACCGCGGCTAAAGCCGCCGTGGGGCGCATAGCCTGCCCCGGAAACGGCCAGCGCCCCGTCCGCGATCAGCACCTGCTGCACGGTCATCTCGTTGCGCGTCAGGGTGCCGGTCTTGTCGGTGCAGATTACCGTGACCGAGCCCAGGGCCTCGACCGCGGGCAGGCGCCGGATGATGGCATTGCGCCGTGCCATCGCCTGCACACCGATTGCCAGCGTGATCGTCATGATTGCCGGCAGCCCTTCCGGGATTGCCGCGACGGCAAGGCCGACCGCCGCAAGAAACATCTCCCCCGACGGATAACCCCGCACCAGAACACCAAAGGCGTAGGTGACGCTTGCGATGGCCAGGATGGCCCACGTCAGCACACGTCCGAAGCCGGCCAGCTGCCGCAGCAACGGCGTGCTGAGCGACTCCACCTCGTTGAGCATCGCGCTGATGCGGCCGATCTCGGTTCGGCTCGCGGTCTCCACCACCAGCCCGACCGCCTGGCCGTAGATCACCAGCGTACCGGAATAGGCCATGCACGCGCGATCGCCGAGCGCGGCGTTCGCAGTCACCGCTTCGGTGCGTTTCTCGACCGCAAGCGACTCGCCGGTCAGCGCAGCCTCTTCAATCCGCAGGCTGCGCACCTCAAGCAGGCGCAGGTCGGCCGGCACCTTGTCACCCGACACCAGAAAGACGATGTCTCCCGGGACCAGTGTGTCTGCCATCACTTCCTGCCGGTGCCCGTCGCGCAGCACCTGAGCATGCAGCGAGAGCATGTTGCGAATCGCATCCAGCGCCCGCTCGGCCTTGCCCTCCTGAATGAAACCGATGATGGCATTGATCACGACCACGCCGAAGATCACCCCTGCGTCGACCGCATGCCCCAGCGTCGCGGTAACGACGCCGGCGGCCAGCAACACATAGATCAGCACATTGTGGAACTGGAGCAGAAAACGCAGCCAGGGGCCGCGTCGCTGCGGTGGCGGCAATGCATTCGGCCCGAAGCGGGACCGGCGCGATTCAAGTTCGGCAGTGCTCAGACCGGTGCGCCGGCACGCTTTCAGTCGCTCGATTGCATCGGAGGCCGAACTGGCGTGCCATTCAGCCTGCGCGCCACCCGGTTCATGCTCAAATCTGGCATTCATTTGCGGACACCTGGATCAGGTTCAGAAACACTGCATACATGCTTGCACATATCTACATGCAACGACTGCTTTGGTTCCCTTGAACACGTGCTGACGTGCAAATGGGTGTTGGGGAGTACGCCCGGATCATCCGGCTTGATATAGCGCATTGCCATCGCTTCGACACTGGCGGAAACTTGAGCCATTCGTTTTCCGGAGGGATGTGCCATGACGCCAGAGTCGGTTCACGACATCCGCAACCTCAGCCTGCTCGGCCACGCCGGCTGCGGCAAGACCTCATTGCTCGAAGCACTGCTAGCAGCGTCCGGCGCCATTCCGAGCGGTGGCAGCGTGGCACGTGGCGACACCGTTTCCGACCACGACCCGCAGGAAAAGGCCATGGGGCATTCGCTGGCCGCAAGCCTGACCCATCTCGAATGGTCGGGCCACTGGATCAACCTGCTCGACACGCCGGGGCTGCCCGACCTTGCCGGACGCGCACTCTCCACGCTGCCTGCGGTCGAAACGGCGGCAATCGTGGTTCATGCGGCGACCGGGATCGAGAGTGGAACGCGCCGCATGATGGCAGCTGCAGCGGG
This sequence comes from Parazoarcus communis, assembly GCF_003111645.1. Lineage (NCBI taxonomy): Bacteria > Pseudomonadati > Pseudomonadota > Betaproteobacteria > Rhodocyclales > Zoogloeaceae > Parazoarcus > Parazoarcus communis. Next base: position 2,152,460 of record NZ_CP022187.1, read on the forward strand.
AAAATGTCGCATGATCGTGGTGAACGCCATCGACGCGGCCGGCGCCGACTTCGCAGCGCTCACCGCTTCCATCGCCGACGAATTCGGCAGCGAGTGCCTGCCGATCAACCTGCCCTCGGCCGACGGCAGTTCCGTTGTCGACTGCTTTTTCGCGCCCGACGCTTCGCTTGCGACCGCATTCTCGACGCCCGCAGCCGCGCACGACGCAATCGTCGATCAGGTCATTGAGCTCGACGAAGCGCTCATGGCGCGCTATCTCGAACAGGGCGAAGCACTCGACCCCGAGCAGCTGCACGCCCCCTTCGAACAGGCATTGCGCGAAGGCCATCTGATTCCGGTCTGTTTCGTGTCGGCCAGAACGGGCGCCGGGGTCAGCGAGCTCCTCGATATCCTGGGGCGGCTGATGCCCGACCCGACCGAGGGCAACCCGCCCCGCTTCATCAAGGGCGAAGGGCCAGCGGCCGTCGCCGTCAGCACCGAGCCCGATCCGGCACAACACGTCCTGGCCCATGTGTTTCAGATCAGCAACGACCCCTACCGCGGCAAGATCGCGCTCTTCCGAGTTCATCAGGGAACGGTCGAGCCCGGCAGCGCGCTGTTCATCGGCGATGCGCGCAAACCCTTCAAGGTCGCCCACCTCCTGCGCCTGCAGGGACGCAACGTAACCGAAACCGCGCGCGCCGTACCGGGCGACCTGTGCGCCGTCTCGCGCGTCGACGAAGTCCATCGCGATGCCGTCCTGCACGACTCGCACGACGAGGACCAGTTCCACCTCGAACTGCCGGCCTATCCGCAACCCGTGTTCGGCCTGGCGCTGATCGCACGCAAACCGGCTGACGAACACAAGCTGGCCGAGGCCCTGGTTCGCCTGACCGACGAGGATCCCTGCCTGGAGGTGAGCTACGACGCGCGCGGACACCACACGGTCGTGCGCGGGCTGGGCGAGCAGCACCTCAAGATCGTGCTCGATCAGCTCGCCAGTCGCTGGAACCTGCAGCTCGACACCGCCCCGCCGGCAATTCCGTACCGCGAAACCATCTCCGCGAAGGCAGAGGCGCGTTACCGTCACAAGAAGCAGAGCGGCGGTTCGGGGCAGTTCGGCGAAGTTGCCCTGCGCGTCGAGCCGCTGTCCCGCGGCGAGGGCCTGCAGCTCGCCGACGAAGTAAAGGGTGGCGCCATCCCGACGCATTTCATGCCCGCGGTCGAAAAGGGCGTCCGTCAGGCACTGGCCGAAGGCGCCGTGGCAGGTTTCCCGATCCACGACCTGCGCGTAATCGTGACCGACGGCAAGCACCATGCTGTGGATTCGAACGAGATCTCGTTTTCCACCGCAGCGCGTCACGCCCTGACCGAAGCCGTGCTCGCCGCCCGCCCGCAGATCCTCGAACCCATGCTCGAAATCACGGTGAAGGTGGCTGACGACCGCTTTGGCGAGGTCAGCGCCGAGCTTGCCGGGCGTCGCGGCCACCTCACCGCCACCGACAGTCCCGCGAGTGGCTGGACCATGATCTCGGCACGTGTGCCGATGGCCAGCATGGATGGGTTTGAAGCGCGGCTGAAAGCAATTTGCGCAGGCGAGAGCGAATTCATGATCGAAGCCGGCGGCTACGAGCCTGCCGCGGCCGAAACACAGGCACAATTGCGCCGGGAACACAGCGCGCAGTAGTCCCGATGCAAGGCCGGCGCGGCTTGCGGGTCACGCCGGCGAATTCATTGACCCGGCATGCCTGGTCGCCAGAAAAAACCTGAGTCGCGACCCGAAACGCAATGGAACTGTCCGAACGTCACCGCACCTACTGGCGGCGCAACCTGATGCTGACCGGCACCCTGCTGGCAATCTGGTTCGTCGGCACCTTCGTCGCCGGCTACTACGCTGAAGAACTCAACACCCTGAGCTTTATGGGTTTTCCGCTCGGATTCTACGTCTTCGCACAGGGCTCGCTGATCGCCTATCTCGTGATCATCGGCATCTACGTGCGGGTCATGAACCGGATGGACCGCCGCTACGGCGTATCCGAACGCCGCTCCTGAGCCCGCCCCGGCCGGCCTGCTTGCCGAGCCACGAACCTGCCTCCGCGAGACATGAATCTCAAGCCCGGGACATTGCGGCAGGTACTTACTGCCCCGGCTTTTCTGCGGCGGATGCAGGCTTGCCCCGCTTCTTGATCACCATCGGATGTGCTTGGCGGCTGAGGATGAAATCAGCGAAAAACTTGCACCAGATCGTGCTTCCAGCAACTGCGCTCCAGGTCTCGTAGTCAGGCGCAGTTCCGCCAACGCCAAACGCGACATACAAAACAACCCAGCCGACGATGAAAATGATGATGCCGGCGCCAATCAGGTTGATCGCAGCTGCATAGGGTGCGTACTTTTCAGGATTGGGTGGTGCCTCGCCACGCTTGAGCGCAACCTCGGAAAAATCCCGCTTGAAGACGATGCGCCACGCACGTCTCATCCAGAAGAAAGTGATAGGAAACAAGGCCAGGAAAAGAATCCAGGTAATGGCAACACTTATAGTCATCAGGCACTCCTCTTATACAGGCTTGCAGACACACCGAAATTGCCTGCAAGGTGCCACAAAACAAAAAACCCCGCCATTGAATCCGGCAGGGTTTTACCTGCATCGCGCGCCTCGCTGGGAGCCACGCGATGCAGGATTACTTCAAGCGTGCTTAGTGCGCGCCGTCGACCGCCTTGGAACCGCGGGGGATACGAACGCTCTCGACCAGAGCCTGGATGTGCTCGGGCGGCTCTTTCGTAACCTTGTCGACCATGAAGGCAACTGCGAAGTTCACCAGTGCGCCGATTGCACCGAACGCTTCCGGCGTGATGCCGAAGAAGGAGTTCGGGCCGCCGATCAGGTCGGTGAATTCAGTACCCTTGATGAAGAAGATACCCTTGTGAGCGAACACGTAGAACAGGGTGAGGAGCAGGCCGGAAAGCATGCCGGCGATGGCGCCTTCCTTGTTCATCTTCTTCGAGAAGATACCCATCATGATGGCCGGGAACAGCGAGCTACCAGCAATACCGAAGGCCAGAGCCACGGTACCGGCGGCGAAGCCCGGGGGGTTCAGACCGAGATAACCGGCCAGAACAATCGCGAAAGCCATGGAGATCTTGCCCACGAGCAGTTCGTTCTTGTCCGAGATATCCGGATTGATCACGTTCTTCACCAGGTCATGCGACACGGCGGACGAGATGGCCATCAGCAGACCGGCAGCGGTGGAGAGCGCAGCAGCCAGACCACCTGCAGCGATCAGTGCGATCACCCAGTTGGGCAGCAGTGCGATTTCCGGGTTGGCCAGCACGATGATGTCGGGGTTGACCGTCAGCTCGTTGCCTTTCCAGCCTGCAGCTTCAGCCTTGGCCTTGGATTCGGCGTTGGCAGTCGGCTTGTCGTTGTAGTACTGGATGCGACCGTCGCCGTTCTTGTCTTCGAAGGCCAGCAGACCGGTTTGCTCCCAACGCTTCATCCAGGCCGGACGCTTTTCAGCTTCGAGGCTGGCTTCGGCAGCGTACAGATCACCACCCGCCGCAACAGCGGAGTTCACCGTGGCGTGGAGGTTGTACTTGGCCATGGCGGCAACGCCAGGTGCAGTCGTGTACAGCAGGGCGATGAAGACCAGCGCCCAACCAGCGGACGAACGTGCATCCTTGACCTTCGGCACGGTGAAGAAGCGAACGATCACGTGCGGCAGGCCTGCGGTACCGATCATCAGCGACACGGTGTAGACGAACATGTTCAGCGTGCTGCCCGGAACAGAGGTCGTGTATTCACCGAAGCCGAGATCCGTCACCACTTGGTCGAGACGTGCCAGCAGGGTCGTGTCGGTACCGACCAGCGTGCCACCCAGGCCAAGTTGCGGCAGGACGTTGCCCGTCAGCTGCAGCGAGATGAACAGCGCCGGAACCGTGTAGGCCAGGATCAGAACAACGTACTGGGCTACCTGGGTGTAGGTAATGCCTTTCATGCCGCCGAACACGGCGTACATGAACACAATGCCCATACCGATGTAGATACCGGTGTCGTTGGTCACGCCGAGGAAGCGCGAGAAGGCCACACCCACACCCGTCATCTGACCGATAACGTAGGTGATGGAAGCGGTCAGCAGGCAGACCACTGCAACCGTGCTGGCGGACTTCGAGTAGAAGCGGTCGCCGATGAACTGGGGCACGGTGAATTTGCCGAACTTGCGCAGGTACGGTGCAAGCAGCATCGCCAGCAGAACGTAGCCGCCGGTCCATCCCATCAGGAACAGACCGCCGCCGTAGCCCATGTTGGAAATGAGGCCGGCCATCGAGATGAAGGACGCTGCCGACATCCAGTCAGCGCCGGTTGCCATGCCGTTGGCGATCGGGTGAACTCCGCCGCCCGCGACATAGAACTCGCTGGTGCTACCGGCACGCGCCCAGATGGCGATGCCGATGTACAGCGCAAAACTCGCGCCGACCACCACATAAGTAATTGTCTGAAGATCCATGTGTCCGCCCCTTACTCTTCGTCAACGTCAAATTGCTTGTCGAGATCACCCATCTTCTTCGCATAGTAGAAAATGAGGACGACGAACACATAAATCGACCCTTGCTGCGCGAACCAGAATCCCAACGGGTAGCCACCAAGGTGGATGTTGTTGAGCATCGGCGCGAAGAGAATGCCGGCGCCGAACGAAACCAAGAACCAGATGATCAGGATCTTGGTTAACAGCGCCAGCGTAGCCTTCCAATAGGCTGAACTGTTGTTTTCCATACTGTCTCCTCTCGATGATTGTTGCCTGCCTTGCGACCGGAGCGGCCGAAATCAGGCCAGCCGACAAAACTGCAGGGGGATTATATGAATGCGGATCTTACTTCTGGCTTACAAAGAGACACTTCTTCGTCAGTTTGGGCGAACCGCCATTCGCATATCGCCCTCCAGCCAAGGCTGAAAGGGGCGAAATCCCTGCTCCCTGCGCCCTGATTGCCGCGTAATATTCGATCACGCCGGTTACGGCGCTTACAGGAAAACGCCGATGCACTGACGCCCCCTCCGGTGCTAGGCTTGCGGCGATATTTTTCCGGCACGGGAGCCACGATGTACAAGCATATTCTGGTCGCAATCGACGATAGCGAGACCTCGACCAAAGCCCTCGACGAAGCCATCGCGCTGGCGCGACTGCACGACGCGGTGCTGGAGATCGCGCACGCTGTGGATGAGTCCATGCTTCAGGCGTTTTCGAATCACGGCGTGACGCTGGTGGACCACGGCAAGCTGCAGGACGCCCTGCTCGACGGCGGGCGCCAGACCCTGAAGGACGCGCTGGAAAAGGCACGTGCGGCCGGTCTGACGCCGCGCGAGCGCTTTCTCGCCGCAGAAGATCTGCATGCTGCGGACCAGATCGCACAGGCGGTCGAAAAATCCGGCGCCGACCTGCTGGTCGTCGGCTCGCACGGCCGCCGCGGCTTCCGTCGCATGCTGCTCGGCAGCGTGGCCGAAAACCTGGTACGCAAGGTTCACGTATCGGTGCTGATCGTGCGCGGCGAACACTGACCCCGGACTCCATCCGGCAGAAAAAACCCCCGCTATCCGAGAGGATGCGGGGGTTTGTTACTCTGCAGCGCGACTGATTCCAGCCACGACAGGCCGGCGCGGAATTACATGCGTTCGATCATTGCGTCGCCAAAAGCAGAACAGCTGACTTCGGTTGCACCGTCCATCAGACGCGCAAAATCGTAGGTTACGACCTTGTCGCCAATTGCCGCTTCCATCGACTTGATCACCAGATCGGCCGCTTCAGTCCAGCCCAGATGGCGCAGCATCATTTCGGCGGACAGAATCAGCGAACCGGGGTTCACCTTGTCCAGGCCGGCATACTTGGGCGCGGTGCCATGGGTTGCCTCGAAGCAGGCATACTGGTCCGAGATGTTCGCCCCCGGCGCAATGCCGATGCCGCCAACCTGTGCTGCGAGCGCATCGGAGATGTAGTCGCCGTTGAGATTGCAGCAGGCAATCACGTCGTACTCGCCCGGACGCAGCAGGATCTGCTGCAGGAAGGCATCCGCGATCGCATCCTTGACGATGATCTCGCGGCCCGTTTTCGGGTTCTTGAAACTGCACCACGGACCACCGTCGATCGGCGCCGCACCGAACTCGGTCTTTGCCAGCTCGTAGGCCCAGTCACGGAAGCCACCCTCGGTGTACTTCATGATGTTGCCCTTGTGCACGATGGTGACGCTTCTGCGGTCGTTGTCGATCGCGTACTTGATCGCTGCGCGCACCAGCCGCGTGGTCCCTTCCTTCGAGACCGGCTTGATGCCGATGCCCGAGGTATTCGGGAAGCGGATCTTGGTCACGCCCATCTCTTCGGTCAGGAACTTGATGACCTTCTTCGCCCCTTCGGACTCGGCCTGCCACTCGATGCCGGCATAGATGTCCTCGGTGTTCTCGCGGAAGATCACCATGTCGGTCTTGGTGGGGTCCTTCAGCGGCGAGGGGACGCCCTTGAAGTAGCGCACCGGACGCACACACTGGTACAGGTCGAGCTCCTGGCGCAGCGCCACGTTCAGTGAGCGGATGCCGCCACCGACGGGCGTCGTCATCGGCCCCTTGATCGACACCGAGAATTCCTTGAGCGCATCGAAGGTTTCCTTCGACAGCCATTCGTCGGGACCGTAGATCTGGGTGGACTTCTCGCCGGCGAAGACCTCCATCCAGTGAATCTTCTTCTTGCCGCCGTAGGCCTTGTCGACGGCGGCGTCGATCACCTTGATCATGACCGGCGTGATGTCAACGCCAATGCCGTCACCTTCGATGAACGGGATGATCGGATTGTCTGGGACCGGCTGCCCCGGTACGATCTTCTGGCCACCGGTGGGTACCGTGATTTTGGATTCGCTCATTGCTGCTCCCTCACTGGATTCTGATTGACCTTTCGAAGGGTGCGACTGTCATCGACAGCCGGGACGAAGAGGCTTGTCTCTGGAGCCAGATCGCCACGCCACCGGAAAACGATTATCGCCCATATCCGGCGCATCCGAAACAAGGCATCCCGGTCGCACATGGGCGCAAATGATAAAATCCCGACCAGCCCCGAGCACCATCCGGGCAATCGCAAACAAGTCCTGACGGAGGAGCGAGAGGATGGATGCACCCATGGGAGAGAATCCGGTTGCGCAGGCGATTGCGCAGACGCTGATCGAAGGCTTCAACAAGCACTACCGGATCTTTCGCGACACGTCCCGACGCGCAAAAGAGTACTTCGAGTCGGGCGAATGGCAGGCACAGCTCGACGCGGTGCGCGAGCGCGTGCAGTTTTACGACGACCGGGTGAACGAAACCGTTGCCCGCCTGCATGGAGAGTTCGACGCCGACTCGCTGGACGACACCACCTGGCAGCAGGTCAAACTCCACTTCATCGGCATGCTGATCCGGCACAAGCAGCCCGAGCTCGCCGAAACCTTTTTCAACTCGGTGTGCTGCAAGATCCTGCATCGCACCTACTTCAACAACGATTACATCTTCGCGCGGCCCGCAAGTTCGACCGAATACATCGACTCCTACCCACCGGTGTACTCCAGCTACTACCCACAGGAAGCCGGACTGCGCGCCACAGTAAAGAACATCATCGAAGACTTCGACTGGCAGCGCCCGTTCGAGGATCTCGAACGCGATGTCGACTTCATCGTGCGCACCACGCAAGCGCATCTGGCGTCCTGGCCCGAGATGGAGGTCAACTGCCAGATCCAGGTCCTGTACTCGGCCTTCTATCGCAACAAGACGGCCTACATCATCGGTAAGGCCATCAACGGCTATCAGGAATACCCGTTCACGCTGGCGGTGCGCCACACGCCGTCGGGAAAGCTTTTCATCGACACCCTGCTGCTCGATCCGTGGCGCATCTCGGTGCTTTTTTCGCTGTCGCGCGCCTACTTCATGGTCGAAATGGAAGTGCCCTCGGGTTACGTCCAGTTTCTGCGCTCGATCATGCCCAACAAGCCGCGCAGCGAGATCTACACCATGCTTGGCCTCGGCAAGCAGGGCAAGACGATGTTCTTCCGCGATCTGGTCTCGCACCTGCGCCACTCGAACGACCAGTTCAGCATCGCGCCGGGCATTCGCGGCCTGGTGATGCTGGTGTTTACGCTGCCGTCCTACCCTTACGTGTTCAAGATCATCAAGGACGTATTCGGGGCGTCGAAGAACATGGACCGCGCCACCGTCAAGCGCAAGTACCTGATGGTCAAGCATGTCGACCGGGTCGGGCGCATGGCCGACACGCTGGAGTTTTCCTACGCCGCACTGCCGCTGTCGCGCTTCCATCCGGACCTGCTCGAAGAGCTGAGTCGTCTGGCACCGACCTCGTTCGAACTCGATGGCGACTCGGTGGTCATCAAGCACCTTTACATCGAACGCCGGATGACCCCGCTCAACATCCATCTCGAGCATGCCAGCGACGAGGGCGTGGAACACGCGGTGCGCGAGTACGGCAACGCGATTCGCGAGATGGCGATCGCCAACATCTTCCCGGGCGACATGCTGTGGAAGAACTTCGGCGTCACCCGCTACGGTCGCGTGGTCTTCTACGATTACGACGAGATCGAGTACATGACGGACATGAACTTCCGCGCCATCCCGCCAGCCCCCTATGAGGAAATGGAGATGGCGGCCGAGCCCTGGTACTCGACCGCCCCCATGGATGTATTCCCGGAAGAGTTCGCCACCTTCCTGCTCGGCACCCCTCGCATTCGCAAGGCCTTTCTGAAGCATCACCGCGACCTGCTGGCGCCGGACTTCTGGCGCAAGGCACAGGACAGCATTCGCAGCGGCCATGTGGAGGACTTCTTCCCCTACCCGCAGGAGTTGCGCTTCTGCAATCTCTACCCGGCGCAGGCAGGACAGGCACCAGCATCAGACACTGAGTGAGCATGGCCGTGCTGGGCAGGCGCGTAGCCCTGCCCAGCACCGGATTCAGCTCAATCGCCGTAATGCTCCGCTTGCCACAAACCGACGGACGGCCGCGCGCCGCCCGTCGTCCCGAAGCTCAGACCGCCACGCCCGGATTGCCGTCCATGCCCTTGAGCGAGGGCAGGTTCAGCGGACGCTGCGAGATGACCTTCTGCGCCCGCAGGTAGTTGGCCACCACATCCCATACCGCAGGCCCGGAATCCTTCGCGGCCTCCGACACCGGCGCCCAGCCCGCCACCTTGTAGGTCTTGCCGGGCTCGATGCGCTTACCCTTGAGCATCATGTTGTCGATGCGCTTGCCCATGCCCGCGTTCGGGTCGCAGCTGTACTGCAGGCCGCCGACGCGCACCATGTCGCCCCCTTGCTGATAGTAGGGATCGGGGTTGAACAGATTGTCGGCCACGTCTTCGAGCACGGTCTTGATCATCTCGCCGCTCATGTCGGTCACCGTCGTCCACGGATAGGTGATCGCGGTCTGGTCGAGCAGGTGCTCCATGGTGATGGTGTCGCCCGGCAGCAGCGAGGTGCCCCAGCGGAAACCGGGCGAAAACGCGATTTCGGCGTCTTTCTCCGCGATCAGCGCATCGACCAGCAACTGATCCCAGGAACCGTTGAAATTGCCCCGGCGATAGAGCATGCCTTCGGTCACCGCCAGCTTTTCGGAGAGCTTCTCGATGAAGGGGGCACGCACCTTGTCGATGAAGTCGGCCATCTCCTTGTCCGCGGGCAGCATGTTCGCGAACACGGGAAGCAGCTTGTAGCGGAAATCCACAACCTTGCCGCCCCGTACGTCGAAATCCATCACACCGAGGAACTTGCCGTTGGAGCCCGCATTGGTCACCAGGGTCTTGCCACCGGGGTTGGTCACCACGGTCGGCGCCGGCATGCCATCGTGCGTATGTCCGCCGAAGATCGCATCGATGCCCGTTACCCTGCCAGCGAGCTTGAGGTCCACGTCCATGCCATTGTGCGAAAGCACGACGACGACCTGTGCGCCTTCTGCGCGGGCGGCATCGACGGCTTCCTGCATGCCCTGCTCCTGGATGCCGAAACTCCAGTTCGGCGTCATCCAGCGCGGATTCGCGATCGGCGTGTAGGGGAAGGCCTGACCGACAATCGCCACCGGGATGCCGTTGATGTTCTTGATCACATAGGGCTTGAACACCGGGTCTTCGAAGTCTGTGGTGCGCACGTTCTGCGCCACGATGTCGATCTTGCCGGCGAAGTCCTTCTCCTCGATTTCCTTGACCCGGTCGGCACCATAGGTGGATTCCCAGTGCAGGGTCATCACATCCACACCGAGCAGCTTGCAGGCATCGACCATGTCCTGCGCATTGGTCCACAAGGCCGTACCCGAACCCTGCCAGGTGTCGCCGCCATCGAGCAGCAACGCACCGGGACGGCTGGCTTTCATCTTCTTGACCAAGGTGGACAGATGCGCGAATCCGCCCACCTTGCCGTAGTTCCTCGCGGCTTCGACGAAGTTCAGATAGGTGAAGGCATGCGCCTCCGCACCACCCGGCTTGACACCGAAGGCCTTGAGAAAGCCTTCGCCCACCACATGCGGCGGCTTGCCGAGCATGTCGCCGACGCCCAGGTTGACGTTGGGTTCGCGGAAGTAGATCGGCATCAGCTGCGCATGACAGTCGGTCATGTGCAGGAGGCTGACGTTGCCGAACTTCGGCAGTTCGTAGAGCTTCTCTGCAGCCGCTTCGGCGCGTGCAATATCGCTGTGCAGGGTCATGCCACCAGCCGAGGCGATGGCCAGTAGCTGGAGAAATTCACGGCGATTCATCGACATGGATGATTCCTTTGAGAGGGTTCGAGCCGACCGCGCAGGCCCGGGCGCACGCCTTGCTCGAGATAAAAAAAGGCCCGGGGCCGAGGCCGCGGGCCCTGCTCCGTACCACTCGTGACCGGTACTTACTGGTTGACCGGTGAGGCCGGATCGAACAGATAGGCCATTACGTGGCGAATCTGCTCTTCAGTGAGGATGCCGCCGTAGCCGTTGCGCGGCATGTCGCTGCACGCGTTGTAGGCCTTGGAGTTCCACAGCTTGCCCCAGGTGTACTTGACGATCTCTTCCGAGTTGCCGCGTATTTTGGCGTAGCCCTCGAGACTGACGCCGATGGTGCCTTCGGACACCTCATTCGGGTCCATCGCGTGACAGTTGTAGCAGCCACCACCGTTGTTGTCGGGGGTCTTGTCGGTCCACGTGAGACCACGACCACTGGCGGCGATCTTCTGCCCTGTCTTCCAGTCACCGCCCGTGTAGTTTCCGTCGGACGGCCACTTGATTGTCTTCATCTCGGCAGCTTCGAGCCGCTTCATGGTCTCCGCGTCGAGCGGCGTCAGGCTGGAGCAGGCCTTCTGGATCGCATCCTGCTTCTGGCGATCGAGTGAAGCGATGCCGCTGGCCTTGAACGAGCTCACCATCATCTGCTCGACCTTGCCTTGAATCTCGTCGGCGTGGGCGAAGGATGCGGCAAGCACGAGCGGGAGCGCACAGATCAGTTTCTTCATGTCATGTCCTCCTTAGCGCTTCACACCGGGCCACTGGGCCGCGGCACCGTTGCCCTTGCCTGCCATGAACACCGACAGGGCAATCGTCACATCCGAAGCGAACACCGGCTCGGCCGTGCGTTGCTGGCGGAAGCAGTCCCACAGGCGGTGCTGCATGGTCCAGAACTGCGAATTGGACACACGGTAGGCCGGCCACGAGCCCCAGCCCGCCGCTGCGCCCTCGGGCTTGGTGATGTTGGGCAGCGACGTCGCACGGATGCGCTTGTCGTCCTGGCTGTGGCAGGTGGAGCAGGCAAAATCCATCGAACCGGTGCGGTAGAAGAAGGCACGCTCGCCCATGTCGTACATCGCCTTCATCTTGGGATGCGACAGGTCGACCGCGATCGGCTTGCCCTTCGAGTGCGTGACCACGTAGGCCACCAGCGCTGCAAGCTTGCCCCGCTCATCCTTCAGGAACTTGCCATTGATGATCTCGGCCGAAGGGATGCCCTGCTGGGTCTCCATGCAGTGCATCAGCCGCGACTCGAGATCCTGCACCTTGCCGGTGTCATCGAAGTAGCGCGGCAACTGCGCCGCGGCGCCCTCGACCACACCCGGTCCGAGGCCAAGGTTACATTGCTCGAGCGTCGCGTTCTTGGGCCCGCGTGCGGTGCGCCAGAGCTCTTCGCCCTCCATTTCGTAAAGCTCGGCCGGATTACCGTCGGCGAGCATTTCACGATAGGCGTCGAAGTTCAGCTCCTCGTTCGCCGACGCCAGCGGGCTGGTCAGCATCACTGCAGCGCCGAGCGCGGTGAACATGAATTGTTTTCTCATCGTCTCTCCTCCTGGGACCTTTCGTTAAGACCCCTGCTTGTGGGCGCACCGGCGTGATCGCCGGCGCTGCCTGGGTCCGCACACCGCGCGCGGCCCCAGGCGAACGATCAGGAAATCTGCACTTCGTCAGTGCGGCTGTCGCCCTTGTTGTCCACCCAGCTCACCGCGACCTTGTCACCCTTGGCCCCGCCGTTGAACTTGAACGCCAGATAGGGGTTGGTGGACACCGAGGCGCCGAACTGGGCCGAGAGCACCACCTTGTCGTTGTGCTTGGCAGTCAGTTCGGTGATGAAGTGTGCCGGAATCACCGCGCCGGACGAGTCCTTGCGCTGGCCGGTTTCCATGACGTGCGACATCAGCACGCGTACTTCAGTCACGCCTTCCTTGGCTGCTGCGCGAATACGCATCGGATTTGCCATCGATATATCTCCTTGATTTCGTGACCGTGCTCAGCCGCCACAGCCGCCGAGCGTGACCTTGATTTCTTTCTTGGCCATGTAGTATTTGCCGTCGGCCTTGACCACCGCGTACACATCCGACGTCTGCCCCATCTTGACCCGGGTCTGGACATCGGGAAGCGTACCTGCCGGAATATCGAAAGTCGCAGCCAGCATGTTCGGATTCTTCTCGATCATGATCGAGATCTGCTCGGTATTGGGAAGGTTGCTCACCACCCCGACCGGCACCACGGCGCCGTTCTCTGCGATATCGGGCGCGGTGATCTGGACATCGGCGCTTTCCACCGGCTTGCCCGCACCCATGGCCGACATTGCAGTATCAAGCGTCTTGGCATCGAAAGCGCTCTTGTTCCAGGCAGCCTCGGCAAGTTCGGGCTTGATCAGACCGGCCGCAGCCAGCAGACCGAGCACGCCCAGACCGCCGCCCGCCTTCAGGGTCTCCCTGCGTTGATTGTTCATCCCGTCTCTCCTCATTGATTTATTACTGCGCTTTCGCGCCCTCCAGAATCCACTGGACGAGCTGTTTGATTTCCTCGTCCTTCACGTGGCCTTGCGGCGGCATTGGCACCGCCCCCCAGACACCCTGACCGCCCGCCTTGACCTTGGCCATCAGCTTCGCGCCAGCGTCGTCCTGATCTTTGTATTTTGCCGCAATTTCGACATAGGCCGGGCCCACAATCTTGTTTGCGACGCCGTGGCATGCCATGCATCCCTTCTCGTTGGCCAGCGCCAGCGCTGCCGCCGCTGCAGAAGGCGCGGCTGCCTCGGCGGCTGCACTCGGCTCACCGGTCGGCTTGCCACGGGTCTGACCCACGGAACGATTCTGCTCGGCAAGGTTGCCGTGCGCGTCCTGCGCATATTCAGGCAGTGACGACACGACCTGCACCTCTTTCTTGCAGTCCTTCATGCAGGCAACGTTCTTCGTGTCCGGCTTGCCACCGTTTCCGATTCCGCCCTTGGCCGCCGACGCGCCCGGCCACATCCCGTGATCGGTCGTCATCCCGTTGCGATTGGGCATGCGCTGCTGAACCTCGGCGATGTTCTGGTCACTGAGCTCAAAGTCTGCCGGCACCACTTCGGCAAGGTTGAGCAGGTAGGCCACAACCGCGTACACCTCGTCGGGCTTGAGCGACTTTGGTGCGGTCCAGGGCATCGCCCGCTGAATGTAATCGAACAGCGTCGATACCGTGGGCACCTTCATCAGCGTGGTGCGTTGCGGAAACGACCCGGTAACGAGCGACTTTACGTGCCCCGTCTTGATGTCATCGCGCGTCGTTCCGCCCACGAGCGGCGTGAACACCTCGTTCGACTCGCCGAACGCCCCATGGCAACTGGCGCAGTGCGCTTCCCACACCTCGATGCCCTGATCAACCGTGCCCTTGCCCTTCGGCAAGCCGGTGAAGTCGGGGCGGACATCGATATCCCACGCCTTGAGCTCTGCTGGCGTCGCTGCGCGGCCAATGCCCTGATAACGATCGAAGGCCGCAGCAGGCGCGACCAGCCCTGCGGTCGCAGCGACAACGACGAGCACTGACAAAGTCTTAGAGAACCTGGACATTGCTCACCTCCCCCGATTCAACCACTTTCCACGACTGGATGGCATTGTTGTGATAGATGGACTTGGTGCCGCGTGCAGCGCGCAGCTGCCCGTAGCCCGGCTGCACGAAGCCGGTTTCGTCTACCGCGCGCGATTGCAGGATGGCGGGTTTGCCGTCCCACACCCAGTCGATGTTGAAGCGGGTCACCGCCTTCGACAGCACCGGCGTCTCCAGGCGTGCCTGGCGCCAGTTGATGCCACCATCGGTCGACACGTCGACGCGGGTAACCTTGCCGCGGCCGGACCATGCCATGCCCGAAATGTTGTAGAAGCCCTTGTCGAGCAGAAGCTGACCGCCGGAAGGCGTCGTGATGACGGACTTGCACTCCTGCACCGAGGTGTATTGCCGGTGCTGGCCGTCGGGCATCAGGTCCATGTAGTGCACCGCCTCGTCCTTTGTCGCCCAGGGCATGTCACCCACTTCGATGCGGCGCAGCCACTTGACCCAGCTCACGCCCTGCACGCCGGGCACCACCAGACGCAGGGGGTAGCCGTTCTCCGGGCGCAGCATTTCGCCGTTCATGCCGTAGGCCACCAGCACCTCGCCCGACTCGACCAGCTCCATCGGAATGGTGCGGGTCATCGATGAGCCGTCGGCCCCCTCGGCGAGGATGAAGCGCCCCTTCTTGTAGTCGGCGCCGCACATGTCGAGAATGGCCTTCAGCGGCACACCGGTAAACTCCGAACAGGACAGCATGCCATGGCTGTACTGCACCGTCGGCACCGCGACATTGCCCCACTCCATGCCGGTGTTCGCTCCACACTCGATGAAATGAACCCTCGACACCGACGGCAAGCGCATGATGTCGTCCATGGTGAACACCGAACTGGACTTCACCAGCCCGTTGATCATCAAGCGGTGCTTTGACGGATCGATGTCGTGCCAGCCCTGATGGTGACGCTCAAAATGCAGCCCTGACGGGGTAATGATTCCGAACAGGCCCTGCAGCGGCGTGAAGGCGACCGATGAACCACCGACGCGGGTCAGGCCCGGGCTCTCGCGCCGCACCAGACCGCGCTCGTACTTCGACGGCAGGCCATAGGGGTTTGCTGCCACCGGCAGCCCGAGGCTTGTGGACCACGGCGGCAGATTCAGGATCGCCGGATCCCCCTCGCCTGCCGCGCGCGCCACGGCAGGCGCCATCATCGCTGCGCTGGCGCCGATGAACGCCTTGCGCAAGAAGTCACGCCGCCCCTCCTTTACCGACTGAATGTCCTCGTCGGTCAGGAAGTTTTCTGGCGCGGGTCTCACCCGACCGAGCCGGAACTCACTGTTATCCATGCCTATGCTCCCCCTCTGCATTCGATCACTCGTATTTTGATGTTGCGCATCGTTCAATGCCCGGCGCCGAGATCCTGCTCGAGCCTGAGCAACTCCTCACGCTGTGGTGCCGACATGTCGCCACGCGAGGCGATGCTCACGCACACCGTGCGACACAGATCGGCGAAGTTCGGATCGACGATCCGGTAGATGACCTGAGCGCCATCCCGACGACGATCCAGCACCCCGGCGCGATACAGCAGATTCAGGTGGCGCGAGGCATTTGCCTGCGTCAGCCCGATCGCCTCCACGACCTCATTGACCGCACGCTCCTCACTGCACAGACAGTGAAGAATCTTGAGTCGAGTGGGCTCCGCCAGCAGTCCAAAGTACTCAGCCACGCTTTCGAAGACCTTGTTCAACTCGTTCATGACGCGCCCGGCCTTATGCACTGATTGAATCAATCTATAACCATACACGTATATGGTCAACTACTAATATTTGTGCATTGCGCAAAAATCATCTCGCCGGAAAATTCCAAAGGAATGCGCGAAAAAGGGTGCTTTGAATGCAAAACAGCTGGGATATACTGATTTTGCGAAGTGCCTTTCGAGCGCAAGACACGCGCCCGCACGCGGCCGCAGTGCCGGTCGATGGCGTTCGCACACATCAAGAAATCAAGAGGAGGAAGACGTGAACGCCAAACTCGCACTCACCACGCTGTGCCTGGCGAGCCTCGCCGGGCTCGCGCATGCGAAAGACCAGGATCCCAATCTGGCGCGCAACCTGGCTGCAACCTGCGCCAACTGCCACGGCACCAGCGGCAAGAGCCTCGGAGGCATGGAAAGCCTCGCGGGCGAGCCCAAGGAAAAGCTCCTGCAGAAACTCGCCGACTTCCGCTCTGGCGCAAAACCGGCCTCGATCATGCACCAGATCTCAAAGGGTTACACCGACGAGCAACTCGACATGATCGCCGCGTACTACGCAGCGATGAAGTAAGAACCGGGGGAGAAAACAATGCAGAACAGACGCGATTTCCTGAAATCAGCCGGCGTGCTCGGTGCCGGCTCCACCCTGCTTGGACTTGCCGGCTGTGCGGGCATGGCACGCGCTTCGGGCGGACATGTGGTGGTGGTGGGCGGCGGCTATGGCGGCGCCACGGTCGCCAAGTATCTTCGCATGTGGAGCGAAGGCCGGGTCAGTGTCACGCTGATCGAGCGCAACACCGAGTTCGTTTCCTGCCCGATGTCGAACCTCGTCATCGGCGGACTGAAGAACATGGCCGACATCACCATCAGCTATGACAATCTGCGCACGCGCTGGGGTGTGAAGGTCATCACCGATGAAGTGCTCGCGCTCGATGCGAGCAAACGTACCATCAGTACCGCACGCAACGGCGTCATCGCATACGACCGTGTCGTCCTCTCGCCCGGCATCGACTTCATGTCCGAGCGCATCGGCGGCCTCGCCGGCAATGAAGAGCGCATCCCGCATGCCTGGAAGGCCGGTCCGCAGACGGTCGTGCTGCGCCAGCAACTGCAGGACATGAAGGATGGCGGCGTTTTCGCCATGCACATCCCCAAGGCCCCCTACCGTTGCCCGCCCGGACCCTACGAGCGCGCCTGCATGGTGGCCAATTATCTGCGCAAGGAAAAGCCGAAATCCAAGGTGCTCGTGCTCGACTCAAACGGTGAGATCCAGTCGAAGAAGGCCCTCTTCACCAAGGCCTTCGAGGGCTACAAGGGCATGATCGAGTACATGCCCAACAACGAGTTGCGCAGCGTGAATGCAGCCACGCGCACCGCCGAACTCGACTTCGAAAAGGTCAAGGCCGACGTGCTCAACGTCATCCCCCCGATGCGTGCGGGCAACATCGCCACGCAGTCGGGTCTGCCGCTGATCAACGACCGCTGGGTTGATGTCGAGTGGCTCGGCTACGAAGCCCGTGGTGTGCCAGGGGTTCATGTCATCGGCGATGCGCTGTTCCCGGCGCCGACAATGCCGAAGTCGGGGCACATGGCCAATCAGCAGGCCAAGGTCGTGGCGGCCGCCATCATCAACCTGCTCGCCGGACAGGCACCGAACCCCACTCCGGTGGTCATGAACACCTGCTACAGCTTTGTCGACGAAAAGAACGCCGTGCACGTCGCGTCGGTGCACCAGTACGACGACGTGAAAAAGCAGCCGATGCCGGTTTCGGGTGCGGGCGGCGTGTCGGTTGCGGCAAATGAGATCGAGGGCAAGTTCGCCCATGCCTGGGCACAGAACATCTGGGCTGACATGCTGACCTGAGCCCAGCGCAGCTGCGTCATACCTGATGCGTGCATGACGAAGGGGCCCGGACGGCCCCTTCCTTTTTTGCCCTGCCGACTCAGTTCAAGGAACTGATGTAGAGCGCAACAGACCTGATCTCAAGCTCGGTCAGCCTGGAGGCAATCGAATGCATCACCGCGTTGTCGTTGGTGCGGTTGCGCGTATTGAACGAGCGCAGCTGTCTTTCGATGTACTGCGGCACCTGCCCCGCGAGCCTGGGCAGTTGCGACGTTCCAAGCCCCCGCTCTCCATGGCAGGACGCACAGGCGGCCACGCCTGAATACTCGTTTCCGCGGAGGAAGATGAAACGACCGATCGCCGCCAGTTCGCCATCCTGCACGTCCTGCGCACGCGTCGGCTTCTTCTCGAAATAGACACCGAGGGCCAGCATCTCCTCAGGAGCGAGGTCGGCCGCCATGTTCACCATGGTGTCGCTCTGACGCCGACCGGCCTTGAAGTCGGCCAGCTGCTTGGCGATGTACTGATAGTGCTGCCCGGCCAGGCGCGGATACAGCGCGGTTGTGCTCTCGCCTTCTACCCCGTGGCAAAGAAAGCAGCGCCCCATGTTGATCTCTTCCGCGCGCGCAAGGTCGACCTCGGGAAAATCCGCCGCCCGGGCTGCAGACGACACGCACAGCGCCAGCAAGCTCGAAATTACCGCATATTTCCAGTGACTCATCATCGTCTCCCGCCTGTTCTTGTGTTTGGACAGGAAAGACTATCAGAACTCGCTAATACATCAAGCATGTACCACACGGGGCATTCAGCCCTCGGCAGCCCAGCCCAGCTCCATCACCCACGGCCCCGTGCCGGCACCGAGCGCGGCCAGGACGTAAGGCACGACAGGTTCGGGCAAGGCGTCGCGATCAAACCACGCCAGGTGGCCGCACTTTGTCGGCTCGCAGATGACGGGATCCCCCGTCCAGTCGCGGGCGAGCATGAAGAAATCAATGCGGTTGGTGTCGGACAGGCGGTGCACGACACCGAGGAACTGGAGGTCTGCCTCACGCAGACGCAATCCGGTTTCCTCGCGCATTTCACGCACTGCCGCCTGATGCACGGACTCACCGGGCTCGACATGTCCGCCGGGGAGACTGTACTGGCCGTCAAAGAAACCGGTGCCCGAGCGTCGCATCAGCAGGATGCGGCCCGCTGTCTCGCACAGCACATGCACACCGGTTGGAATACCTGGATGCGTCATGCCTGCTCAATGCTTTCCGGTACTGCCGAAACCACCCGCCCCGCGCTCACTGGACGCAAAATCGTCAACGACGTTGAAGCCCACCTGCACCACGGGCACGACCACCAGTTGCGCGATGCGCTCCATCGGCTGAATGGTGAACACGTCGCGGCCCCGGTTCCACACGGAGACGAAAATCTGCCCCTGGTAGTCGGAGTCGATCAGACCCACAAGGTTGCCCAGCACGATGCCATGCTTGTGCCCGAGACCCGAACGCGGCAGCACCATCGCTGCGAGCCCGGGATCGGCGAGGTGAATGGCAAGGCCACTGGGCACCAGCGTCGTTTCGCCCGGATGCAGCAGGATCGGCGCGTCGAGGCAGGCACGCAGATCAAGCCCGGCCGCACCCTCGGTGGCGTACGCAGGGGGATGGCCCTTGAGGCGGGCATCGAGCAACTTCACATCAATGCGTTGCATGACTCTTCCTTGTCAGTTGTGCTCTCGCCCTGCGGGTGCGAGCAGATTCGCCAGATGTTCGACAATCTCTTGTGCCAGCATCGACTTGGCCGCGCGCGGCAGCGGATGGCGGCCACGCTCATCATAGAGAGCGATGGTGTTGTCGTCGCCGCCCATGCCGTCAGCTACCAGATTTCCCACCAGCATCGGCAGCTTCTTGTTCTTGCGCTTGCCTTCGGCGTAGGCATCTAGATCACGGCTTTCAGCCGCAAAACCGACACAGAACGGCGCATCGGGACGTGACGCCACCTCAGCGAGAATGTCGGGATTGGGCGTCAACTCGATGCGCATTGTATCGCCCGACTTCTTGATCTTGTGCTCTGCAGGCTGCAGCGGCCGGTAGTCCGCCACTGCCGCCACGCCGATAAAGACGTCGGCCGCGGGCAAGGCATCAAATACCGCGGCACGCATCTCAAGCGCACTGCGCACATCGACCCGAAGCACTCCGGCAGGCGCAGCCAGCGCAACCGGGCCACTCACCAGCACCACCTCGGCGCCGGCCCGCGCACACGCCGTGGCGAGGGCATAGCCCATCTTGCCCGAACTGGTATTGGTGATCGCACGCACCGGATCCACGGCCTCGAAGGTCGGGCCCGCCGTCAGCACCACCTTGCGCCCGGCAAGGCGCTTCGGCGTGAAGAAGGCAATCACCGCCTCCAGGATCTCTTCCGGCTCGAGCATCCGCCCCATCCCGACCTCGCCGCACGCCTGCTCACCTGCAGCCGGCCCGATGATCGTCACCCCATCGCCAGCCAGTGTTGCCGCGTTGCGTTGCGTCGCGGGATGCTCCCACATCTGGCGATTCATCGCAGGCGCCACCAGCAGCGGGATGTCGCGCGCAAGGCACAGGGTCGTCAACAGATCGTCGGCGCGGCCCTGCGCGAGCCGCGCAAGACAGTCGGCTGTGGCAGGCGCGACCAGCACTGCGTCCGCATCGCGGCTGAGGTCGATGTGGGCCATGTTGTTATCCATGCGTGCATCCCACAGATCCGTCCACACCGGATTGCCCGACAGTGCCTGGTAGGTCACGGCCGTGACGAAACGCGCGCCCCCCTCGGTGAGTACCACGTGCACATCGGCGCCCGCCTTGACCAGAAGGCGGACCAGCTCCGCCGCCTTGTAGGCCGCGACGCCTCCGGTAACGCCGAGAACGAGTTTCCTGCCCTGCAGTTCATTCATGACATTCAGGTTAAACTATCAGTACATTGGTATAAACGGGATCGCCATGGCAATCACCGACTGGCCCGAATGCGAACGTCCTCGAGAAAAGCTGCTTGGTAGCGGCGCGCACGCCCTTACCGACTCGGAACTGCTCGCCCTGTTTCTGCGCGTCGGCATCCGCGGACAGACCGCCGTCGACCTCGCGCGCAATCTGCTGTCCCGCTTCGGCTCACTCACACGCCTGTGCAATGCCAGCGCGGAAGAGTTCTCCGCCGTTCCCGGCATGGGGCTGGCGAAGTATGCCCAACTGCAGGCGGTGATGGAACTGGCCCGACGCGCCCTGGCCGAGCAGATGAGCGAACGCAGCCTGTTCGACTCACCCACCGCCGTGCGGGACTGGCTGCAACTTCACCTTGGCCACCTGCCGCATGAAACCTTCTGCATTCTCCTCCTCGATGCCCGCAACCGCCTCATCGAAGCCGTCGACCTGTTCCGGGGCACGCTGACCCAGACCAGCGTCTACCCGCGCGAGGTCGTCAAGCTGGCACTCGAACACAACGCCGCCGCCGTGATTCTCGCCCACAACCACCCGTCCGGCGCGGCCGAGCCCAGCACCGCAGACGAGTTGCTGACCCGCACGCTGCGCAATGCGCTCGACCTCGTAGACATCCGGGTCCTTGATCATTTCATCGTCCCGGCCCACGGCCGGCCGCTGTCTTTTGCCGAACGCGGACTGCTGTAGTCGCCTGCAACAATCGAAGGACGTAATTACTGAGAATGCACTTGCCTTAACCCCTGCTCTTACGCTATCCTCCATCGTTTTCGCAATCCGAATTCCCTGGAGCATCGTATGGCTCGCGTCTGCCAAGTGACCGGTAAAGCACCGATGGTGGGAAACAACGTTTCCCACGCAAATAACAAAACCAAGCGTCGTTTTCTCCCCAACCTGCAAAACCGTCGGTTCTGGAGCGAATCCGAGAACCGCTGGATCCGCTTGCGCGTATCCAATGCCGGTCTGCGGACGATCGACAAGAAGGGCATCGACATCGTCGTTGCCGAACTTCGTGCCCGCGGCGAAAAGCTCTAAGCCCTGGCGTTAACCCTGCGGCCCAGCGCCGCGCGAACTGAACGGAGAACGCCATGGCAAAAGGCATCCGCGAAAAGATCAAGCTGGAATCAACCGCCGGCACGGGTCATTTCTACACCACGTCGAAGAACAAGCGCACCACCCCGCAGAAGCTCGAATTCAACAAGTACGACCCGGTCGCGCGCAAGCACGTCCCGTACAAGGAAATCAAGCTGAAGTAAGGATGCAGCGGGCTACGGCCTGCTACGTTCGGCGTCAGACGCCGCGCGTTACATGCTCCAAAAGAGAAAGGCCACCTGCAAGGGTGGCCTTTCTCTTTTGGCTGCGCCACCGGGGCGCAGCCTAAGCATAATCAGGCGCTCTGGATATTCGAAGCCTGCTTGCCCTTGGGACCCTGGGTCACGTCGAACGAAACCTTTTCACCTTCCTTCAGGGTCTTGAAACCGCTCATGGTGATGGCGGAGAAGTGTGCGAACAGATCGTCACTACCATCATCAGGCGTAATAAAACCAAAACCTTTGGAATCGTTGAACCACTTAACAGTGCCAGTTGCCATATTGCCTTAATCCTTCAAAGTGACTTAGTACAGCCCGGGGCCCTCCCGGACGGCGCGTCAATCAGGCATTCGAACATTTCACCTGACGCCTTTGTCGATTAACCGACAAGCCGACGACCGACTCAACGCTTGCAACACGCGATCAACACACGTCTCGGTTTTTACGCACTTGTCCGCATAGCGTCAACGGATAAATGCAGGCACTGAGCTGCTGCAACGCAACAACATCCCACACTTTCCGGCCCTTCATGGCACGTTTCTGGCTTGAATTCCAGTGCGATTCATGTGACGACGCGGCGCAGGGAAGACCTTGATATCCCTTTTTCCAACCCCAGATATTCTGGCAAACGCTCAGTTGCACTCTGCATCGAGTTGATTAGAATGAGTCGCATGGCCACTCAGAAACAAGACGGATTCGTACTGGAAGCAAAGCGGACAAGCACTCGTCCGCCCCCGCTCTTCAAGGTGCTTCTGCTGAACGACGATTTCACACCAATGGATTTCGTTATCGAAGTTCTGCAGAAATTTTTTGCCATGGACCGCGAACGCGCCACGCGGGTCATGCTCCAAGTCCACAGAGAGGGCATGGGCGTGTGTGGTGTTTTTCCACGGGACATCGCATCAACCAAGGTGGAACAGGTCGTTTCCCATGCTCGTCAGCACCAGCATCCGTTGGTATGCGTGATGGAGGAAAATTGAATGATCGCGCAAGAACTTGAAGTCAGCCTGCACATGGCCTTTGTCGAAGCCCGGCAGAAGCGTCATGAGTTCATCACGGTGGAGCACCTGCTGCTCGCACTGCTCGACAACCCCTCTGCCGCCGAGGTGCTTCGCGCCTGCGCCGCCAATACCGACGAACTCCGTCGGGAACTGACCAACTTCATCAACGAGCACACGCCCAAGGTTGAAGGAAGTGACGAGATCGACACCCAGCCGACGCTCGGCTTCCAGCGCGTCATTCAGCGCGCCATCCTGCACGTCCAGTCGTCGGGAAAAAAGGAAGTGACCGGCGCCAACGTCCTGGTGGCAATCTTCGGCGAGAAGGATTCTCATGCCGTCTATTTCCTCCAGCGGCAGAACATCTCGCGCCTTGATGTGGTGAATTTCATCTCTCACGGCATTGCAAAAACGCCCCAGGGTGGTGCATCCCCGCAAAACCGCAGCGAACCCGAACAGGGCGAGCAGGAGCAGGAAGAGAAATCCGCCGGTGGTGCGCTCGAGAACTACACCCAGAATCTGAACCAGCAGGTTCTGATGGGCAAGATCGATCCGCTCATCGGACGCGACAAGGAAGTCGAGCGCGTCATCCAGACCCTGTGCCGTCGGCGCAAGAACAACCCGCTGCTGGTTGGTGAGGCTGGTGTCGGCAAGACCGCCATCGCCGAAGGTCTCGCTCATCGCATCGTGGAAGGACGCGTGCCCGAGATCCTCGAGAACGCGCAGGTCTTCTCGCTGGACATGGGCGCCCTGCTCGCGGGCACCAAGTACCGCGGCGACTTCGAGCAGCGCCTCAAGGCGGTGCTCAAGCAGTTGGTAGAAAACAAGGATGCCGTCCTGTTCATCGACGAGATCCATACACTGATCGGTGCAGGCGCGGCATCGGGCGGCACGCTCGACGCCTCCAACCTGCTCAAGCCGGCGCTGTCCTCCGGACAGCTGAAGTGCATCGGCGCGACCACCTACAACGAGTTCCGTCAGATCTTCGAGAAGGATCACGCCCTGTCGCGGCGCTTCCAGAAAGTGGACGTGGTGGAACCCTCGGTGGCCGAAACGGTGGAGATCCTCAAGGGGCTTAAGTCACGCTTCGAGGAGCACCACGGCATCAAGTACTCGGCATCGGCCCTTGCCAGCGCAGCGGAGCTGTCGGCCAAGTACATCAATGACCGTCACCTCCCGGACAAGGCGATCGACGTCATCGACGAGGCCGGCGCCGCACAGCGCATTCTGCCCAAGTCGAAGCAGAAGAAGACCGTCGGCAAGAACGAGATCGAGGAAACGGTCGCCAAGATCGCCCGCATTCCGCCGCGCTCGGTGTCCAACGACGACAAGACCGCACTCAAGACACTCGAGCGCGATCTCAAGAACGTCGTGTTCGGTCAGAACGCTGCCATTGACGCGCTTGCGAAGGCGATCAAGATGTCCCGCTCCGGCCTGGGCAATCCGGCGAAGCCCATTGGCTCTTTCCTGTTCTCCGGCCCGACCGGGGTGGGCAAGACCGAGGTCGCCCGTCAGCTGGCCTACACGCTCGGCATCGACCTGGTTCGCTTCGACATGTCGGAGTACATGGAGCGTCACGCGGTCAGCCGCCTGATCGGCGCGCCGCCGGGTTACGTCGGCTTCGACCAGGGCGGCCTGCTCACCGAGCAGATCACCAAGAAGCCGCACTGCGTGCTCCTGCTCGACGAGATCGAGAAGGCACATCCCGACATCTACAACATCCTGCTGCAGGTCATGGATCATGGCGCCCTGACTGACAACAACGGCAGACAGGCGGACTTCCGCAACGTGATCATCATCATGACCACAAACGCGGGCGCCGAGACGATGCAGAAGTCGGTGATCGGTTTCTCCGCCAAGCGCGAAGCAGGCGACGAACTCGCCGACATCAAGCGCATGTTCTCGCCCGAGTTCCGCAACCGGCTCGACGCGACGATCTCGTTCAAGGCGCTCGACAGCGAGATCATCCTGCGCGTTGTCGACAAGTTCCTGATGCAGCTCGAAGCCCAACTGCACGAGAAGAAGGTGGAGGCCCACTTCACCGATCAACTCAAGGCCTGGCTGGCCGAGCAGGGTTTCGATCCGCTGATGGGTGCGCGGCCGATGGCGCGACTGATTCAGGACACCATCCGCTCGGCACTGGCGGACGAGCTCCTGTTCGGACGGCTCGCCAGCGGCGGCAAGGTCACGATCGATCTCGACGAAGACGACAAGGTCAAGCTGGTGTTCGATCAGCCGGAAGTTGCAACCGCCTGATCCTCCGGGTGTGGTCTCAGGAAAGCGCGACCAGGATGGTCGCGCTTTTTTACGCCCCTGCCCGGGTGTTCGTCGGCACGGCCCCTCCGTTATGATCACGGCCTGAACCCGATCCGAATCCAATCACTCAGGGAGTTCTCATGCCTATTCAGACAGCCGATCTTTGCGACGCCCACGAAGACAAGGTCAGCGTGGTTGCACCGATGTTCCGCAGTTTCGGTGGCCGCAGCGCCTTCGGTGGCGCCATCAGCACACTCAAGCTGTTCGAGGACAACGCGCTTGTACGCAAGACGCTTGAGTCGGAAGGCAATGGTCGTGTGCTGGTCGTCGACGGCGGCGGCTCAATGCGTTGCGCACTGGTCGGCGATCAGCTCGCCGAGCTCGGCGTCAAGAACGGCTGGGCGGGCATTCTCGTCTATGGCTGCATCCGTGACTCGAAAGCCATCGGCGAAATGGATCTGGGCGTATTCGCGCTCGGCACCCATCCGCGCAAGACCGTCAAGCGCAATACGGGCGAACCTGAGCTGCCGGTGACCTTCGGTGGCGTCACCTTCACGCCCGGACACTATGTCTATGCCGACGAGGACGGCGTGATCGTCTCGGCCACGCCGTTGATCTGAATACCGGACCACTTCCAGGCCCTCGATCGTCGGGCATGTCCTGTGCGCCGCAACAGGACATGCCCGACTTTTCATTTCACCAGCCTGATTCGCGTTCCACGATACAAAATATTGAAAACAAACTACTGTTTTCATTTAATAACTTTTTTTCTTATGTCTTATATAAGACCTATTGCTGCTAAGCAGAATGCAACCTATACTGTTTTGCAACCGGCGCTGATTTCTCCCTCGAATATGCGCTGGCAGAAATCGATCGGTTGAGCCGGTTCCTGATCCCGGCAAACCCTGGTTGTCCCCCCTTATCAAACAGACAAGGAAGCATGATGAACCTGACTCGCGAACAGCAAATTGCCGCCCTCGAAAAAGACTGGGCCGAAAATCCCCGCTGGAAAGGCATCAAGCGCGGCTATACCGCTGCTGATGTCGTCCGCCTGCGTGGTTCCTTCCAGGTCGAGAATACGCTGGCCCGCCGCGGCGCCGAAAAGCTGTGGAGCCTGGTGAACAACGAGCCCTACGTAAACTGCCTCGGCGCACTGACCGGCGGTCAGGCCATGCAGCAGGTCAAGGCCGGCATCAAGGCGATCTATCTGTCCGGCTGGCAGGTTGCCGCCGACAACAACGAATACGCTGCCATGTACCCGGACCAGTCCCTGTACCCGGTTGATTCGGTGCCGAAAGTCGTGGAGCGCATCAACAACGCCTTCACCCGTGCCGATGAAATCCAGTGGTCCAAGGGTGTAAACCCGGGCGACGCCGGCTACATCGACTACCACGCTCCCATCGTGGCTGACGCCGAAGCAGGTTTCGGCGGCGTGCTGAACGCCTTCGAACTGATGAAGGCCATGATCCGCTCCGGCGCTGCTGGCGTGCATTGGGAAGATCAGCTGGCTTCCGTGAAGAAGTGCGGCCACATGGGTGGCAAGGTGCTGGTCCCGACCCAGGAAGCCGTGCAGAAGCTGATCGCTGCCCGTATGGCTGCGGACGTCTATGGCGTGCCGACACTGGTGATCGCTCGTACCGATGCTGAAGCAGCCGACCTGCTGACGTCCGACTACGACGAGAACGACAAGCCCTTCCTGACCGGTGAGCGCACTGCCGAGGGCTTCTACAAGACCAAGAAGGGTCTTGACCAGGCCATCTCCCGCGCCATCGCCTACGCTCACTACGCCGACCTGGTGTGGTGCGAGACGGGCACGCCGGATCTGGAATTTGCCCGCAAGTTCGCTGAAGCCGTGCATAAGGTCCACCCGGGCAAGATGCTGGCCTACAACTGCTCGCCGTCCTTCAACTGGAAGAAGAACCTGGACGATGCCACCATCGCCAAGTTCCAGCGCGAACTCGGCGCCATGGGCTACAAGTACCAGTTCATCACTTTGGCTGGTATTCACAACATGTGGTACAACATGTTCGACCTCGCCCAGGACTACGTCGCACGCGGCATGTCGGCCTACGTCGAGAAGGTTCAGGAGCCGGAATTCGCTGCTCGCGAGCGTGGTTACACCTTCGTGTCGCACCAGCAGGAAGTCGGCACCGGCTACTTCGACGAAGTGACCACCGTCATCCAGGGCGGCAAGTCCAGCGTGACCGCACTGACGGGCTCCACCGAAGAAGAGCAGTTCCACTAAGTCGAACGATTTCGGGGGCGGTTTTTGCCGCACCCGGTTTCAGTCGCAAGAAAAACCGCCCGGTGCAAATGCACCGGGCGGTTTTTTCATGTGCTTCCACGGGCCTCACTCAAGCCCGGCGACGTTCAGTCGCGGCCGGCGCCCCTGCCGTCAGCCTTGCCCGACCCCATCTTGTGGTGCCCACCACCGTGGCGGCCTCCCATACGGTCAAACTCGGCGTCGAAGACGGTTTTCTGTGCATCGGTCAGCTGCGCATAGAAGACTTCCACCGCCTTGCGCATCTCGGCCATCTCGGTTTGACGCAGCTTGCTCACTTCCTCCATTTTCGCCATGCGATCAAGGACGGTGACCGGGCGATCCTCGGCGTTGCGGGCCATCATGTGCGACGCCATGCGCTCGCCACGGTCCTTCATCGCAGCCTTGAAGTCATTCCATGCCGGCTTCTGGGCGGGAGTCAGCACCAGCGCCAGTTCGAGCTTGGCGGCCTGGACTTCACCACGCTGCGCCATCCGTTCCTTCATCTTTTCGGGACTCATTTGCTGCATGCCCTGCCTGCCGTCCCGCATGCCCATGCCATCGCAGTCACCTCCACGCGCAATGGCCGAAGCGCCAATTGCAGAAGTAGCGATGATTGCTGCGGCGATCGAAGTCTTGATCCAGGTTTTCATGATGATGCTCCTCGAGTTTTTCGGTTGATCTCCCGCCCATTGAACTCCTGTCATTGGGCGACGGGTTCATTTGACCACCGCGATGTAAATGACAAGTGTCAGGAACGGGCGGAATTGCACGCTGATGTCTCTGAGGGCGCACTTGATACGCTGGGATACAAGAATGCTGGCGCGGCAGCTTAAGATTCGGGCTGAGGAGAACCTGAATGTCAAACCAGCAAGACCATATCCTGATTGTTGACGACGACCGTGATATCCGCGGACTGCTCGCAGACTACCTTGAGAAGCAGGGCCTGCGCTGCACGACGGCTGCAGACGGGCGCGAGATGAAGGCTGCCCTTGAAAGCCACAGGATCGACCTGATCGTACTCGACGTGATGATGCCAGGCGAAGACGGGCTCACCCTGTGCCGCAACCTGCGCGCAGGGAACGGGCCGAATGCGGCCACCCCGATCCTGATGCTCACTGCGCGCGGAGAGGACATGGACCGCATCCTGGGACTCGAGATGGGCGCCGACGACTATCTGCCCAAGCCCTTTGTACCGCGTGAGCTCTATGCGCGCATCCGGGCCATTCTCCGCCGCGCACGCGCGCTGCCGCCCAATCTCGAAGTCACGGCATCTGCCAGCGCACGCGAACTCTGTTTTGCCCACTGGCGACTCGATACCGTGAATCGCCACCTCGTCGACGAGGACGGCACCGTGGTCGCATTGTCGGGTGCCGAATATCGCATGCTTGGCGTCTTTCTCGCCCACCCCCAGCGCGTGCTGTCACGCGACCAGTTGATGGAGTTCACCCAGGGGCGCGAAGCCGAGGTGTTCGACCGCTCCATCGATCTCCTGATCAGCCGCCTGCGTCAGCGCCTCGGTGACAATGCGCGCGAGCCTGCAATCATCAAGACGGTGCGCAATGAAGGTTACGTGCTGGCCTGCGAAGTCACCCCGGGCGATCGCGGGAAAGCACCGCAATGAAACTGCCCTGGCCCAGGAGCCTGTTCTCGCGCCTGATGCTGATCTGGCTCGCCGGTATCACGCTGGTGCTCGCAGTGAGCTTCATTCTGTTTGTCGGCGAGCGCGACCGGGTCGGTCGCAATGCGCTGTTCCATGGCATCGCACAGGAAGTTGCCGCCACTGCCGATGTCCTCGACCGCATGCCCGAGAACGAGCGCGAGCGCTGGGTGGATCAACTTGGGCGCAGACGTCTGCGACTGAGCCTGCGCCCCTTGCCGGACGACCTGCCCCCGCTGCCAATCGAACATCCGCTCCTCCCTGCGCTCAAGGAAGCCATGCCTGAACGCGAAGTCGCTCTCTTTGCCAGCAGACACGGACACGAAGGGCGCCCATCCCTTTTCATTGCGCTGCGCTTGAGCGACGGATCGCCACTCAGCATCCGAATGCCAGGCATTCGCTTTGCACCCGACCTGCGCCCCCCGCACCCGGGACAGCTGATCTCCGCCCTGCTCGCACTGATCGTGGGTGTCAGCCTCCTCACATGGTTCAGCGTCCGCATTGCAACCCGACCGCTGTCGCGCATGGCCGACGCTGCGCGCGCGCTTGGAGAGGATCCCGATCGCGCCCCCATGGACGTTCGCGGACCGACGGAAGTGGCCAGCGCCGCCGCAGCCTTCAACCAGATGCAGCAGCGCATCGGCGAACACGTGCGTGAGCGCACCCGCATCCTGGCTGCGATTTCGCATGATCTGCAGACCCCGATCACGCGACTGCGCCTGCGTGCCGAAATGGTCGATGACGATGCCTTGCGCGCAAAGGTACAGTCCGACCTCGATGCGATGCAGAGTCTGATCAGGGAAGGACTGGACTACGCCCGCAGCATGGAGGGCAGCAAGGACAGGCAGCCCATCGATCTGACCCGCCTGCTCGAAGCACTGCGCGACGATGCTCAGGACATGGGGTGGACAGTCACGCTGACGGGCCGCGCGGACCGCCCCTTCAACGGGCAGGTCACGGCGCTGCGGCGCGCACTGTGGAATCTGATCGAGAACGGCGTGAAGTTCGGCGGACAGGTCGATGTCACGCTGAGCGGGCAGCCCGATCATGTCGAAATCCGCATCCGCGATCACGGCCCTGGACTGGAAGAAGCCGAGCTCGAGAAAGTATTCGAGCCCTTCTACCGCACGGAATCCTCACGCAACCGTGAAACCGGCGGCACCGGGCTGGGCCTTGCGATTGCACGCAACCTGCTGCGCACCCAGCACGGCGAGGTGAGCCTTGCCAACCACCCGGAAGGCGGACTGGAGGCGACAGTCGCGCTGTCCGGGACGCAGGCCTGAAGGCGAAGCCCAGTCGCCGTGCGCACATCGGTTGGCGCGTCACGGGCCGACCTGATACTGCGCAGCCAGCGCCCTGAAGCGATCGACTTCTGCCGCGGCCCAGTCCGGCGCCCTTCCAAGCTCTTCGGCCAGAATCGCTGCAACCGCAGGTGCGGCGCGAACCGCCGCTTCAGCATCGAAGAACAGCGCCCGATGGCGACGGGCAAGGACATCTTCAACCGTGCGCGCGAATTCGGCGCGTGCAGCATATCGGACCTCGGCTTCGGTCAGCGTCAGCCCTTCTGCAAGGATGTTGTCCGCGCCGGGCAGGCGCAGCACGTCCTTGCGATCGAGCCCATAGACATCGCCATCACTCTTCTCCGGCGCACCATGCAAACGCAGACGGGCAGTCGCCGAAGAACGCTGCGGCAGCCCGCCAACCGGCTGTGCGGCATCGATTGCATCCTCGGCCATCACTCGATAAGTCGTCCATTTTCCACCGGTGACGCTGACCAGTCCCTCGGCCGAGACGTCCACAAGATGCTCACGTGACAACTGTCGCGTGGGGGAGTCACGGCCCCCTCCGATGAGGGGCCTCAGGCCGACGAAGACCGCGCGTACATCCGCACGGGATGGAGGGCGTTCAAGATAGCGTGCTGCGGTCTCCAGGATGAAGTCGATCTCGCCCGGCAGGGGCCGTGGCTCGAGAGGCAGATCGCTGCGCGGCGAGTCGGTGGTGCCCAGCAGCACCTTCCCCTGCCAGGGAATCATGAACAGCACGCGGCCATCGTCGGTATGCGGCACCAGCAGCGCGTCCTCACCGGGCAGGAACGCGCGATCCACGACCAGATGCACACCCTGACTGGGGCTGAGCATGTCATGGGCGTCAGCCCGCGCCAGGCGGCGCACGCTGTCGGCCCACACCCCGGACGCATTGATCACCACCCTGGCGCCAACGCGATATGCCTGCCCGCTCTCCACATCGCGCAGATCCACCCCGCAGACCTTCCCGCCTTCGATTGCAAGCCCCGTCGCGGCACAGTAATTCACTGCCAGACCGCCGAAATCGCCTACGGTGCGCGCCAGGGTCAGGGCCAGCCGCGCATCGTCGAACTGGGCGTCCCAGTAGGCGATTCCGCCGCGCAAACCATCACGCTTTACAGTGACCAGCGCGGCAAGCGTGTCGTCGACGTTCAGCACCTTGCTGCGGGCAATGCCGCGGCGGCCGGCCAGCAGGTCGTACAGGCCGAGCCCGGCCGCGAGCATCGGTTTGTCGTGCAGCCGGTATGCAGGCACGACAAAGCGCAGAGGATGGACCAGATGGGGGGCGTTCTCGAGCAGACGGGCGCGTTCGGCCAATGCTTCCCGCACCAGCGGCAGGTTGCCCTGCGCGAGATAGCGCACGCCGCCGTGAATCAGCTTGGTCGCACGCGAGCTCGTACCCTTGGCAAAATCCTCTGCATCCACGACCAGCACCGAATATCCGCGCGCGGCAGCGTCGACTGCGCAGCCCAGCCCGGTTGCCCCGCCGCCAATCACGACCACGTCCCATACTCTGGGCTCCGACAGCCGGACCAGCAAGGCCTGCCGCGCCCGTTCGGCCAGACCGCTCTTCGCCGACGCCGTCATGAATGCCCCCAACTGCGGACGCATGCAATGCCGTGCGCCCATGCGGTACGTCGTGCAAGCCGCCGATCCTCGGCAAGACCTGGCTCGAACACCCTGTCGACCTGCCACTGCCGGCTAAGCGCATCGGTGTCAGGCCAGACGCCCACACCGAGTCCGGCGAGATAGGCCGCGCCCAGCGTCGTGGTCTCGAGCATTTTCGGACGCACGACCGGCACCCCCAGGAGGTCGGCCTGCATCTGCATCAGCAAGTCGTTGGCGGCCGCGCCACCATCGACCCGCAGTTCGCACAGCGGGCTTGCACCGTCGAGCTGCATCGCTTCAACCAGATCCAGAGTCTGCATCGCGATCGCCTCCAGCGCGGCGCGCGCCACGTGCGCGGCCCCCGTTCCGCGCGTGAGCCCGAGCAAGGTGCCACGGGCGTTCGGATCCCAGTAAGGCGCGCCAAGACCGGTAAACCCAGGAATCATGACGACGCCACCGCTGTCCGGCACACTGCCGGCCAGGGTTTCGATGTCCGCCGAGTCCTTGATCAGGCCAAGTGAGTCGCGCAGCCATTGCACGATGGCGCCGCCCATGAACACACTGCCCTCGAGCGCATAGATCGGCGGCCCGTCGCCCGACCAGCCAATCGTGGTCAGCAGGCGATGGGTGGAAACCACTGCCTCGGTGCCCGTGTTCATCAGCAGGAAACAGCCCGTGCCATAGGTGTTCTTGGCCATGCCCGGGGCAAAGCAGCACTGCCCGAAGGTCGCGGCCTGCTGGTCGCCGCCGATTCCGGCAATCGGGATCGAAGCGCCGAACACATCGGGGTCGGTCTCGCCGCACACACCGATACTGTCCACGACACGCGGCAACACCGACGCCGGAATCCCGAAGCCTTCAAGCAGGCCTTCGTCCCAGGTCCGGGAATGGATGTCGAACAACAGGGTGCGTGCCGCGTTGCCCGGATCCGTCAGATGCAGTCTTCCACCGGTGAGATGCCAGATCAGCCAGCTGTCGATGGTTCCGAACGCGAGTTCACCGCGCTCGGCCCGTTCGCGGGCACCCGGCACGTGATCCAGGAGCCAGGCCAGTTTGGTCGCTGAAAAATAGGGGTCAAGCTCAAGCCCGGTGCGGGCGCGAACATCCTCGCTCCAGCCGCGTGCGCGCAAGGTCTCGCAGCGATCGGCCGTGCGCCTGTCCTGCCATACGATCGCAGGCGCGACCGCCCGCCCGTCGCTGCGCGACCACAGCACCGTGGTCTCGCGCTGATTCGCGATCCCGATCGCGGCAATCTCGCTCGCCGTCAGTTTCGCGTTCTCGAGCGCAGCTCGTGCGCAGTCAAACTGGGATTGCAGGATCTCGTGCGCGTCATGCTCAACCCAGCCCGGTTGCGGAAAATGCTGAGCAAACTCCAGCTGGGCATGACCGCACACCCGTCCCTCCGCATCGAAGACCATCGCGCGCGAACTGGTCGTTCCCTGATCCAGGGCAAGAACATGTGCCATTGGCGACTCCCGGGCAGAATTCAGACAAAGCGTAGCCCCTCAGGGACAAACTGACCAGCGCCCGGCGCAATCCGCGCCCGTCGGCACGCGCAGGTGTGGTTCAATGCGCCCCTCATACATTGCAACGCAGCATCAAGGCCATGCCCGCCATCTGGATGATCATCGCCAGCTTTCTCTTCGCCTGCATGGGCGTTTGCGTAAAGCTGGGTGCCGATCAGTTCTCCACCGGAGAGCTGGTTTTCTACCGTGGGGCGCTGAACATCGTGATGATGACCATTGCCTCGCGCATGACCCACATCGCGCTCAGCACCCCGCACTGGCGCATGCAGCTGTCACGCAGCCTGTCGGGCTCGCTCGCGCTGATGTGCTACTTCTTCACCATCGGCGTCCTGCCGCTGGCAACCGCGGCCACCCTGAGCTACACGTCGCCGATGTTCGTCGCCATCCTGCTGATCCTGCTTTTCGGCGAACGACTCCGGTTTGCGGTCGCGGTCGCGCTGCTGGCAGGCTTCGCGGGCGTCGTCCTGCTGCTGCGCCCCACCCTGCAGCCGGGTCAGTGGCTTGGCGCGATTACGGGCCTGGGCGCGGGGATGATTTCCAGTCTGGCTTACATCAGCGTGCGTGAGCTGGGCAAGGCCGGCGAGCCCGAGATCCGCACGGTATTCTGGTTTTCCTGCGTGACCACGGTGCTCGGCGGGGTCTGGGCCCTGACCGGCGAACTGCATCGACCCGATGCGGGCGGGCTCGCCATTCTGCTCGGCATCGGCCTGTTTGGCGGACTCGCCCAACTGGCGATGACGCGCTCCTACCGCTTCGGCAAGACGGTCGTCTCGGCCGCGCTCAGCTACAGCACGGTCATTTTCGCGAGCCTTTTCGGCATGGCGATCTGGGACGAGACGCATCCCCCTTCGGCCTGGCTCGCGATCGCACTGATCATCGTCAGCGGTCTCATGGTTTCCTTCGCATCGCGGCGCAGGGCCGACGATTGAGCCCGACAGCGGCGAGGGCTATAGTAGGCACACAAGCACAACAGCACGGAGGCCGTCATGATCAGCACCGACCACAAGGGCAATCTGGTAGCAGTGACCGTATTCGGCGAATTTACCCTGGCCGACTATCGCGAGTTCGAGGAACTGGTGAACTACAAGATCCAGTTTGTCGGAACAGTGGATTTGCTGTTCGACCTGCGGGAGATGGCGGGCTTCACGCTTGACCTGGCCTGGGAAGAGATCAAGTTCTCGCGCGAGCATGCGCACGACTTCCGCCGCATCGCGATTCTCACCGACGACCAGTGGGTGACCTGGAGCGCATGGATTTCCCAGCTCTTCGTCGATGCCGAAGTACAGGTCTTCAGTTCGGACGAGGACGCCCGCGCCTGGCTCGGCGTTGCGGCTGAGGCCACCCCGTGAGTGCCTCCTATTCGGCACTGATCGGCGCACGAGACCTGGCCGAACGCATTCACGACCCGGACTGGGTCATCTTCGACTGCCGGTCCGACCTTGCCAACCCGGATTTCGGCCGCGACGCCTATGCAAGCGGCCATATTCCGGGGGCTTTCTTCATGGATCTCGATGAAGATCTCAGCGGCCCCAAGACGGGCACCAACGGACGCCACCCCCTGCCCGATCCCGCAGCCCTTGCCGCCCGCCTCGAGGCCTGCGGCGTAGGCAACCATACCCAGGTCGTGGCTTACGACGACGCTGGCGGCATGTATGCCGCACGCCTGTGGTGGATGCTGCGCTGGCTTGGACACCACCGTGTTGCCGTGCTCGACGGTGGCCTGCAGGCGTGGTGCAGCGAATCCCAGGCGTTGAGCGCTGCAATTCCGGAAGCGCACCCGACACCATCCTACTCCCTGTGCCTGCAGCCCTGCCGCGTCGACGTCGACACGGTTCTGGCGCATCTCGGCCAGCCAGACATGCTGCTGATCGACGCGCGCAGTCCGGACCGCTTCCGTGGCGAAAACGAAACCCGCGATCCTGTCGGCGGACATATCCCAGGAGCGGTCAACCGTTTCTTCGGCGACAACCTCGACACCCGGGGCTGCTTCAGGGATTCGCAGACGCTGAGAGCGGAGTTCGAAGCGCTGCTCGACGGCCGCGACCCTTCCGAAGTCGTTCATCAGTGCGGCTCCGGCGTCACCGGCTGCCACAATCTGCTCGCCATGGAAGCCGCGGGCCTGTCCGGCTCGCGCCTTTACGCCGGCTCGTGGAGCGAATGGTGCGCCGATCCGAAACGGCCAGTCGCAACCGGGCCGGCCTGAGCCCGCCTACCAGTCAATACGCTCCACCAGCCCGAGCGAACGCCCGAGAAAGCGTTCGCCGATGGTCTGAAAGCGCAAGGGAACATCGGTCACCACGTAGCGGTAGCTGGCCGGGCGCCTGCCCACATGAGCCAGCCCTTCGGCATGCAGGCAGCGGGCCGCGAGCTCGGCCGTCGTGACCGCGGAATCGATCAGACGCACCCCCTCCCCGACCACATCGCGCAGCAAAGGCTTGAGCAGGGGGTAGTGCGTGCAGCCGAGGACGAGGCTGTCCACCTCTTCCGCCAGCACCGGACGCAGATACTCCTGCGCCGTCATGCGCGTGACCGGGTGCTCCAGCCAGCCCTCCTCCACCAGCGGCACGAACAGCGGACAGGCTTGCGAATACACCCGCACCCCGGAGTCGAGCGCGTGCATCCGCACCGCGTAGGCGTTGCTGTTGATCGTCGTCGGCGTACCGATCACGCCGATCCTGCCGGCGGGCGAGGCTGCGACCGCGGCCTGCGCCCCGGCCTCGATGACGTTGATGACCGGAATGCCGCCGGCACGCTCGGCCACCACGTGTGCCGCTACGGCGGCCATCGTGTTGCACGCGACGATCAGCATCTTCACATCCTGCTGCAGCAGAAAGTCGGTGATCTGTCCGGTGAAGTGCTCGATCGTCGCCACCGACTTGACCCCGTAGGGTACCCGGGCGGTATCGCCGAAATAGACGATGCTCTCCAGTGGCAGGCGCTCCATCAGCGCCCGCACCACGGTCAGCCCACCCACGCCGGAGTCGAACACGCCGATGGGCCGCGTTGCATCCGCCCTCATGCGGCCCCCGCCAGGGCATGCATGCCTGCCCGACCCGGATCCTTCATTCGAGCACGACGGCAGCAAACTTGCGCTTGCCGACCTGCAGCACCACGGTTTCGCCCGCGAGCAGCACCAGTCCCTTGTCGGCGACGCGTTCCCCGTTGAGCCGCACCGCCCCCTGATCGATCATCCGCATTGCCTCGGACGTCGTTCCGGTCAGGCCCGCCTGCTTGACCACCTGGAACACCGGCAGGCCCTCTCCCACGACCACCCTGACCTCCGGAAGATCGTCGGGAATCGCATTGCGCTGGAAGCGTGCCTCGAAGTCGCTCAGCGCATCTTCGGCGGCCTGCTGACCATGGAAGCGGGCGACCAGCTCCTGCGCCAGCATCACTTTCACGTCGCGCGGATTCCGACCCTCGTCGATCGAACGCCGAAGGCCTGCGATATCGGCAGTGGAACGGAAGGACAACAGATCGAAGTAACGCCACATCAAGGTGTCCGACACCGACATCGTCTTGCCGAAGATTTCCTTCGGCGCCTCGGCAATGCCGATGTAGTTGCCGAGCGACTTCGACATCTTGTTCACACCGTCCAGGCCCTCGAGCAGCGGCATCATCACGACGCACTGCGGCGACTGCCCGTGACCCTTCTGCAACTCACGCCCCATCAGCAGGTTGAAGCGCTGGTCCGTACCGCCAAGCTCCACATCGGCCTTCATGGCCACGGAGTCGTAACCCTGACACAAGGGATACAGGAATTCGTGAATCGCAATCGGCTGATTGTTCGCGTAGCGCTTGGAAAAGTCTTCTCGCTCAAGCATGCGCGCAACCGTCTGCTGCGCAGCGAGGCGAATCATCCCGGCCGAGCCGAGACCTTCCATCCATGCAGAGTTAAAGCAGATCTCGGTCCGTTCGGGATCCAGAATCTTGAAGACCTGCTCCTGATAGGTCTTGGCATTCTCCAGGATCTGTTCCCGCGACAGCGGCGGCCGCGTGCTGTTCTTGCCGCTGGGGTCACCGATCATCCCTGTGAAGTCACCAATCAGGAACATGACTTGATGCCCGAGCTCCTGAAAGTGCCTCAGCTTGTTGATCAGCACCGTATGCCCAAGGTGCAAGTCAGGCGCGGTCGGATCGAAACCTGCCTTGACCCGCAAAGGCCGTCCGCTTTTGAGCTTTTCAACGAGTTCGCTTTCAATCAGCAACTCGTCGACTCCCCGCTTGATCAGCTCGATCGCGGCCTGCACATCACTCATCATGTATCTCCAGTCATTCGTTCACCGGCCTGCTGCAAATCTTTGTTAAACTCGAAAAAGTTTTTGCCCGGGTCAAATCATGCAGGTCAGAAAAACCACGATTCTAGCCGAACTGCCGTCCAAGCTCCTCAGCCGTAAGCGTCCGTGGCTCATCGCAGGCGTCGCTGGCGTCTCGCTCCTCGGCGTCGTGGCAGCCACCGCAGTCGTCCCGCAAACCTCCCCCGCTGCGCCATTCATCGCCAGCACTGTGGTCGAGGACATTGCGATCGCGCCGGTCAGCGTCGCTGCCGCACACACGCTGCCCTACGTTCACGACGACAGAATTCAGCCAGGCGACACGCTTCCCGCAATCTTCCGACGCCTTGGCATCGACGACAGCGAAGCGCTCTCCTTCATCCTGAACGACGAGGCAGGCTCACAGGCACTCCGTCAGCTGCGCGCAGGCCGCTCGATGACCGCCATGGTCACGCCCGATGGCAAGGTGCTGTCCATCAGCCTGCCGCTGAGCGGCGGCCGCTACACCATCGAACGCGATCAGGCGGGCCAGAACTTCGAGGTCCGCAGCGAGGAAAGCACTGCGGTCGAGACGATTGTCGAAATGCGTACCGGCACCATTCGCCACTCGCTTTTCGGTGCTACCGATGAAGCCGGACTTCCGGACAGCGTCGCCAGCAAGCTGGTGGACCTGTTCGGCACCGAGATCGACTTCCATACCGATCTGCGCAAGGGCGACAGCTTCAGCGTGGTGTACGAAACCATCTACGACGAAGGCTCGAGCATCCGTTCGGGCCGCGTGCTTGCGGCCGAGTTCATCAATCAGGGCAAGCGCCACGTCGTGGTGCTGCATGACACCGCGAACGGCAAGGAACAGTACTACTCGGGTGACGGGCACAGCCTGCGGCAGGGCTTCCTGCGCTCGCCCCTTGAGTTCTCCCGCGTCACCTCGGGCTTCGGCCGCCGCCTGCATCCGATTCACAAGAGCTGGCGCGCGCACAAGGGCGTCGATTTCGGCGCACCGCGAGGCACCCCGGTCAAGGCCACATCTGACGGCGTCGTCGCCTTTGCCGGCAAGCAGGGTGGCTACGGCAACATCGTGATTCTCCGCCACCGCGGCAAGCTCACCACTGCCTACGCCCACCTCAACAATTTCAGCCGCAACCTGAAGCCGGGAATGGCAGTCGACCAGGGTGACGTCATCGGCTTCGTCGGCTCCACCGGATGGGCGACCGGCCCCCACCTGCACTACGAAGTGCGCGTGGACAATGTCGCACACGACCCCATGAAGATCGCCCTCCCGGCCGCGGACGCACTGGAAGGAAAAGAACTCGCTCGCTTCAAGCGCAATGCCGAGCCTCTGCTGCAGCGCATCGCACTGCTCAACTACAAGGCAACGGTCGCAAGCCGCTGAAAGCCGGCACGCAGTAAAAAAAATGGGGCGCCAAGGCGCCCCATTTTTTTTCATCCCGACCAGATCAATCAGGCCGAGAACGAAGACCCACAACCGCAGGTGCTGGTTGCATTCGGGTTACGAATGACAAACTGCGACCCTTCGAGGCCTTCCGTGTAATCGATTTCAGCACCGACAAGGTACTGGTAACTCATCGGGTCAACCAGCAGCATCACGCCATTCTTCTCGAACGTCGTGTCATCCTCATTCACTTCCTCATCGAAAGTGAAACCGTACTGGAAGCCGGAGCAACCACCACCGCTCACAAACACGCGAAGCTTGAGCGAAGGGTTGCCCTCTTCTTCGATCAGCTCGCGCACCTTGCCGGCTGCGTTATCGGTAAATACCAGGATGTCCGGGGTTTCAACTTCAGCGTTCATGTTCTCTCCTCTGTCAAGGGCAGGGGGCGATGATGCGCCATCCGCCCTCCCACGTCAAAGTCGGATCATCTCCGACCGTACAAGTTCCCAGATGGGCCGACGCAAACCGTGTCAGGAGCGGGCATTGCAGACATGATGCATGTGCGCCAAATTCCCGACCACAGCCGCTTCACGGGGCTGTCGATCACCGACACTAGCACAAGCACGTCCGCTTTGCGCATACCGGACCGCCAGCCAACTCCGAGTCGATGCGCGCAGCCCTGACAACTCTCCGTCCGGAAAGCCCGGAAATGCAAAAAGCCGCCCCAGGGGACGGCTTCTCGTGCAGCACAAAACGCGATTAGCGCTTCGAGAACTGCTTGGCGCGACGTGCTTTACGCAGGCCGACTTTCTTACGCTCGACTTCACGTGCATCGCGAGTCACCAGGCCTGCGGTACGCAGATCCGGCTTCAGGTCGGCACTGTAATCGATCAGCGCACGGGTGATGCCGTGACGCACGGCACCTGCCTGACCGGACTCACCACCGCCAACCACGTTGACCATGATGTCAAAGCGATCTTCGTTGCCGGTAAGCACCAGCGGCTGACGCACGATCATGCGGCCGGTTTCACGGGAAAAGAACTCATCAACGGGCTTGCCATTGACGACGATGTTGCCGGAGCCCGGCTTGATGAATACACGGGCGACCGCGGTCTTGCGGCGACCGGTACCGTAGTTGTAAGTCACAGCCATTTATGGCTCCTTCAGATCTCGAGAACTTTCGGCTGCTGGGCGGCATGCGGGTGCTCGGCACCGGCATAGCACTTCAGCTTCTTCAGCATGGCATAACCCAGCGGACCCTTCGGCAGCATGCCTTTCACGGCTTTTTCCAGCACGCGCTCGGGGAAGCGCTGCTGCAGCTTGGTGAAGTTGGTCTCGTAGATACCGCCCGGGTAGCCGGAGTGGCGATAATACTTCTTGTCCAGCGCCTTGTTGCCGGTCACGCGCAGCTTCTCGACGTTCACGACGACAATGAAGTCACCGGTATCGATGTGCGGCGTGTAAATGGACTTGTGCTTGCCACGCAGGCGGCGGGCCACTTCGGAAGCAAGACGGCCAAGCACCTTGTCCGTGCCGTCGACAACGAACCAGTCGCGCTGTACTTCGTGCGGCTTGGCAGAAAACGTTTTCATTTGAAACCTCGATCTTGTCAGGCCTGGCGTGCCGGCCACCAAACGGAAAGCTCGAAATCATAGACCCTTCCCGTACCTCATGTCAATGAGAACACGCGAAAGAAATCCGGCACAACATCCAGGACCGAGCGTAGAAAAAAAAACGCAGCCCCTGGGGGACTGCGTTAAATCCACACCAAAGGAGGAGGGTGGAGGAGACACTGATTTGGATCGCTGGCTGCTGTTCGCAACACGTTTCCGATCCGACTGAGGCGAATTATCCAGAAAGACCTACACGCGGGCAAGCATTATTTGTGCGCCGCACTACAAATGTTTTGATTGATTTATAAATTTACTCTATGCGGACTCTAGCATATGTTTTCAAACAGATTTTTCACACAAATGAGCGCCCCGGAGGCTCCGTTTATTCCATTCAAGTAAATATCAAACCACCGTCATTGTGCACCGCACAATACATGCACATCAAGCTATACAGCGCCACCCCTGCTCTTCGGTAGAATCCTGCAAACTTTGCATCCCCGCCCAACCTTCAACCTCCCAAGGAGAGCTTCAACAATGGAATGCACCATCAAATGGGTCGATGGCATGAGCTTCAGAGCCGAAACCGGCAGCGGCCACCTGATCAACATGGACGGCGCACCGGACGCAGGGGGACGTAATCTTGCACCACGCCCGATGGAATTGATGCTCGCCGGCGCAGGCGGATGTACCGCCTTTGACGTCGTGCTGATTCTCAAGCGCGGCCGTCAGGACATTCGCGACTGCGCTGTCCGGCTGGAAGCCGATCGTGCCGATACCGACCCCAAGGTCTTTACCCGCATCCGCTTTCATTACACGGTGACCGGCAAGAACCTGAAGCCCGAAAGCGTCGAGCGCGCAATCCACCTTTCGGCAGAAAAGTACTGCTCGGCATCGATCATGCTCGGCAAGACCGCCGAGATCACGCACGAATGGACGATCGTCGAAGCAGAATGATTCGACGCACGGAGGGCGCCAGGCGCCCTCCTCTCAAACGCGGTAGACCGTTTCGGTCATCACCCGCGAGAACAGCCTCATCAGCCC
This sequence comes from Parazoarcus communis, assembly GCF_003111645.1. NCBI lineage: Bacteria > Pseudomonadati > Pseudomonadota > Betaproteobacteria > Rhodocyclales > Zoogloeaceae > Parazoarcus > Parazoarcus communis. Next base: position 2,194,518 of record NZ_CP022187.1, read on the forward strand.
CTTGACGGGCGCCGGGAGCTCATTGGCCCCAAGCCGGACTGCCGTGTTGGCGTGACTGATTTCATCCGCCTTCATCTGCTCGACAATCGCGCGTGACTTGCGATCTTCGGCGGGAAGGCGCTCCAGGTGTCCGTGGAGGTGAGACTCGACCTGGCGCTCGGTCTCCGCCAGGAAGCCGAGATTCCAGCGATCGCCAAAGCGCCCCGCCAGCATGCCGACAGCAAGCGAGCTGCCATACCAAAGGGGGTTGAGCAGACTCTTGCGCCCGCCGAGTTCGGCGATGCGCTGTTCGGTCCAGGCGAGGTGCTCAGTCTCTTCCTGGGAGGCCTGCTCAAGCGCCTTCCTGATCGATTCGTCCTTGGACATCAGTGCCTGCCCCTGGTAGAGGGCCTGCGCGCAGATCTCGCCACAGTGATTGACACGCATCAGCGCGGCGGCATGACGCTTCTCGTCTTCGTCAAGCGGCGCATCGGGCAGATCATTGCCCGGCACCGGCCTGACGGTCATTGCCGGCGCGAAGACCGTTCGCAGCGCCTTGTCGAAATGAATGATGGCCTGATCGAGCATTACCTGCCTCCCTGCATCGGACTCGCCACCGTCCCGTAGCCGGATTTCAGGCGGCGCAGCACTTCATCGACACTGCGCGGGGGAGCGGGCCCGTCGCAGAACAGTTCGTAGGCCAGCGCAGCACGCGGACGGTTGTAGGTGTTGTCGAGGATCGGAGCCCATTCGCTCCCCTTGACCGGCACCCACTCGCCATTCTTGCTGGCACTGGCATAGATCCGGCGCTCGTTGGTGTTGCAGCGGATACCCTCGAACGTGACGTTTTCGGCACCACCCGGCGTGCGAATCACCAGCACATAGCGCACGATCTGATCGGCCCCGACGGTGAGTGTGTCGCGGTCGAACATGAAGCGATTCGGCGACGACGCACTGACGAAGAACTCCTGCAGGCTGGCCTCGGCAGGCGCAGCCGGCATGACGACATCACCTTCCTTCCAGTTGGCGACCCGATCCTCGAACGCTTCCTGCGCAAATGCACTCGAGGAGGCCAGCGCAGACAGCAGTACTGGCGTCACCAGCCTGTTCAGCATGCGACGCACATTACGGAGATTCAAGACAATAGCTCCCGTTGCGAGGCCGGTGGCCCCGATCTGCAAGATGAACGACGAGCACCTCCGCCTCAGGCGGAAGGTCCTTCGTCAAGCCGGTAGGCATCGGGCAGTTCGAAAGAGCGGGCGCGAAACAGCACTCTGGACAGTTCCGTCAGCGCCAGTTGGTACACTTGACGCTTGAACTCGATGACCGCATCGAGCGGAACCCAGAAGTCGTTCCAACGCCAGGCATCGAACTCCGGATGAGTACTGGCGCGCAGGCATACATCCGTATCACGCCCAACCAGTCGCAGCAGAAACCAGATCTGTTTCTGTCCGCGATAGGTGTTGCGCCATTCCCGCTTTATCCAGTGCTTGGGAACGTCATAGCGCAACCAGCCGCGCGTGCGGCCGAGGATCTTGACGTGCTCGGGGCGCAAGCCGACCTCCTCGAACAATTCCCGATACATGGCCTGCTCCGGCGTTTCGCCGTGCTTGATGCCACCTTGAGGGAACTGCCACGAGTGCTCACGAATGCGCTTACCCCAAAACACCTCATTACGCGTGTTGACCAGGATGATGCCGACGTTCGGGCGATAGCCTTCACGATCGAGCATGATCAAACCTTCAATTTGGCTTAGTTGACACGGATTTTTCCACACTTGCGACCACTTTGAAAGCACGCCCCATCCGTCGTTCCCGGCAATCGACTTGGCGGGACCTCCGCACCCCGGTGCCGGCATACGCTAGAATTCGCAGATTCGACACTACAATCCGACGAAATTCCCATGCGCGCCAGCCAGTTTCATCTGTTCACCCTCAAGGAAGCCCCTTCAGACGCCGAAGTCGTCAGCCAGAAGCTGATGCTGCGCGCAGGCATGATCCGCAAGGTCGCCGCGGGCATCTACAACTACATGCCGATGGGCCTGCGTTCGATTCGCAAGGTGGAGGCCATCATCCGCGACGAGCTCGATCGCGCAGGGGCAATGGAAGTGGTGATGCCGATCGTGCAGCCTGCCGAGCTGTGGCAGGAGACAGGTCGCTGGGACAAGATGGGTCCGGAGATGCTGCGCTTCAAGGACCGTCACGATCGCGACTTCGCCATGCAGCCGACTTCGGAAGAGGTGGTGACCGATATCGCCCGCCAGGAACTGAAGAGCTACCGTCAGCTGCCGAAGAACTTCTACCAGATTCAGACCAAGTTCCGCGACGAGCGCCGCCCCCGATTCGGCGTGATGCGTGGCCGTGAATTCGTGATGAAGGACGCCTATTCCTTCGACCGCGATGCGGAAGCAGCCGGTCGCAGTTACGACAACATGTACGCGACGTACTGCCGCATCTTCGACCGCATCGGCCTCGAGTACCGTGCTGTTGCGGCCGACACCGGCGCCATCGGCGGCGATCGCTCGCACGAGTTCCAGGTGATTGCAGATACCGGCGAAGACGCCATCGTCTATTGCCCGGACTCCGACTACGCGGCCAACATCGAACTTGCCGAGGCGCTCGCGCTGCAGGCTGTTCGCGGCGAGGCGCGGGTCGCGCTCGAGAAGACACCGACGCCGGGCAAGGCGACCTGTGCCGATGTCGCCGACCTGCTGCAGGTTGGGCTCGACACGACGGTCAAATCGCTCGTACTGGCAAGCGATGAAACCGACGACAAGGGCGAAGTGGTCAAGACTACCTTGTGGCTGCTGCTGGTTCGCGGAGACCACTCGCTCAATGAAGTGAAGGCCGGAAAGATCGAAGGACTGGGGAGCGATTTCCGCTTCGCGACCGAGACCGAGATCATCGAGCACTTCGGCTGCAAACCCGGCTACCTCGGCCCGATCGGGCTCAGAAAGCCTGTCCGCGTTGTTGCCGACCGCAGCGTTGCCAACATGGCCGACTTCATCTGCGGTGCCAACGAGGAAGACTTCCACTACACCGGCGTGAACTGGGGGCGCGACCTGCCCGAACCCGATTTCGTTGCCGACATCCGCAACGTGGTCGAGGGCGACCCCTCACCCGACGGCAAGGGTGTGCTCGCCATCCAGCGCGGCATCGAGGTGGGCCATGTGTTCTATCTCGGCAACAAGTATTCGAAGGCCATGAATGCGAGCTTCCTCGATATCGACGGCAAGCCGAAGCACTTCGAGATGGGCTGCTACGGCATCGGGGTGACCCGCATTATCGGCGCTGCCATCGAGCAGAATCACGATGAGCGCGGAATCATCTGGCCAGCCGCCATCGCACCGTTCGAGGTGGTGATCTGCGGCGTCGGCTGGGGCAAGTCCGAACTCGTGCGCGACGAAGCGACCCGGCTCTACGAAACGCTGAAGAGTGCAGGCATCGACGTGATCCTCGACGATCGCGACGAACGTCCGGGCGTCATGTTTGCCGACTGGGAGCTGATCGGTGTGCCGCACCGGGTCACGATCGGTGACCGCGGACTGAAGGAAGGCATGGTCGAGTACCAGACCCGCCGAGACGGCGAGCAACACAAGCTCGCGCCCGCAGACATCGCCGCCCACGTCATCGCTCAGCTGCGCGCCTGAGCCGGCCAGCACCCTAGCTCATGACAGCCCCCCGCCCGTTCCGGAACACGCGCCGTCTGCTGGGGGCTGTGCTGCTGTCGCTTGCTGCGAGCCAGGCGTTTGCAGGCGCGCAGCAGTACGAACCGCTCGCGGCGAGCGTGCGCGCAGCCCTGCATGAAGCGGTCAGTGACGCCGCCCCGCCCACGCTGCCGATCGGCGACGCAGGCGAACGCGCCCGCTGGCTGAGCGACATGTCGCGCAGGCTGGAGAAACGCATCCCCGACGAGAACTACCGCACCGAACTGCTCACGTCGATTCATTACGAAGCGACGCGAGCAGGGCTTGACCCGCAGATGGTGCTCGGTCTGATTCAGGTCGAAAGCAACTTCCGCAAATACGCGATCTCGTCTGCGGGTGCGAGGGGTTTCATGCAGGTCATGCCGTTCTGGCTGAAGGTCATCGGGCGCGAAGACGACAACCTGTTCCACCTGCGCACGAACCTGCGCTACGGCTGCACCATTCTTCGCCACTATCTCGACATCGAGAAAGGCGACCTCTATCGCGCCCTGGGGCGGTACAACGGCAGCCTGGGCAAACCGACCTACCCCAACCTGGTGCGCACGGCCTGGGAGCGCCACTGGTCGTGGACACCCACACGCCTTGCGGCCGGCGAGGGCGCGGTAAAGCCCAACTGACTACCGCGCCCGACGGCGCGCACTCAGCCAGCCACGGCCGTCAGCGACTTCACCTCGGGACTCGAGGTCGAGGTCGAGCCTGAAGACTTGTCCTGCGGACGCTGCTCGGACTTCGCTGCAGCTGCAAGCGGCTGAACATCGCCCGACACTTCACCGCCTTCTTCGATCAGGATCCGACCATAGCGGATCTTGCCGCTGACACGGCCGGTGGAATGAATGAACAACTGCTCGCGAGCGGTCAACTCACCGTCGAACACGCCGTGAATCTCGGCGATGTCGATTCCAACCTTGCCACTGAAGGCGCCCGCTTCGGCGATGCGGATCACCCGGCTGTCCATCGTTGCCTCGACGCGGCCCTCGACCACCAGCGTATCGCAATCGAGAATCTCGGCGCCCTTGAGCTTGACGTCAGGACCGACGATCAAACGGCTGCCACTGCCCGTCGCCTCCGCCGCGCTTGCGCCCCCATCGGCCCGGTTTACGTCCTGATCCACAGGCTTCGACACACTGTCGGGTGCAGGCGACACCGTACTCGGCGATGTGCTCGCGCCGGAAGACGTCGTGCTCGTCGTGAGCGCCGGCGAAGTACTGCCGACAGGCCTCGAACTGCGACCTACAGCGGGTTCGGATGATTTGGGGAACATGCTGGGCTTGTTGAACATGGCATCTCCTGATTGAGGCGACGCTCCGGAATGGAGCATCAAGGCAGCGTAATGCAAGCACCGTACCCGGCAGGAAAAAGCCTTACACGACAATAACCTGAAGAATGGCGACGTGCGGAATCTCTCCGCCCCCCCGCGCGACACATCAAAATGTGTCGCCATCAGGCGACAGCGGCCGGCACCAAAGACCGAATGGCTTGCTGCAAATGCACTTCCCGATGTCGTGAAACGGCGACGCCCCGGCATTGAAACATCATCTTGCACTTGCTTACCGGAGGCAGCCGCTCGCCCCGCCTACACTCGGTTCATTGCGCTTTACCACTCAAGCATAGACGACACCATCACCCAATGCTCCTCCAACCGTCTTCCGACCGCCCAAGCCGTCGCGCGCATCTGCCGCAGCCGGCCACACGCGCGACCGGCAGCAGCGCCGGACCGGCCATCATCAGCCGCAGCGAGCGCATGCAGACTTTGCTGGATGAAGCGCGGATGCTTGCCAATACCGATGCGAGCGTGCTGATACAGGGAGAGAGCGGCAGTGGCAAGGAGCTGCTGGCGCGCTTCATCCACCAGTCCAGTCCGCGCGCCGCCGCCCCCTTCATCGCGATCAACTGCAGTGCGATTCCCGAACATCTGCTCGAATCCGAGCTGTTCGGTCATGTCCGCGGCGCATTCAGCGGCGCCATCAACGCCCATCCAGGCCTGTTCGAGGCCGCCAATGGGGGCACCTTGCTGCTCGATGAGATCGGAGACATGCCGCTGACGCTGCAGACCAAGCTGCTGCGAGTGCTGCAGGAGCGATCGGTGCGGGCCGTCGGCGCCATGCACAGTCGGCCGGTCGACGTGCGCATTCTGTCCGCGACACACTGCGACCTGCGCAGCGCGCGGGCAGAGGGACGCTTTCGGGAGGATCTCTACTACCGGATCAAGGTCGTCGGCCTGCACCTGCCCTCGCTCGATGAACGGCGCGAGGACATTCCCCTGCTCGCCACACACTTTCTGGAGAACATTGCCCGGCGCGACGGCAAGCGTCTGCGCGGATTCTCGGCGCGGGCACTGCAGGCCTTGTGCCTGGCCGACTGGCCGGGAAACATCCGTGAGTTGCAGAACGTGATCGAGCAGGTGTGCGCCCTCAGTACCGGCACACAGATTTCACTCGCGCAGGTCGAGCGCGCACTGCACGGGAGCTCGTGCACGCGCCTGAGCTATGCCGAAGCGAAAGCACGCTTTGAACGGGACTACCTGACCCAGTTGCTGTCTCTGACCGGCGGCAACGTGTCCGACGCGGCCAGACTGGCCGAGCGCAATCGCACCGAGTTCTACCGCCTGCTGCAGCGCCACGAACTGGATCCGGAGCGCTTTCGCAGCAAGTGCCACTCAGCGCCCGGCGCGGCGGGCTGAGAGCCCATCAGGCGGTGCCGCCGACGGTGAGTCCGTCGATACGCAGGGTGGGCTGACCGACGCCAACCGGCACGCTCTGACCGTCCTTGCCACAGGTACCGACACCGGGATCAAGTGCCATGTCGTTGCCGATCATGCTCACGCGGGTCAGTACATCGGGGCCATTGCCGATCAGGGTTGCCCCCTTCACCGGACGCGTCACCTTGCCGTTCTCGATCAGATAGGCCTCGGCGGTCGAAAACACGAACTTGCCCGACGTGATGTCGACCTGTCCGCCACCGAAGTTCACCGCATACAGGCCCTTCTTGACCGACTTGATGATCTCGGCCGGATCCTTGTCGCCATTGAGCATGTAGGTATTGGTCATGCGGGGAAGCGGCAGGTGCGCATAGGACTCGCGACGACCGTTGCCGGTTGGCGCCATGCCCATCAGGCGGGCATTCATCGTGTCCTGCATGTAGCCGGTGAGAATGCCATCCTCGATCAGCACGGTATTTTCGGTCGGATTGCCTTCGTCGTCGATGCTCAGGGAGCCGCGACGGTCCGGGATGGTGCCGTCATCCACCACCGTGACGCCGCGTGCTGCGACCTGCTGACCGATGCGGCCCGCAAATGCCGAACTGCCCTTGCGGTTGAAGTCACCCTCCAGCCCGTGACCGATTGCCTCGTGCAGCAGGATGCCCGGCCAGCCGGGGCCGAGCACGACCGGCATGGTGCCGGCCGGCGCCGGGTCGGCATCGATGTTGACGCTGGCCTGATGCACCGCGGCCCTGGCGAAGTCCTGAAGGCGTTCGTCGCAGAAATAGCCGTAATCGTAACGTCCGCCGCCGCCGGCACTGCCCTGCTCGCGCCGCCCGTTGGACTCCATGATCACCGTGATCGAAACCCGCACCAGCGGGCGCACATCGGCGGCCATGTGGCCATCGTTGCGCGCCACCAGCACGACTTCCCAGGAGCCAGCGATGTGCGCCATCACCTGGGTGACGCGCGGGTCTTCAGCGCGGGCAAAGCCCTCCAGCCGTTCCAGCAGCTTCACCTTGGCGGTGTCGTCGAGCGAATCGAGCGGATCGTCCGCACGATACAGGCGGCTGCGCGTCTTGTAAGGCGTGATCACTGCCTTGCGCCGATCGCCGACGTCGGCGATCGCACGGGTTGCGGTCGCGGCACCGACAAGCGCGTCCAGCGAGATATCGTCCGAATAGGCAAAGGCCGTCTTCTCGCCACTGATGGCGCGCACACCGACGCCCTGTTCGATGTCGAAGCTGCCGGACTTGACGATGCCCTCCTCCAGACTCCAGGCCTCGGAGCGCTGATACTGAAAATACAGGTCGGCGTAATCGATCTGATGCCGCATCAGCTTGCGGAACACCTTTTCCAGCTCGGCCTCTCCCAGCCCATAGGGCGAGAGCAGGTATTTGTCGGCAACTTTCAGGGGGTTCTTGCTCATCATGTATCCAGTTTAGGCGCTACCGCTTTGACCCGGCTCGCGCGAATTCGATCATTCTGCCACTCAGGCAAGGGCCGCCGGTTAACCGAGACAGCGGTGGCGCAGGGCCGGCAGGCTGTCCCGCAGCGAGGCAAGACGCTCAAAGTCCACATCCGCCGTCACCACGCCGGGCCCGGTTTCGAGCACATTCATCACTTCGCCCCAGGGGTCGACGATCATCGTATGCCCCCAGGTCACCCTGCCACCGGGGTGCTCGCCGCCCTGTGCGGGCGCCATGACGTAGCACTGATTCTCGATCGCACGGGCACGCAGCAGGACTTCCCAGTGCGCACGACCCGTCGTGTAGGTGAAGGCCGCCGGCAGGATGATGAGATTCACCACCCCCATGGCCCGAAACAGCTCCGGAAAACGCAGGTCGTAGCACACCGACAGGCCCGTGCGGCCCACGGGCGAGTCGAAGGTGCTCACCGTCTGTCCCGGCTCAATGGTAACCGACTCGTCGTAGCGCTCGGCACCGCGCTGAAAACCGAACAGGTGAATCTTGTCGTAACGGGCGCGTCGTTCGCCGCGGTCGTCGAACACCAGCGTGCTGTTGCGCACCTTGTTGTCGGCCTCCGCCACCAGCGGCAGCGTGCCGCCGACCAGCCATACGCGGTGACGTCTTGCCGCCGCACTCAGGAAATCCTGTATCGGCCCGCTCCCCTCGGACTCGCGCGCCCTGACCTTGGCCATCTCGTCGGTCGACATCAGGGGGAAGTATTCCGGGAGCGCGACAAGGCGCGCTCCATCCGCAGCGGCCCTGGCGATCAGACCTTCGGCAGCAGCCAGATTGGCCTCGACGTCCGGGCCTGACACGGTCTGGATCGCAGCAATTCTTACGGTTCCGGACAGGGGCGCATCAGCTTCGGACATCAATCGGTTTCCTCATGGTTTGGTCGCTGCGGGTTTGGCCGCGGGTGTCGAGCGACCGGGTATCAGGCCACCCACCGGTGAAGCCAGCTTCTCGACCACGGGATCGTTCCAGCTGCCGGTAATCGAATAGTCGAAGGCGAAGAGCTTCTCGATCGGGTCGCTGAGTGCCTTCTGCGCCAGATAGGTCACGACCCCCGCTACCGGATTGATCAGTCCCGCAGCGGCGCCAATCGCAATCGACTCCGACAGCGTCGGTTGCACGGTGACCCGCAGGTCCTGTGTTTCCTTGTCGATGTCTGCCACACCACGCATCAGCACCCGCGCCGCCGGCCCCCGGATCTCGAGATCTTCCGAGTGCATCACCCCGGCAGCGACATCGATGCTACCGGAAATGCGATCAAAGGCGAATCCTTGGGAGAAAACGTCACGGAAATCGAGCGAGATCCGCCTTGGCAGCGCCTGCAGGCTGAGAATGCCGAGCAGTCGCCCAACGCCGGGCTCCAGCTGGTTGAACTGCCCTTTCTCGGCATCGAGGTCGAGCTTGCCGTTCAGCGTCGGATAGTCGATGCGGGTCGGCGCCCCCTGCCAGCTCACCTGCCCGCCCAGGGTCGCCCGCCCGCCGCGCACGGCATCGGGGTAACCCAGCGCCCGGGTAAAGCGCCCGATGTCAGCCGTCTCCAGCACGAAGTCCAGTTGCGTGCGCGCGCTGGCACCCGGCTGCCACAGGCCGTTCCCGCTCAGGCGCCCATCGGGATGCACCAGCAGGAAGCGCTCGAGCCACCACTGCGCACGCCGGTTGCGTGCAAGCACTTCCAGCCGCCCGAGCTCAATGCCGCCGACTGCGAACCGCTCGACCCGGACATCCAGGCCGGGCAGACTGCGCGGCAAGGTCGTGCGCGTGGCCGCAGCATCGTCCGTGTTCTCGCAGTTGCTGATCGCCAGGCGCCGGAAACGTGCGGCGAGCGTGCCATCGCCCGCTTTGCGCCAGTCGAAATCGCCCTCGGCTTCAGTGCTGTCGATACGCGCTTTCCAGCCCCCGTCGTCGGCCACCGCCTTCAGCCTGAGGTCATTGAGCTGCTGCCCGAAGGCCTCCACCCGGGCCGCCTCAAGGTTCAGCCCGGTCAGCGGCGGCATGTCGCCGGACGCAGCCGACGCGGAAGCGCCCTCCGCCTCCACATCCGGCTCTTCGCTGTTGCCGAGCGCGCGACGCCACGCGTCCACATCCAGTTGCTCGAGTTTCGCGTTGACCTGCACGCCCTTGGCCGCCATCCGCACCGGCTGAAAAACGCCGATGCCGCCGCGGACGATGGCTCCATCGGAGCCCTGCTCCACTGCAAGCGCCAGCCGGTCGCCCAGACTCGCGCCGAGGGTCGTGACCCCGTCCGTGGGAAACACGATGTCAACTGTCAGCGGCCAGCGCTCTGCCGCACGTTTGTTGAACGGATAGGGCAGGCTTGAGCCGATGCCCTCGAGCTCCGAGCGCACCGCAACCTTCGTGGCGTCGCGCCCGATGGCAATGTCGGTGAGCCAGGTGCCCGTTCCCGACAGGTGGTCCAGCGCAGCCCACCCCATTTCGGCCTGCGCGGCACTTGCATTGATACCGCCACGCACCTTGAACTGCACCCGTCCGTCGGGCAGGGTCGCAGCGCTCAACTGCATGGGTTCGCCAAAAAGACGGGCTCGCGCTTCCGGGATATTGAGCTGCGCCGCGGTGAAGCGCAGGTTGCCGGCGGCCTCTTCCATCGGCGGCAACCCCTTCACCACCCACAGGCGATTGCCACTGAAACGGTAGTCACCGGTCACCGCGGTATCGACCACGTGACGCAGGGGCATGACCAGCTTGAGGCTGAGGCTGCCGTTGCCCTCGGCACGCATGTGGTCGGTGAAGCCATCGATCTGCTTGCGCACCGGGCTCTCGCTTACGAAGCGCAGAAAATCGGCCGTCGTGCCATTTGCGCGACCGGTCAGCGTCATGGTTTCACTCGGCATCACGTCCAGATCGGGCACGTTCGCCACCACATTGCTCAGCCTGACCCCGAAAATCTGGCCACGCGAGGCTTCGATGCTCATCCCCGGCCCTTCGAACCGAACCTCGCCGTCAATGCCTTCGATCGGCGGCCAGTCGGGCGCGTACTCAAGCCGCCCGTCAGCCACCTTGATGGAGACCAGAAACTGCCCCTGCCCATCGCGGAAGGGAAACTCATCCAGACGTCCCTTCAGCCGCAGCCTCGCATCGGGCACCGTGGCACGCTTGATCGCAGTGCGCACCCACTCGTGGGTGTCGTGGTTGATCACCAGGGGCAGGTAGCGCCACACGGTCGTGCCGTCAGCCCGCGTGAGCCGCGCGGAGAGGTCGATCTCGCCCGCACCGCCGGGCTCCACCCAGTAGCGGCCGGCAGCGCTGCCCTCCGCATCCTCATTGTTGAAACTGGCCGAATCCAGTGCGATCTCGACCCGCCCGTCACGCCGGGCCCAGCCCCCGTCCGCCCTGAAAGTGGAAAAGACCAGACGCGGATTGACGAACACCTCGGGCAAATCGACGTGCGTGTCGCGACCGGCAAGCAGAAAGCGCCCCGACTGCTCGGTGCCTTCCACTTCGCCGGACAGCCCCCCCACGCCGGGCAAGGACTCCCGCGCTGCAAGCCCCATGCCTTCGAAGCGGGCAGCAAGCGTCCATGACTGCGGACTTTCGACACTCCCTTTCCAGTCGAGCTTCAGCGCCGTGACCTGACCGCGCGGATCGAAGGCTGCCAGACGCTCACGTACGCTGTCGCCCAGCGGCAGATGTGCGGCAAGGCGCGCCAGAACGGCGAAATCGAGCGCATTGGCGCTCACCGCGCCACCCCCCGCCCGGCTTCCCTCGGGGTGTTGCACCCGAAGGTGGAAGTCGGTCGGTGCCATCTCCACCCCATCGCCGGTGGCCAAGGCAAGCCCACGCGACTCGAGCTCGAATCCGCTGCCCCAGCGCCGGGCTGAGAGGCGTCCGCTCAGCTGAGTCAGCTGCAGTTCGGGCAAGGCCGGCGCCAGTCGCATCGCAGCTGCGCTCAGTGCCACATCCGCATTCATTGCCGTGGCGGCCGCGCCGTCGAAATCGATCCACAGGCGCACGCCGCCTTGCCCACTGAGTTCGACCGGATAGTCCACCCAGGACTTCCATCCGCCGAGATCGGCACGCTCGAGATCGACATACAGCCGCCCAACCGTCGCCGTCAGATCCGCGGCGGAGAAACGCGTCAGCTCGCCACGCACATCCAGCGCGGACGCCAGCGCACCTGGAGGCTGCGCATGGAGCGCGAAACGCTGCTTGCTGTAGCCCTTCTCGAACGTGAATTCGACGTCCTCAAGCTGCAGCTCGGGCGCCTCGCGCAGCACATCGGTCCACGACAGCCGGGCATTGCGCACAACCACCTTGCGCTGCGCGAGCAACCAGTCGAGGAAGCTGCCGTCGCCGCCCTCGCCCTCGATCTGCAGCCCGGCGATGACGACGCTGCCATCGGCGTTGCGCCGCGCCTCGATCGAAGGCCCCACGATTTCAAGGCGATGAAAGTAGGGACGCAGGCGCAGCAAGGAGGACCACGCCAGCGTGGCATCCACCTGCTCGAGCCGCAGGGCCGGACGCCCTTCCGCATCGCTCACCGACAGCCCGGCAAGATGCAGGCGCGGGCGCAGACCGGACCAGTCGGCGCTCAGCCCCTCGATACCGACCGGCAGACCACTGACGCGCGACAGCTCGTTTGCGATCTCGGCCCGGTAAGCGCCCACTTGCGGCACCACCACCCAGCGCAGCACCAGAAACAGTCCACCGAACAGGAACCACACCAGCAACAGCGCTGCACCAAGCCTGCGCGGAAGACGGCTGCGCGCCCGCGCGCCCTCGGCAGCGGGGGGTGAATCGGGTGAAAGCGGTTTCGTGCTCATGTGCATGGGACCGGCACGGCGTCCGGAAACTCCCTTGAGATCAGACGGCATCGGGTGGCTTGGCTACAATCACGTCCTAGCGCCTTGCCCTTGCTGCTAGCACCACCGGACAGGAAGGCGCGAATTCTACCAATGTTCCGGAGCGCTTCACCCATGTCACTCGAATCTGCCATGTTGCCAGATGTAATCCGTCACGCTGCCGGCCTGTCGCGCTTTCTGCAGCGCATGCTCGATAGCCGTCCCTGGCTTGCAGAAAGCCTGGCGGCCAGCGTCGACCGCGCGATCGGGGGCGACGACATGCGCGCGTTCATCGACGCCCGCGGCGCCGATGAAGCGCAGCTGCGCCCGACCCTGCGTCATCTGCGCACCTGGGTGATCTGCCACCTCATCGTTCGCGACCTCGGCGACCGGGCCGACCTTCCCGAAGTCACGGAAACCATGACGGTGCTTGCGGAAGTCGCCGTTCGCCATGCACACGACGTGCTGCGCGAACCACTTGTGCAGCGCTACGGTCAGCCCCTGTCGCCCTCGGGCTGGGAGCAGGAGCTGCTGGTCATCGGCATGGGCAAACTCGGCGGGCGCGAGCTCAACGTATCCTCCGACATCGACCTCATCTTCACCTACCCGGAAGATGGCGACACCGGCGGCAAGAAGGTCATCAGCAACTTCGAATTCTTCGAGCGCCTCGGCAAGCAGCTGATCCAGGCGCTGGCCGACGTCACCGAGCACGGCCAGGTCTTCCGGGTCGACATGCGCCTGCGCCCGAACGGCGACTCCGGTCCGCTGGTCGCGAGCTTCGACATGCTGGAAAGCTATTTCATTACCCAGGGACGTGAATGGGAGCGCTATGCCTGGATCAAGGCCAGAGTGCTGGCAGGCGAGCGCTGGCCCGAGCTCGAGCAGATCTCGCGCCCCTTTGTTTTTCGCAAGTACCTGGATTTTGGCGCCATCAACGCCATGCGCGAACTGCACGCGCAGATCCGGCGCGAGGTTGCGCGGCGCGACCGTGCACAGAACATCAAGCTCGGCCCCGGCGGCATCCGCGAGATCGAGTTCATCGCCCAGGTCTTTCAGCTGATTCGCGGTGGCCGCGACACCGAGTTGCAGGACCGCCCCACGCTCAAGGTGCTGGCAGGCCTGGCCGAGCGTGGCATTCTCGCCGACACCACGGTGAATGCGCTGAGTGAAGCGTATGTCTTCCTGCGGCGACTGGAACACCGCCTGCAGTATCTGGACGACGCTCAGACTCACGACCTGCCGCAGAGCGACGCCGACTGTGCGCTCATCGCCCGCGCAATGGGCTTCGACGACTACCCCTCGATGCTCGAGGTGCTCGAGTCCCACCGCAGCAATGTCAGCCAGCATTTCGATTCGGTCTTTGCCGACCCCAACCAGGAAGACCACTCACTGGATTCGATATGGTCGGGTGCCGAGGATGTCGAGCTGACCACGCCGGCGCTGGCAGCCCTTGGCTACCATGATCCGGGAAAGGCGGCCTCGAGGCTTGCCGCCATCCGCAGCAGCGCACGCTACATTCAGCTGACAAACAAGATCCGCGGCCGCCTCGACGCCCTCATGCCCCGCGTCATCGAGGCGGCTGCGGCCACGCAGGGCGCCGATGAAACCCTGTCACGCTGCCTCGACCTGCTCGAAGGGATCAGCCGTCGCGGCGCCTATCTCGCACTCCTGCAACAGTATCCGCAGGCGCTGCGCAGGGTGGTCGATCTGATCAGTGCATCGCGCTGGGCCGCGCAATACCTGGGACGCCATCCCATCCTGCTCGACGAACTGCTCGACGACCGCAACCTGGAAGCCGTGCCCGACTGGGCGCGCTTCCGGGCCGAACTCGAAGCCCAGCTCGATGCCATCGAGCCGGACATGGAACGTCAGATGGACCTCATGCGTGAGCAGCATCACGCCCAGTCGTTCCGCTTGCTGACCCAGGACATCGCCGGCCTGCTGTCGGTGGAAAAGCTTGCCGACAACCTGTCAGCCCTGGCCGACACCATGGTCGAGCTCACCATCCCCCTGTGCTGGCGCAAGATCAAGATCCGCCACCGGGAATCCCCCGCTTTCGCCGTCATCAGCTACGGCAAGCTGGGCGGCAAGGAGCTTGGCTACGCGTCGGACCTCGACATCATCTTCCTCTACGATGACGACGCGCCCGAAGCGGCCGAGGTCTATACCCGCCTCGCACAGCGCACAAATACCTGGCTGTCGAGCCAGACTGCGGCAGGCAAACTGTTCGAGACCGATCTCCGTCTGCGCCCCAACGGTGACTCCGGCCTGATCGCGTGCTCGCTCGAGGCGTTCCGCAAATACCAGCTCGAGTCTGCATGGGTGTGGGAGCACCAGGCGCTCACCCGCGCCCGCTTCACCGCGGGAGACCCGGAGCTCGGTGCCGCATTCGAACGCATCCGCTGCGAAGTGCTGCGCATGCCGCGCGATGTCGAGAAGCTGCGCACCGACGTGCTCGAGATGCGCGCGAAGATGCGCAGCGCACACAGCGGCAAGAGCAGCCAGTTCGACCTCAAGCACGACCACGGCGGCCTCATCGACGTCGAGTTCCTGATCCAGTATCTGGTGTTGGGCTATGCCCAGACCTATCCGGAGCTGACCGGCAATCTGGGCAACATCGCGCTGCTGCGCATGGCCGGCGAACTCGGCCTCATCCCCGCCGACCTCGCCGCCGCCTGCGGCGACAGCTATCGCAGCCTGCGCCACCTGCAGCACCGTCAGCGCCTCAACGACCTCGCATCGCGCGTGTCGCTGCAGGAGGCCGAGTCCGCGCGCACACCCGTGATCGCACTCTGGCAGCAGGTATTCGGCACCACATGACTCCCCCGGGGTCTGTCATGGAAATGAACATGACGCCCATTTTTGCGGCAGATAGAATGCGTTCATATCAATTTCGAGGATGCTCGCCCGTCGCGGCGACATCGCCCCGATGAGTCAGGAAATCGAACTCAAGCTGAGCCTGCCAAGCCGCTCGCTCCCCGCGCTGCGCCGCCACCCCCTGGTTGCCGGTGCGCCGCGGGAAGGCAAGACGTGCACGCTGGACAATACGTACTACGACACCCCGGAGCTCGCGCTCAAGGCGCGCAAGGTGGCCGTGCGCACCCGCCACCAGGGCCGGCAGTGGCTGCAGACGGTGAAGTGTGCGGCGGTGTCGACCGGTGGGCTTTCGCAGCGCCCGGAATGGGAGCAGCCCTACACCGACCGCTTCGATTTTTCCGCCATCGACGTGCCCGAGGTCGCAAAGCTGCTCTCGCGGCACAAGGACGAACTGGTACCTGTTTTCACCACCCGCTTTCGCCGCGAAACACGGCGCTACAGCCCGCGCGAAGGCGTCTGCATTCTTCTCATGATCGACACCGGAAGCGTCGAGGCGGTCAGCCGCAGCGCACCGATCTGCGAACTCGAACTCGAGCTGGTGGAAGGCAAACCGCTCGATCTGCTCGAACTGGCCTGCGAACTCGCCCGGACCCTGCCGCTGATGCCCGGCGACGTATCGAAGGCGCAGCGCGGATACCAGCTCTTCCTCGACCTGCCCGCACGTCCGACCAAGGCAGAAGCCATCGAGCTCTCCCCCGACGACACCGTTATCGAAGCCTTTCGCCGGCACGCCTTCGGCTGCATCCGTCAATGGCAGGCCAATGCGTCGGCGATCAACGAGGGCCACGACGGCCCCGAGTTCATCCATCAGCTGCGTGTCTCGCTGCGGCGGCTGCGCTCGCTGATCAAGCTGTTCGCCCCCGCCCTGCCCACCGAGTTTGTCACCGAATGGAACGACCGCCTGCGCGATAACGCAAACCGGTTTGGCGACACGCGCGACCTCGACGTGCTCCACGCCGAGCTGCTCGCGCCCGTGGTGGCCGAAGGGCTCGCCGACGGCGCCGAAAGCGGCCTGCCGCCGCTGCTGAAGCTCATCGAAACCGCACGCCAGCAGGCGCGCAAGGACGCCTTGCACAACATCACGCACTCCGCGCAAGGGCGGCTCGTGCTCGAACTCAACGCCGCACTGCAGGGGCTCCCGGTCAGCAACCTGATTGCCGCGGTCGACCTCAAGACCTTCGCCCGTCTTCAGCTCGATCGACTGCGCAAGCGCGCACGGCGCCGCTACGAAGCGTCGGTCACCCTCGTTCCCACTCAGCTCCACACCTTGCGCATCGCAATGAAGCAGCTGCGGTACGGGCTTGAGTTCTTCGGCTCGCTTCTTCCCGCGCGCGCAGTCGAGCGCTATCTGACAGGCGTCACCGAAGCGCAGGGCACACTCGGCTTCCTGAATGACGTCGATGTGGCCCGCGGCCGGCTCAATGCATGGGCCGGCAAGCGCAGCGACCTGCTGGCAGCAGCTTCATTCATCATCGGATGGCACGGACCGCGCTACGCCCGCCTTCGACGCCGGGTGCTGCAGGAGGTCGAACCCCTGCTGTGGGGAAAGACACCGTGGTGAACCCCTGAATTCCGCCGCTGTCATACCCGTGCAAGACGTGCCGGTTACGCTAACGGCCCCTGACAAGATGGAGCACGGAATGGACTTGCTGTTGTGGCGCCACGCTGAAGCGGTGGATGGAACGCCCGATCACTCCCGCGAACTCACCGAGCGCGGGCTGAAGCAGGCTCGCCGGATGGCGGGCTGGCTTGACGCGCACCGGCCCAAACGCCTCAGAGTGCTGGCGAGTCCGACCGTGCGTACGCGGCAGACAGCCAGTGCATTCACCGACGACTTCGAGATCGTTCCCGCACTTGGACCCGATGCCGGTGTGTCCGACATGCTGGCAGCGTCCGGCTGGCCCGACGCCAGCGGCGCCACGCTGATCGTCGGTCATCAGCCCGGGCTTGGTCGCCTGGCCGCGCTGCTGCTGTCCGGCGCAGAGGCCGACTGGACGATCAAGAAAGGCGCGCTGTGGTGGTTTACCAACCGGGTCCGCGACAACGAAACCCAGACTGTCCTGCGCGCGGTCATTCCAGCCGATTTCGCCTGAGCACGGAAGCATTCCCGCAGACGCCTCCAGGGCTCGACGACGACGGGAATTTTCGCAGGTCTGACTTGTCTTAAGTTTAATCTGGCACACTACAAGGCTGTCGCGATACCGGATCGTTTTAGCGGTTTCGCGGGTGCATTCAGGCGCCAGCCAACATTGCGTAAGATAGGGTCTTTCCTGCAAAGCGGATCATGCTCAAACGTATTCTGCCCACCCATGACAGCATCAAGAAAAGCCGGCTGCTGAGCTGGCTTGGGCCGCGTGTGCACGACCCCTCGCTTTGGCACATCAACCGCCGGGCCGTTGCGCGCGGCGTTGCCATTGGCGCATTTTTCGGCCTGATGGTACCGGTGGCGCAGATCCCGGCCGCTGCAATCGCCTCGCTCTTTCTGCGCGGCAATCTGTGGATTGCGGCCGTGTCGACCCTGGTCAGCAACCCATTCACCTACGCGCCGATCTACTACTTTGCCTACCGTCTGGGCGCGAGCCTGATCGGCGCTCCGGTCCCGCAACATGCTGCGAACCTGAGCCACGATGCCGTTTCCCAGGCATGGATCAGTCAGATCACCGACCTGTGGGCCTGGATCTCGGGCATTGGCCAGCCGCTGGTACTGGGCATGCTGCTGATGGCGCTCAGCGGCGCTACCATCGGCTACTGGGGCGCAAGACTGTTCTGGCGCTACAAGGTCATTTCGAAGCGTCGTCGTCTGCTTCATGCACGCGTCCTGCGCCAGGCTCACTGAGGCTTCACCGCGCAGCGCATCGTGCTTTTTTGCAGTGCATGATCAGCGTATGCTGGCGGCTCCGGCCCCCAAACCATACCTATCGTCCCAGTCATGAACACGGAAATCCCCAACGGCACCCCCGACGTCATCGACGGCGTCAATCGCGTCTACTACGACGGCTACTGGATCAAGGCCTACAAGCCTCCTGCCGATTCGCTGCAGGCAAAAAAGACCCTGATCCAGGCCCTGACCCGCAGACTGTTCAACCATGTTGAACACGGCATCAACATTCCCGGCAAGCGTCTCAACGAAGCACGGGAAGCCTACGAGCAGGAGCAGGACCCCGAACGCAAGCGTGTGAAGGGCGCGATGCTCGCGGGTGCGATGTTCAACCGCGCCACCGACATTTTCACCAAGCTGGTCGAAATGCAGGAACTGGGGATCGAGATCGAATCCGACAACGCCCTGATGCGCGAGTGCGGCGTATGTCTGCATGAAGCGCTGATGCTGGGACGGATGGTCCGGCATCGCAGCGGAGAAGAGGGTATCGACGAACTATGGGGCGAGCCCTTCCGCGCCTTCTCGATTCCGGTCGAGGCCTTCTATGAAAGCCGTTACATCAAGATTGCCCAGACCCTGCGCGATATCGACAGGATCGCATCGGTCATGGTCGACACCTTTGCCAGCGACCCGCTGTTCGTCGGCATCGACGAACTCGTGCGTCACTTCACCGACCTTGCCAAGGACAAATGCGAAACCCTGCGCACGGACAGCAACCTGTTCGACGTGTGGGCCGAGTTCGTGGTGTCTTCCGAGCGCCTGGCGGCGTTCGCCCCGCACCTGCCGGACGATCCCGATCCGGCCACCCTGCGCCGTGCAGCCGACGGGATGCGGCTGATCCTGCAGGGGCGCGATCTGCTCAACTACATCAGCCGGGCGCGCGTGACCATGCCCAAGAGCCGGCGCGAGTACTTCGAGCGCTGCGAGCACTACGCCCGCATCTTTGCCGGCCTCGACAGCCCCCAGACACCTGAGTGGCTGTCGGCACCCTGAGCACGCTCAGGCGATGATGCCCCCGCCGAGGCAGACCTTCGACTCATAGACGACGACGCTCTGGCCGGGCGTCAGCGCCCACTGCGCCTCGGCGAAGACGATCTCCGCGCGCCCGTCCGCAATGCTGTCGATTTCGCAGGGCATGTCGGGGGTGCGGTAACGCGGCTTGGCGGTGTACACCCAGTGCGTATGGGGGTCGCGCCCGGCGATCCAGTTCAGGTCGATCGCCGTCAGCCGCTCCTTGAGCAGCGCGGGGTGTGCATGCCCCTGCACCGCATAGAGCACGTTCGACTTCACGTCCTTGCGCGCCACATACCAGGCGTCGTGCTCGCCAGCCTCATCCTGGTTGCCCTTGATGCCGCCGATGTGCAAGCCCTTGCGCTGGCCGATCGTGTGGTACATCAGCCCCTGGTGCTCACCAATGACGCGATCGTCGTCGAGTGCGCGGATCTCGCCCGGCGAAGTCGGCAGATAACGCATCAGGAACTCACGGAAGGGACGCTCGCCGATGAAGCAGATGCCGGTCGAGTCCTTCTTCGTGGCGACGTGCAGGCCCGCGGCCTCCGCGATCTTGCGCACTTCGCGCTTGTAGATTGCACCGAGCGGGAACAGGGTCTTGGACAGCTGTGCCTGATTGAGACGGTAGAGGAAATAGCTCTGATCCTTGGTGCCGTCCTCAGCCTTCAGCAGCTGGAATTCGCGCCGGCCGTCGTTCTCCCACTCCCGCACCTGGGCATAGTGCCCGGTGGCGATCCGATCGGCGCCGAGCGCCATTGCATGATCGAGAAAACAGCGAAATTTGATCTCGGAATTGCACAGGATGTCAGGGTTCGGCGTACGGCCGGCTTCATACTCGCGCAGAAAGTCGGCGAACACGCGATCCTTGTACTCGGCACTGAAGTTCACCACCTCGAGGTCGATGCCGATGACGTCGCACACCGAGGCCACGTCGACCAGATCCTGCCGCGTCGAGCAGAACTCCGAATCATCGTCGTCCTCCCAGTTCTTCATGAACAGGCCCGTTACGTTGTAGCCCTGGCGTTTGAGCAGCAGCGCCGTGACGGCAGAATCCACCCCGCCGGACATGCCGACCACCACCTTCATCCCACCTGCATCCTGCTTACTGGACATTCGGTCCGTCTCCATCTAACCAGTCGGCCAAGGACAGCACGATCGCTGCCTCGCCATTGTCGACAAACCAGCTGTCGATTACGAAACGCTCGCCCGGCCTGCTGTCGGGAATCGGCGCCGGTGCGGGCACGTCGTCCAGCACCTCCGCACAATCACACAGGGCCAGCATCAGTGGCACATGATCGGGCACGACGACTGCCGGTCGCAAGCTCACGGGCGGCTCCACCTCTTCGACGACCGCGCTGAAATGCTGGAGCACGAAGCGGGTGCGCCTTGCCGGCTCCAGCACCCGGTGAAAGCGCAACATGTCACGCGCCTCAATCAGTTTCAGGAACCGCGTCGTGTTCGTCGAATGGTCTATGCAATCCATCCGGCCATCGACACCCTGATCGAAATAATTGCCGGCGCGATCGGCGCCAACAGGCGTCTGAACACCTGCCTCACGATAAAGCCTGCCCACCACGGCAGCAAGCACGGCGCGCTCTGTCGCCGGATCTGACGCCGCAAGCAACTGCCCACGTGCCTGCTCAAGCAGGGCAGCGTCGAACGCAACCGTCTCGGTGGCAACACAACTGTAGTTGAAACACACGGGCACCCGCACCTCCTGCGCAGGCACCGCCGCGCTGAACAGTGCCAGCAGCAGCGCGAAGACCTTGCCCATCAGTCGTAATGCCGCAGCAGATCGAGGTCGTAGCGCCGCCCCGAAAGCCAGTCGTCAACACACTGCACGATCAGCGGACTACGATGCCGATCCGCCGTTGCACGGATCTCTTCCGGGCTCATCCACACCGCGCGCACGATGCCATCATCCAGTTCGAACCCGGGCACTTCCTCGCCGACCCGCCCGCCGAAGGCGAAGCGCAGATAGGTGATGTCGCCTTGCGGACGGGGCCACTGATACACCCCGACGAGATACTCCGGCACAAAGCGGTGCGCGGTTTCCTCGAGCGTCTCCCGTATCGTGGCCTGAACCAGGGATTCGCCTTCCTCGAGGTGGCCCGCCGGCTGATTGAAGCGCAGCCCATCCTCAGTCTCTTCCTCCACCATCAGAAAGCGGCCATCGCGCTCGATCAGCGCTGCAACAGTGACATTCGGTTTCCAGCTGCGGTCCATGAGACGTCCGGCATCCAAAGAGCGGCATTTTACCCTTGTGCGCGTTTGCTTGTGATCGAGATCTGTCCCCCGCGTTTGCGCTAGAATTCGAAAGTTAAGCCCGGAGCGTCCGGGCGCATCCAAACACTTCTCATCGGTGGAGAACCTGATATGTCCATGGCTGATCGCGACGGTTTTATTTGGCAAGATGGCAAGCTCGTTCCGTGGCGCGACGCGACCACGCACGTGCTGACCCATTCCCTGCACTACGGCCTGGCCGTTTTCGAAGGGGTACGCGCCTATAACACCGCCAACGGTACCGCGATCTTCCGTCTCGCCGAGCACACCCAGCGCCTGATCAATTCGGCCAAGATCTACATGATGGACATCCCCTACTCCAAGGATGAACTCATGGAAGCGCAGAAAGAGGTGGTGCGCGCCAACAAGCTCGAATCCTGCTATCTGCGCCCGATCGCCTTCTACGGCTCGGAGAAGATGGGCATTTCCACCCGCGGCTCCACCGTGCATGTCGCCATCGCCGCCTGGCCCTGGGGCGCCTACCTCGGCGAAGACGGTCTCGAGCGCGGCATTCGCGTCAAGACCTCGTCCTATACCCGCCATCACGTCAACTCGACGATGCCGCGCGCCAAGCTCGCCGGCACCTACCCGAACTCGATCCTGGCCAACCTCGAAGTCACCAAGCAGGGCTACGACGAAGCCCTGCTGCTCGACAACCAGGGCTTCGTGGCCGAAGGCGCGGGCGAGAACCTTTTCGTGATCAAGGATGGCAAGATCTTCGAACCCGAGATCGCCTCTGCACTGACCGGCATCACCCGCGACTCGATCATCACCATCGCCCGCGAGTTCGGCCTCGAAGTGCAGTCCAAGCGCATCACCCGTGACGACATCTACATCGCCGACGAAGCCTTCTTCACCGGCACTGCAGCCGAAGTCACCCCGATTCGCGAACTCGACGACCGTACCATCGGCGAGGGCAAGCGCGGCCCGCTCACCACCAAGATCCAGGCCCGCTTCTTCGACGTCGTCAACGGTCGTGCCCCTGAATACCAGCACTGGCTGGCCAAGGTCTGAGGAGGTTTTCATGACTGACAACAAGGCTCGTACCGTCGAAGTCACCGCGCACGACCTGCCGGTGCATTGTCCGCGCCCTGACTCGCCACTGTGGGCGCAGCATCCCCGCGTCTTCCTCGACGTTCTCAAGGAAGGCTCGGCCACCTGCCCGTACTGCAGCACCAAGTACGTTCTCACCGGCGAAGCCCCCAAGGGGCACCACTGAGCGGGATCGGCACGCTCGCCCCTGCACCGCGACATGCGGCAGCCGGGGCGGCTGCCTTTCCTGCGCCCATCCGGTACACATCGTGAGCGAATCCGTGTTCACAACCCCAGCCGAGGCGGAAGCCGCGTTTTACGACGCCCTCGCACGTGCCGACCTCAACACCATGATGTCGGTCTGGTCCGAAGAGGATGAGGTCGTCTGCGTGCACCCGAACGGCCCGCGCATCGTCGGCCTCGCATCCGTACGCGAACTGTGGCGCCAGATTTTCGCCAGCGGCGCACGCCTGAACATCCGCACCACGCAGGCGGTCGTGAGTGAAACCCTGGTGCTGGTCGTCCACAACGTGCTCGAAGAAGTCGCCGAGGCAGGCAGTGAGCCAGGCGGCCCGCCAATCGTAGCGACCAACATCTATTCACGCGGCGCCAAGGGCTGGCGCATGGTGATGCATCACGCCTCGCCCACTCCCAACCTGATGGATATCCAGGTCCAGGGTACGCCACGCGTGGTGCATTGAGCGCGATGCGCGTACCCGCCTATGAAGCCCCATGGTGGCTGCCAGGCGCGCATCTGCAGACCATCCTGCCCGTGGCCCGCAAGGGCAAGGCGCCCGCGTATCATCGCGAGCGCTGGGACACGCCCGACGGCGACTTCATCGATCTCGACTGGCTCGCAGACGCCCCCTCCGATGCGCCGCTCGTCGTCCTCTTCCACGGACTTGAGGGCTCGAGCCGTTCGCACTATGCCCGGGCCCTGATGCGCGCGCTCGCGGCACGCGGCTGGCGTGGCGTGATTCCGCACTTCCGTGGCTGCTCGGGCGAGCCCAACCGCCTGGCGCGCGCCTACCACTCGGGCGACAGCGCAGAGATCGACTGGATTCTGCGCCGGCTTCACGGCGTCGCCGGACAGGCGCCGCTGTTTGCCGCCGGCGTATCACTGGGCGGCAATGCCCTGCTGAAATGGCTGGGCGAACAGGAGGCGGATGCCGGAAATGTAATCCGTGCCGCGGCGGCCATCTGCCCGCCGCTCGACCTGACCGTTTCCGGTCATGCGCTCGCACGGGGCTTCAATGCGGTGTACACCCGACACTTCCTGAATACGCTGAAGGGCAAGGCCCTGCACAAGCTTGCGCAGCATCCGGACCTGTTCGATGGGCGACGAATTCGGCACGCTGCCACGCTATTCGACTTCGATGACGTCTACACCGGACCGGTGCATGGCTTCTCCGGTGCAGCCGACTACTGGCAACGTGCCTCGTCCCGCCCATGGCTGGCTGCAATCCGCTGCCCGACGCTGCTCCTGTGCGCGGCCAACGACCCCTTCGTTCCCCCTGCCGCCTTGCCCACTGCGCACGAACTGAGCGCAGCGGTCCACTTCGAGTGCACCGCCCAGGGCGGCCATGTCGGCTTTCTCGACGCACCGTGGCCCGGTTCGCTCGGCTGGTTGCCACAACGCCTGTTGCAACATTTCGATGCAGTACTATGAAGGGGATAGAACACCGATGAGCATCGGTACAACAGAATCGCCAAAATCCTCTGGCATACTATGCTGCACTGCACCCATTTCAAACTGGAAGCCCACATGACCCAGACTGCGCACGCCCTGCCCGCCCCGGAAATCTTCAAGGCCTACGACATTCGCGGCATCGTCGACAAATCCCTGACTGCCGATGCAGTCCGCGCCATCGGCCACGCCCTCGGCTCTGAAGCAGTGGCACGCGGTCAGAAAACGGTTGCAATCGGTCGCGACGGCCGCCTGTCTGGCCCCGAACTGGCCGGTGCGCTGGCCGACGGCATCCGTGCGGCGGGTGTCGATGTGGTCGATATCGGTTGCGTCCCCACCCCGCTGAGCTACTTCGCCGCTTACCAGCTCGGCACCAACTCCTGCGTGTCCGTCACCGGCAGCCACAACCCGCCCGACTACAACGGTCTCAAGATGGTGCTCGGCGGCCAGACGCTGTTCGGCGACCAGATCCAGGCCCTGCGCCAGCGCATTGCGGACAACAACCTGAGCCACGGTGCAGGCAAGCTCACCACGGCCAGCGTGGATGAGGCCTATCTCGAGCGCATCGTCAGCGACGTCAGGCTCGCCCGCCCGATGAAGATCGTCGTCGATTGCGGTAACGGCGTGGCCGGCGGCATCGCACCCGAACTGTTCAAGCGCCTGGGTTGCGAAGTCATCGAGCTGTTCTGCGAGGTCGATGGCAACTTCCCCAACCACCACCCGGACCCGTCCAAGCCGGAGAACCTGCAGGATGTGATCCGCGCCCTGCAGGAGACCGACGCTGAACTCGGCCTGGCTTTCGACGGTGATGGCGACCGCCTCGGCGTGGTCACCAAGGACGGCGAGATCATCTATCCCGACCGCCAGCTGATGCTCTTCGCCGA
Organism: Parazoarcus communis; assembly: GCF_003111645.1. Classification (NCBI taxonomy): domain Bacteria; kingdom Pseudomonadati; phylum Pseudomonadota; class Betaproteobacteria; order Rhodocyclales; family Zoogloeaceae; genus Parazoarcus; species Parazoarcus communis. Next base: position 2,219,830 of record NZ_CP022187.1, read on the forward strand.
GGACGTGCTGACCCGCGTGCCTGGGGGCGAGATCATCTATGACGTGAAGTGCACCCGCAATCTGGCAGGCTGGATCAAGGATCGCGGCGGCAAGGCCACCATGTGGAACACCGGCCACGCGCTGGTCAAAGCCAAGCTCAAGGAAACCGGCGCCCCGCTCGCGGGCGAGATGAGCGGCCACATGTTCTTCAAGGAGCGCTGGTACGGCTTCGACGACGGCCTGTATGCCGGCGTGCGTCTGCTCGAGATCCTGTCGCGCCATCCGGACGGCAATGCCGTACTCAAGGCCCTGCCGGATGCGGTTAGCACGCCTGAGCTGAACATCAAGATGAACGAAGGCGAGCCCTTCGAACTGGTGAAGCGACTGAAGGAAGGCGCGGCTTTCGACGGTGCGCAGGAAGTCATCACGCTCGATGGCGTTCGCGTCGAATACGCAGACGGCTTCGGCCTCGCCCGCCCGTCCAACACCACGCCGGTCGTCGTGCTTCGCTTCGAAGCCGACAGCGAGGAAGCCATCGCTCGCATCCAGGCGGATTTCCGCAAGGCCATCGAAGCGGTGTGGCCGGGCATCAAGCTGCCGTTCTGATCTCTGAAGAGGCTTGAATGATGACAAGGCGCCTGGGGTAAATCCCGGCGCCTTTTTCTTTGCTCATCTCTTTAATCGGCTGCACTTTTTCCCGTGCCGTACTGGCACGCGGGCGGGGTATTTGCTCCGCCGGCTGCACAAACACCCCACCCACATGCCAACGCCGGTGCCAGAACTCTGTTGAAACGCAGAAAAGGGGAACGCCACCACGCTCAGGCATAGGCTCTCCTCCATTCAGAGATCCGCCAACACCAAAGGCAGCGGTGCCTTTCCGTGACGGGCTGTCGAGAGCGCCGTCGGATGAGGTGCTGCGGCGGAAACAAGGCGGCGCATGTCTGAGGGCGCGCAGCGACCGAGTTTGCGCCGACGCCGCCGCAGTGCCTCATCCGACGGGAAGCCGAAGGCCGCGAACGTCTGCCCGGCACGGGAAGGCACCGCTGCCGACCACGGAGTCCCGCCACTCAGACAACACAGACCATCGGAAACCACCCTCACAATAAAAAACGGCTGCATGAGCCAAAGCCCACACAACCGCTTTTCAATCCTGAAACAGCCAGCAGCTTACAGCTTGCCGTCCACCCAGCCCTGCACGCCAGCCAAAGCCGCCGGCAGTTTTTCAGGATCGGTGCCGCCCGCCTGCGCCATGTCGGGACGGCCGCCGCCCTTGCCACCCACCTGCAGCGCAACGAAGTTCACCAGTTCGCCAGCCTTCACCTTGGCAGTCTGATCCGCAGTCACACCGGCAATCAGCGACACCTTGCCATCGACCACCGAAGCCAGCACGATCGCGGCCGACTTCAGCTTGTCCTTGAGCTTGTCCATGGTCTCGCGCAGCGTCGGCACGTCCGCGCCTTCCAGCACCGCAGCCAGCACCTTGACGCCCTTGACGTCTGCCGCCTGATTCACCAGATCGTCGCCCTGGCTCGCGGCCAGCTTCGACTTCAGGCGCGCCACTTCCTTCTCCAAAGCGCGTACGTTGTCGAGCACGCCCGACACGCGCTCGGCAACCTCATCCGGCTGCACCTTGAGCAAGGCCGAGACCCCGTGGACGCGACGCTCCTGCTCCTGCAGGTAACGCAGCGCGTTCTCACCGGTGATCGCCTCGATACGGCGGACCCCGGCGGCCACGCCGCCTTCCATCACCACCTTGAACAGGCCGATGTCACCGGTGCGGCCAACGTGCGTACCACCGCACAGTTCCTTCGACGTGCCGATGCTGAGCACCCGCACCTCGTCACCGTATTTTTCGCCGAACAGCATCATCGCGCCCGACTTCTGCGCATCCTCCAGGCCCATCACCGCGGCCTCGGTCGCCGAGTTCGCCAGAATCTCACGGTTGACGATCTCCTCAACCTCGCGAACCTCCTCCGCCGTCATCGGTGCCGAGTGCGCAAAGTCAAAGCGGGTCTTGTCCGGATCGACCTGCGAACCCTTCTGCTGCACATGCGCGCCGAGAATCTCGCGCAGCGCCTTGTGCATCAGGTGGGTGACCGAGTGATTGCGCGCTGTTGCCGCGCGGGCCTCGGTATCGACCTTCGCGGTGACGCCCTGCCCCACCGACAGCCTGCCGGTCTTGAGCACACCGTGATGGCCGAACACCGTCGCCTGAATCTTGAGCGTGTCCTCGACCGCAAAGATGCCCGCAGCGCCCTTGAGCTCGCCGCGATCGCCCACCTGGCCACCGGACTCCGCATAGAAGGGCGTGTCGTCCAGCACCACCACACCGAGATCACCCTCGACCAGCTCATTGACCGCGACGCCATCCTTGTACAACGCAAGGATGTTGCCCTTCGACTCGAGATGGTCGTAGCCGTGGAACGTGGTGGCCGGCCCCTCGTATTCGAGGTTTGCCGTCATCTTGAACTTGCCGGCCGCACGGGCCTGCTCTTTCTGGCGTGCCATTGCCGCATCGAAGGCGGCAGCATCCACCGTCACCTCACGCTCGCGACAGATGTCTGCCGTCAGGTCGAGCGGAAAACCGTAGGTATCGTGCAGCTTGAACGCCGTATCACCGTCGAACACCGCCTTGCCGGCCTTCTGCATCGCATCGAGCTCGGCCTCGACAATCGCCATGCCGTTCTCGATGGTGGCGAAGAAGCGCTCCTCTTCCTGGCGCAGCACGTCCATCACCCGCTTTTCGCCCTCTTTCAGCTCGGGATAGGCAACCCCCATCTCGGCGACCAGATCCGGCACCAGACGGTTGAAGAAGGCAGCCCGTGCACCGAGCTTGTAGCCGTGGCGGATTGCACGACGGATGATCCGACGAAGCACGTAGCCGCGACCTTCGTTGCCCGGAATCACGCCATCGGCAATCAGGAAGGAGCAGGCGCGGATATGGTCTGCCAACACCTTGAGCGAGGGCGAATCCATGTCTGCGGCGCTGGTTTCGCGCGCAGCCGCGGCAATCAGCGTCTGGAACAGATCGATCTCGTAGTTGGCATGCACACCCTGAAGCACAGCCGACACCCGCTCCAGACCCATGCCGGTATCCACCGACGGTTTGGGCAGCGGATGCATCACGCCAGCCTCGTCGCGGTTGAACTGCATGAACACGTTGTTCCAGATCTCGATGTAGCGGTCGCCGTCTTCCTCGGGCGATCCCGGGGGGCCGCCCCAGATGTGCTCGCCGTGATCGTAGAAGACCTCGGTACACGGGCCGCAGGGGCCGGTGTCGCCCATCATCCAGAAGTTGTCCGACGCGTAACGCCCGCCCTTGTTGTCACCAATGCGGATGACACGCTCGGCAGGCACGCCCACTTCCTTCGTCCACAGATCGTAAGCCTCGTCGTCCTCGGCATACACCGTCACCCAGAGCTTGTCCTTGGGCAGCTTGAACACTTCGGTCAGCAACTCCCAGGCGTAGGTGATCGCTTCACGCTTGAAGTAGTCGCCGAAGCTGAAGTTGCCCAGCATCTCGAAAAAGGTGTGGTGACGCGCGGTATAGCCCACGTTTTCGAGGTCGTTGTGCTTGCCACCGGCACGGACGCACTTCTGCGACGTGGTCGCGCGGGTATAGGGCCGCTTGTCAAAGCCAAGAAAGACGTCCTTGAACTGGTTCATGCCCGCGTTGGTAAACAGCAGGGTCGGGTCTTCGTGCGGCACCAGCGACGAAGAGGCCACGATCTGGTGGCCCTTGGATTCGAAGAACTTGAGGAACTTGTCGCGAATTTCGGCAGATTTCATGGGGTTGGCATTCAGACAGGACGAGTTACCCGGCGCAGCAGGCGAATGCATCAGTTTATCATGAGCACCAAGCACGTCTGCGAGCGCACTGCACCCGACGCAGTCCTCTATAATTTACGTTCACGTCAACTCAATAACAGAGACAAGCATGGGACACCGACTTTCCAAGATCTACACCCGCACCGGCGACGCCGGCACCACCGGCCTCGGCGACGGCAAGCGGGTATCGAAGAACAGCTTGCGTATCCACGCGCTTGGCGAGGTGGACGAGGTGAATGCCATCATCGGCCTGCTGCTGTGCGAGGAACTGCCGGAAGATGTGCAGTTGCTGATGACCAATGTCCAGCACGACCTGTTCGATCTTGGCGGTGAAGTGTGCATTCCGGGCATGAGCATGATCACCGGAAAACAGGTGGACCACCTCGAAGCCGAACTCGACCGCCTCAACGAACCGCTGGAACCGCTCAAGGACTTCATCCTGCCCGGCGGCACCCGTGCTGCAGCCCTTGCCCACCACGCCCGGACGGTGTGCCGCCGCGCTGAACGCGCACTCGTGGCACTGGCGCTCGAAGAGGCGGTGAATGACGGCCCCCGCCAGTACCTGAACCGCCTGTCGGACCTGCTCTTCGTCCTCGGCCGGGTGCTCAATCGCGCAGGCGGTCGCGGCGATGTACTGTGGCAGAAGCGCAAGAATGCCTGATCCCGGTTGCGGCCGGAGCTCCTGAACTCAGGAGCTTCCGTCGTCGCCGAACAACGCGATCTGCTCCATGCCGCGCTGCTCGAGACCGGTTTCGGCGAAACGAACCCCGACCCCGAGCAGGCGCACAGGCAAGCTGCGGCGAACGTAGCCCTCGTCAAGCAGCGCCGTCCAGATCCCGGCATCCGGCGCTGCGGACACGCACTCCACGGTCGTCTGCGAGAAATCGGCAAACTTGATCTTCACGACGGCCTTGTGCACAGGGCGCAGCTCGCGTGCGCGATCGAAACGGCGGAAAAACTCGTCGATCAGCGCAGGCAGCGCGCCGCGGCAGGCGGCCAGATCGGGGAGATCGGTCACATACGTCGTCTCCACCGATAGGGACTTGCGGATACGGTCGCTGCGCACTGGGCGCTCGTCGATTCCCCGGCACAGGCGGTAGAGCGCCGCCCCGAAGCTGCCGAACTCGCGCGACAGATCGACCAGACGCCAGCTGCGCAGATCGGCACAGGTCTCAACCCCCAGCCGGCTCAGCTTTGCCGCGGTCACCTTGCCTACACCAAAGAGCTTCTTCACCGGCAGCGCCGCGACGAACGCGTCCACATCCTGCGGACGCACGACGAACTGTCCATTCGGCTTGTTCCAGTCGCTCGCCACCTTGGCAATGAACTTGTTCGGCGCAATGCCGGCCGACGCGGTGATGCCTACCTCGTCGTGGATGCGGGCACGGATTTCCTGCGCCATCAGCGTGGCCGACCCCTTGCAGCGCTCGACGCCACTGACGTCGAGATAGGCCTCATCCAGCGACAGCGGCTCCACCAGCGGCGTGTAGTCGCGATAAATGTCGAGGATGTGACGGGAAGCCGCTCGGTAGCGCTCGAAATCGGGCGGCAGCAGAATGAGCTGCGGGCACAGCTTCAGCGCACGCATGGTCGACATCGCCGAATGCACGCCAAAGGCACGGGCTTCGTAGTTGCAGGTCGCGATCACGCCGCGCGTCTCCGCACGCCCGCCGACGGCCACCGGCAACCCGACCAGCGCGGGGTTGTCGCGCATCTCCACCGCAGCGTAAAAGCAGTCGCAATCGCAGTGAATGATCTTGCGCGAAATCGCCGCACTCTCGGCCGCTTCCGACGAAGCGCCTGCCTCTCCCTCCTGCAATTGAATCGTTCCCCTGTTGTCTGGCCACCCGGCGAACCCACCGTGCAGCTGAACCGAGATGATCGGGCCAGGCCCGGCCGGGCGCAAGCACCGTCGCCGGCCCGACGCGAAACATGGACCACTTCAATTCGAAACACGCCCGCAGTAGCATTCACATGCAGGCTGACAGCGCGCGAGCGTGCGCGCATGCTTGAGGCTGCCGACCGGGCAAGGGAGTCCATTCCATGCTGTTTCGCCACCACCCCTCTCATACCGTCAGCCTCGCCCTGCAGGGCGGCGGCGCCCATGGCGCATTCACCTGGGGCGTGCTCGATGCCTTGCTGGAAGACGGCCGCCTGGGTTTCGACGGTGTCAGTGGCACCAGCGCGGGCGCAATGAACGCAGTGGTGCTGGCCAGCGGACTGCTGCAGGGCGGGCGAGACGGCGCGCGCGCCGCGCTTGAACAGTTCTGGCACGCAATCGCCGCAAGCGCACCGGCGGACCTGCCATTCGGCGCGGACGACGAATCCGGCGCCGGTCTGTCTGCCGGCATCCGTATGATGATGCAGTGGGCGCGCAACTTCTCGCCGGAACAGCTCAACCCTTTCGACGTCGATCCCCTGCGCGACATCCTCACAGCGCAGATCGATTTCGATCAGCTGCGCGCGGCGTGTCCGGTCAAGCTCTTCGTCGCGGCCACGCATGCCAACACCGGCAAACTCAGGCTGTTCACCGCCAACGAGATGAACGCGGCGGCAGTGCTTGCCTCGGCCTGCCTGCCTTCACTGCACCGCGCGATCGAGATCGACGGCGAACCCTACTGGGACGGCGCCTACTCAGCCAATCCCGCGGTGTTCCCGCTGTTCTACGACTGCGCTACCCACGACATCATGCTGGTGCTGCTCAGCCCCTTGCTGCACGGTGAAACGCCCCGCAGTGCGGACGAGATCCGGGCGCGCTCGCTCGACCTTGCCTTCAACTCCACCTTCTTGCGCGAGATGCGCATGTTTGCCCACGCCCGCGAATTTGCCGGTGGCGGACTGATGCCCCGGGGCCGACTGGAACGGCGCCTGCAACGCACCCACTTCCATCTGATCGAGGCCGACGAACTGCTCAGCCAGCTCGCATCAGTGACGCGGCTGACGCCGAGCCTGGCCTTCGTGAACATGCTCCGGGACCAGGGCCGGGCCCGCACCAAGACCTGGCTGGCCGCGCATTACCCTGCACTCGGGCGACGCTCCTCGGTCGACCTGGAAAAAATGTTCTACTGAGCGCGCCGCTGCATGAACAGGAATTGCACCCTGCAATGAAAAACGGGGACGCATCGTCCCCGTTTCGATTCAGGCCTCGGTTGGTGCTCACTCCCGGCGCTCACTCCCGGCGCTCATTCCATCTCTGCGGCCCGCTTCACCCGGCGCTGACGCACACCCTCTGCGAGCACGTCGAGCACCAGCACGCTGTCTTCCCAGCCGATGCAGGCATCGGTGATGCTCTTGCCGTACTCCAGCTCAACGCCCGGCTGGAGGTCCTGACGGCCCTCCTTGAGGTGGGACTCGACCATCACACCGATGATGCGGTCCTCGCCTGCCGCCATCTGACCGGCAACATCCTTTGCCACCTCGATCTGCAGACGGTGCTGCTTGCGACTGTTGGCGTGAGAGAAGTCGACCATCACCTTGCCCGGCACACCGCCGGCGGCAAGATCCCTGCACGCGGCATCCACGCTCTCGGCGTCGTAGTTCGGTGCCTTGCCGCCGCGCAGGATGGCGTGGCAGTCCTCGTTGCCGCGGGTGGTGACGATGGCCGAATGCCCGGCCTTGGTCACGCTGAGGAAATGGTGCGGTGCCTGTGCCGCCTTGATCGCATCCACCGCGATTCGCACGTTGCCGTCAGTACCGTTCTTGAACCCGACCGGGCACGACAGGCCCGAAGCCAGTTCGCGATGGACCTGGCTTTCGGTCGTACGCGCACCGATGGCGCCCCAGGCGATGAGGTCGGCAATGTACTGCGGGGTGATCATGTCGAGAAACTCGGTGCCCGCCGGCAACCCGATCTCGTTGACTTCCCACAGCAGCTTGCGTGCGAGGCGAACGCCCTCGTTGATGGCATAGCTGTTGTCGAGGTAGGGGTCGTTGATCAGCCCCTTCCAGCCTACCGTGGTGCGCGGCTTCTCGAAATAGACACGCATCACGATCAGCAGGTCGCCCTTGAGGCGGTCAGCCTCGGCCTTCAGCTTGTGCGCATATTCGAGCGCGGCCTTGGCGTCGTGGATCGAACAGGGCCCGATCACCACCAGCAGGCGATCATCCGCGCCGTAAAGAATGCGATGGATGGCCTGACGTGCCTCGTATGCAACTTCAGCCGCTTTCGGTGTCGCCGGAAACTCCCGCAGCACGTGCGCGGGCGGCACCAGTTCCTTGATTTCGGAAATGCGGACGTCGTCGATATGAATCTTCATTGAGGCGGACATGATGAAAACCCTGCGTTCAGGCTGAAGTAAGCCCTCGATTCTAGCCCAAGTCCCCGCAACACTGCGCCCCGGTCGAAAACAAGGGCACCGGCCTGCCGCCACAAGGATCACGCACCAGGCATGTTCCGGCTGTAAGCCGGACCGCATCGAGAACCCTTTCGCTTGCGCCACGTCATACGGGAGCCCCAGGCCGGGATCGGCAGCAAACGCACCAACCGGTGTAAGAATCCGCCACCGTCCAGCGACTGACTGATAACCCTGCCGCACTCTCCCAAACACGGACCACGATCATGCTCATCAAACGCCCTGACGATATCGCCGCATCCGAGATCACGCCGCGCGCCCTGTTCGAGGACCGCCGTCGCTTCCTGCTCAAGGCGGGTGCGGGCGTGATTGCGGGCGCTGCACTGTGGAACGGCCTGCCGCGCGCCGCCGACGCCGCGCCGATGAAGCTGTCGCCACTGCAAGCCTCGCCATTCAGCATCAGCGAAGAACAGACCCCATACAAGGCGGTCACCGGCTACAACAACTACTACGAGTTCGGCACTGGCAAGGAAGATCCGGCGATGAATGCCGGCGTGCTGCAGACGCGGCCCTGGACCGTGCGGGTTGAAGGCCTCGTGGGCAAGCCGCGTACCTTCGACATCGACGAGCTGCTCAAGCTGGCGCCGCTGGAAGAGCGCATCTATCGCCTGCGCTGCGTCGAGGCCTGGTCGATGGTCGTGCCCTGGGTGGGTTTTCCGCTCGCCGCCCTGCTCAAGCAGGTCGATCCGCTGGGGAGCGCAAAGTATGTCGAGTTCGTCACCCACTACGATCCCAAGATCATGACCCGCCGCCAGATTCTCGACTGGCCCTACACCGAGGGTCTGCGTCTGGATGAGGCCATGCATCCGCTCACCATTCTGGCGCTCGGCCTGTACGGCGAAGTGCTGCCGAATCAGAACGGTGCGCCAGTGCGGCTGGTCGTGCCCTGGAAGTACGGCTTCAAGAGCGCGAAATCCATCGTCGCCATCCGCCTGCACGAGACCCAGCCCGCAACCGCCTGGAACAAGTCGGCGCCGCAGGAGTACGGTTTCTACTCGAACGTGAATCCGGAGGTGGATCATCCGCGCTGGAGCCAGGCCACCGAGCGTCGCATCGGCGATTTCCGCAAGCGCCCCACGCTGATGTTCAACGGCTATGCCGAACAGGTTGCCAGCCTCTATCAGGGCATGGACCTGCGCAGGCAGTTCTGAGTATCCTCGCCAGATGAACCCTGCAATGCGAACCGTCAGCGCCGACCAGATCGGCGCCATCAAGGCTTTTCTCTTCCTGTTGTGCCTGATTCCCGGCGCCCAGCTCGTCCTCGGCTGGCGGGCCGACCAGCTCGGCGCCAACCCGATCGAGTACATCACCCACGCCACCGGCAGCTGGACCCTGCGTTTCCTGCTGATCACGCTCGCCATCACGCCACTGCGGCGCTATACCGGCCTGCACTGGCTGGTACGCCTGCGCCGCATGCTCGGCCTGTTCGCTTTCGCCTACGGCGCGGCGCACTTCGCCATCTATCTGTGGCTGGATCAGTTCTTCGACTGGGCGGCCATCGCCAAGGACATCCTGAAGCGTCCCTACATCACCGTCGGCTTCACCGCGCTGGTGCTGATGGTGCCGCTCGCAGCGACCTCGACCAACGCGGCGATCAAGCGCCTCGGCGGCCGACGCTGGCAGGCGCTGCACCGCTCGATCTACGCCATCGCGATCTTCGGCGTGCTGCATTACTGGTGGCTGGTGAAGGCGGACATCCTGCAGCCGGTGGTCTACAGCCTGATCCTCGCCGCACTGCTGGGGCTTCGCGCCTGGTGGCGCGAGCAGGAGCGACGCCGGCAGCTGTCCACCCCGCCGCCGGTGGCACCCTCGCTCAAGGGCAAGGTCATTCGCATCGTGCCCAAATGAACATCGGCCCCGTCTGCGCAGCGTGTGCGCGGGCGGGGCCGGTCTACCGGATACGGACCGAGGCTGCGCTCAGTCCTGTTTTGGCCGGATTGCGTGCTTCGGCCGCCAGGCCTTGATCACGGCTTCATCGGTTTCGACATAGGGGCCACCCATGAGGTCGATGCAGTAGGGCGTGGCTGCAAAGATGCCGACATGGACCACGCAGCCATCGGCCGCGCGCACCCCTTCGAGGGTCTCCTTGATCGACTTCGGCTGCCCCGGCAGGTTGATGATCAGGGTCTTGCCACGGATCACCGCGACCTGCCGCGACAGAATTGCCGTGGGCACGAAATTCAGACTGATGCGACGCATCTCTTCGCCATAGCCGGGCATCTCCTTGTCGCCCACCGCCAGCGTCGCCTCAGGGGTGACGTCGCGCGGCGAAGGACCGGTGCCACCGGTAGTGAGAATCAGCGAACACCCGGCCTCATCTGCGAGCTCGATCAGGGTTTGCTCGATGACCGGCCGCTCGTCCGGAATCAGGCGCGTCTCGGCCGACCACGGCGAGGTCAGTGCCTTGCCCAGCCAGTCCTTCAGCGCAGGAATGCCCTGATCTTCGTAACGGCCGTCCGAGGCCCGGTCACTGATCGAGACCAGGCCGATCTTGATGTGTTCGCTCATGCACGCTCCACGTCGTCGCTATCGTCGGGTTCATCCTCGTCGCCCGCTTCCTCTGCCGCACCGGCACGGTCGAGATCGCGCAAGACCTTGAAGATCTCGCGGAAGGCCTTGGGCGGTTTGTTCTGCTCACGCTCCTTGATCGCATTGCGGCGCAGGGTGCGCAGGTGCTGGATATCAACGTCCGGCCAGGTCTCGACCACGTACTCGATGACCTTCTCGTCCTCGACGAGGTCGCTGCGCAGCTTTTCCAGCCGGTGCTGACGCGCCACCTCGGCCGACGATGCGCCGCGGAAAAGCTCCAGCTGCGCCTGAATCGGTTCGGGATCAACGCTGCGCATCAGCTTGCCGATGTACTGCATCTGACGGCGCAGGGCTTCATCCCTGCGGGTCAGACGTTGCGCATCGCGGATGGCGATGAACAGGGATTCGGGCAGCGGCACCTTGCGCAGGCGGGTCGGCGGCAGGGCGACGAGCTCGGCGCCGAGGTCCTGCAGCGCCTGCATCGCGCGCTTGCGGCTGCTCTTGCTCGGCGGCTCGTACTCGGACTCGTCGTCGTGCGGGCCGTTGGAACGGGGTGAATCAGCGTGAGAAACCATCGTAGGGCAAGCATCGGGCGGGATCGGGTTAAGATTATAGCCTTTGCTTACCGGTCTTCAGTCCATGTCCGCTTCCGGCTTCTCTTTCTCCCAGCCTCATTTGCGTGAAATCGCCGCAGATATCCTCAAGTACGCGAAGAAACGCGGCGCCTCCGCCTGCGAAACCGACGTATCCGAAGGCTTTGGTCAGTCGGTCGCCGTACGCAAGGGCGAAGTGGACACAATCGAGTACAACCGCGACAAGGGCATCGGCATCACGGTGTACCTCGGGCAGCAACGCGGACACGCGAGCACCTCGGACTTCTCCAAGGCTGCGCTGAAGGCCACGGTGGATGCAGCGCTCTCCATCGCCCGCTTCACCGCGCCCGACCCTTGCGCCGGCCTCGCCGACAAGGCCCTGATGGCGAAGGACTGCCCCGACCTCGATCTTTTCCACCCGTGGGACATCACGGTGGACGGTGCGCTCGACCTTGCTCGCGAATGCGAGGCGGCCGCTTTCGGCGTGAGCCCGAAGATCAGCAACTCGGAGGGCGCGAACGTCTCCATCCAGCAGTCGCACTTCGTATCCGCCAACAGCCTCGGCTTCATGGGCGGTTACGCCAGCAGCCGTCAGGGCCTGTCGTGCTCGGTGATCGCGGGTGAAGGCGAGCACATGCAGCGCGAGTTCTGGTATGACTCGCGGCGCGACGCGGCCGACCTGATGAGCGCAGCCGACGTGGGCCGCATTGCCGGCGAGCGCGCACTGGCACGACTCGGCGCCAGGAAGATCCGGACCTGCAAGGTGCCGGTCATCTTTGAAGCGCCGCTGGCGGTGGCACTGATCGGCAACTTCGTGCAGGCCGTCAGCGGCGGCTCGCTGTATCGCAAGTCAAGCTTCCTGCTCGACAGCCTCGGTCAGCAGGTGTTCTCGCCCATCGTCAGCATTGCCGAGCGCCCCCACCTCAAGAAAGCCTTCGGTTCGGGCTATTTCGACGGCGAAGGCGTGGCCACGCACGACCGTGATGTCGTCATCGACGGCGTATTGCAAGGCTATTTCCTGTCCAGCTACTCCGCGCGCAAGCTCGGCATGCAGACCACCGGCAATGCCGGCGGCTCGCACAACCTCCGGGTCAGCGCCGGCGAAGACGGCCTCGAGGCCATGATCCGCAACATGGACAAAGGCCTGCTGGTGACCGAACTGCTCGGCCACGGCGTCAATTACGTCACCGGCGATTACTCGCGCGGCGCAGCCGGTTTCTGGGTGGAGAAAGGCAAGATCAAGCACGCGGTCGAGGAAGTCACGATTGCGGGCAACCTGCGCGACATGTTCCGCAACATTGTGGCGATCGGCAACGACGCGCTGCCGCGCGGCGCCAAGCATTGTGGCTCCATCCTGATCGAGCAGATGAAAGTCGCCGGACGCTGAACCACGGATGACAGGGGGTACGGTGCAATCACCGTCCCTGCCTGCGCCCACGTTCAGGGCACGCCCTGCACGCCTCGCCTGCACCTCTCGCCACGGCTGCGAATGGCCGCACGCATAACCATGCACGAATGATGGCTTTTATACTGTTCCATGAACCTCGCCTATAGCATCCGGCTCCAGCGGCGAATCCGGATCTACGCCACCATCGGCATCCTGTTGACAGGCCTGCTGGTTGCCATTGCGACCGCCATTCCGCTTTACCACGATGCGCATGATCGTGCCGCGACCGCCTATGTCGAGGACGCCCGCGCCCGTGCCCGCTCTGCCGGACAGTTCATCGGCAAGGCCCACGACATCGCACGCCAGATCGCCAGTCGCAGCGGCATCCGCGATCAGCTCGAGGCCTATAACCGGTGGGAGATCGACAGGTCGGAATTGGTCGAATACTCCGCCCCGCGCATTCGTGACGCGCTGAGTCAGGGCAGAAACATTGCGGGACTGGTGCGACTCGACAAGGGCAATGATCCGGTCATCGAGATCGGTCAGCAGATCCCCGCATCCCTCCTGCAGATCGCCTCGTCGAAGGAACCCGTCGCGTGCGGACCGCTGCGCATCGACGACAAGATCATGCTGCTGGTGAGCGCCCCCGTTCTGTCGCGCGACGGTGCTCGCGCAGGCACCGACATTCTCTCCTTCGAGATGGCGGCACTCGACGAACTGCTCAACAATGAACCTAAAGGCGAGCACAACACCCGCCAGCTCCTGTTCAACAGCACCGACCAGGCAGTGGTGGAGTTCAACCGTCTGACGCCCGGCGGTCGGCTGCTGGATGCGGGGCAGCCGGAACAGGCCTTCCTTGAACGTGCTGCGGGCGGCATGACCGGGCTGGACGGGTTTGAACGAAGCGACGGGTCGGCCAGCATGGTGGCCTATGCGCCCCTGCCCGAGATGCCGGGCTGGGGTCTTGCGCTGGTCACCCCTGCGCGCGCCTTCGATACGCCGGTCCTGTTTCGTCTTGCGAGCCCGCTGCTGATGATCACCCTGCTCGTCCTTGGAGGCGCGTGGCTGACGGCGCGCGCCATTCGCCCGGTCGCAGACAAGGTCGTGCAGCAATCACGAAAGCTGGGCGAGATGAGCGAGAGCATGGCACTGGCGGCATCCGTCTTCGAGGGCAGCCCGCAGGCCGTGCTCATTCTTGACGCGACGCACCACATTCTGGAGACCAATGAGGCCTGCCACACCATTACCGGCTTCGGCCTCGTGGAATTGCGCGGCAGAACGATGAGTCAGGCCCTGTGCATCAACACGGATGAGGGCAGCATGTGCAACGAACTCTGGCGTGGAGTTGATGAGGCCGGCGAGTGGCACGGTGAAGTCCGTCTGATGCGCCGCTACGGGGAAACCTTCCCTGCCTGGTGCAGCATCAATGCGGTGCTCGACGACAGCGGCAAGCCACGCCATTACATCGCCATGCTCTCGGACATCAGTGACAAGAAGCAGGCCGAGGACCGCATCCGTCACCTTGCCCAGCATGACCCGCTGACCGGCCTGCCCAACCGCAGCCTGCTCGCCGACCGCCTCGAGCACGCACTGGAACGAGGGCGCCGGAGCGAAAGCCGTGTGGCGCTGCTGTTCATCGACCTCGACCGCTTCAAGCACGTAAACGACAGCCTCGGCCACCCTGTGGGCGACCGCCTGCTGCAGGAGGTTGCCCACCGGCTTCATTCGACAGTGCGCCAGCAGGATACCCTTGCCCGTCAGGGCGGAGACGAGTTCGTCGTCATTATCGAAGACGTCGAAGGCCCGGACGATGCCGCGCGGGTTGCCGTGAAGCTTCTGGCCACGCTCGAGTCGCCGGTGACTCTGGATGGGCACGAGATCTTCGTCGGCGGCAGCATCGGGATCAGCATCTTCCCGAGCGACGGAGACAGCAGCGAAGCCCTGCTGCGCTGCGCCGATTCAGCCATGTATGAAGCCAAGGAACAGGGGCGCAGCACCTATCGTTTCTACACGGCCGAACAGACCCGCATCAGCCGCGAACGCTTCGAGCTCGAGAGCGGACTGCGTCGTGCCATCGAGCGTGATGAACTGCGCCTGTTCTACCAGCCCCAGGCGGCGTGTGCGAACGGCCAGCTGGTGGGTGTAGAGGCGCTGGTGCGCTGGCAGCATCCGGAACGCGGGCTGGTGCCGCCCGACCGCTTCATCCCGCTCGCGGAAGAGATCGGCCTCATCGGCCAGATCGGCGAATGGGTGCTGAACACGGCCTGCGCCCAGGCCCGGCAGTGGGCACAGGCCGGCCATCCTTTGCGGGTTGCGGTCAATCTGTCGAGCCATCAGGTGTCGCAGGACAAGCTCTTCGACACCGTGAAAGGGGCACTCAATCGCAGCGGCCTGGCGCCCAGCCTGCTCGAGCTCGAAATTACCGAAGGGCATGTGCTCAAGCGCGTCGAGGAATGCATCGTCGAACTGCATCGGGTCAAGACACTGGGCGTCAGCCTTGCGATCGACGATTTCGGCACCGGCTACTCCTCATTGAGCTACCTGAAGCGCCTGCCGGTCGACCGGCTCAAGATCGACCGCAGCTTTGTCGAGGGCATTCCGGACGACCACGACGACATCTCGATCGTGGCCACCATCCTGTCGATGGCACGCAACCTGGGCATGGGCGTGATCGCGGAAGGCGTGGAAACACCCGCCCAGATCGAACATCTGGTTGCGGCCCGCTGCGGCGAATACCAGGGCTATCTGCTGGGCAAACCCATGCCGCCCGACGCGCTGCAGGACTGGATGGACCGCCACCGGGCCAGTCACCCGGACGCCTGACCCGTCTCAGCGCGGGCCGGGTCCGGCCTCGCGCAAGGCCCTCAGTGCGGCCTGACCCGCACGCCCGTCGCTCTTCAGCCCGAGCGCTTCCAGCTCCAGTTTCAGCGCCTCGCGTGTGCGGGAGCCGATCATGCCATCAACCTCACCGATGTCGTGCCCACGATCCAGCAGCAGGCGCTGCAGCTCACGGCGCTCGGCCCGCGACAGCCCGGCATCGTCCGTCGGCCAGGGCGCAGCAAATGCGCTGCCGCCACGCAGGCGATCGGAGAGATGCGCGATCGCAAGCGCATAGCTTTCGGCCGCGTTATAGCCGTAGAGCGCGTCGAAATTGCGTCCGACGAGGAAGGCCGGGCCTTCCTTGCCAGCCGGCAACAACAGGCCACTGACCGGCGTCTCTTCCGGCAGCGGGCTGCCATCGACCTGCGTCAGCCCGTACTTAACCCAGTCGCGCGCCGGCCGCTTGCTGCGGCGTCCGGCAAGACCGGCGTCAAAGCCTGCGGGCAAGGCCACCTCGAAGCCCCACCGTTCCTCGGTACGCCATCCTGCACGGCGCAGGAAGTTGGCGGTCGATGCCAGCGCGTCGGGCACGCTGTCGACCAGATCCCGGCGTCCGTCGCGGTCGAAGTCGACTGCCAGGCGCATGAAGGTGGATGGCATGAACTGGGTGTGACCAAAGGCGCCCGCCCAGGAACCGGTAAGGCGCTCGGGTGCGACATGGCCTTCCTGGATGATCTTCAGCGTGGTGAAGAACTCGCCCTTGAAGAATGACTGCCGGCGCCCGAAACACGACAAGGTCGACAGCGATGTCAGCAAGGGCCGGCTGCCAAAGTTACGGCCAAAGTTGCTCTCGACGCCCCACACCGCGACCACCGTGGCGGGATCGACGCCATAGACGGCTTCCACCCTTTGCAGCACTTCACCCCACTGCTCGAGCATCGCCCGCCCATCGGCAATGCGCTCATCGTCGACCAGTGCCGCGATGTAGTCCCAGATCGGCGTAACGAACTCCGGCTGCGCATCGAGGAAGCCGAGCACGGCCATGTCGGGCTCAAGTCCTGCGGCATGCGCGTCGAAGGTCGACTGCGTGACACCATGCTGAGCCGCCTCGGTACGCAGGCGATCGAGACAGTCTGTAAAAGCCTGGTCCGCAAGGGCGGGAAGGGGCAGCGCCAGCAGCGCGGACAGGGCCAGTGAGCGGGAAGTCAGATGGGATGAGCGCGTTTTCATGCCGACATTCTACCCTCGGCAGCGGCTGCGGGCTCCACTCTTGCCCGCGGCAAGCGTCCCCGACACACCCGTTTCAGGCTACGATCGCCGCACTGCACAAACGATCCCTTGCCATGGACCTGCTCACCGACATCATCCTGCGCGCCGGCCGCTCGGCAGTCGAGCTCTCGCTCTTCGTGCTCCTTCCGATCATGGTGGTGATGCTCTCGCTGATGCGCCTGCTCGAAGCAAAGGGCCTTATCGACGTGGTCATCGCACGCATCACCCCTGCGCTGCGCCCCCTCGGCCTCACCGGGCTGGGCGTGTTTGCGGCGTTGCAGATCAGCTTCGTGAGCTTCGCGGCGCCCGTTGCCACGCTCACCATGATGGAGAGCCGAGGCTGCTCCGACCGCCATATTGCGGCCACCCTCGCCATGGTGCTGGCGATGGCTCAGGGCAACGTCACCTTCCCGATGGCAGCGATGGGCCTGGCCTTCGGCCCCACCCTGATGCTGTCCGCAATCGGCGGTCTGGTTGCGGCAGCGGTCACCTACCATCTGTTCGGCCGCGGCCTGTCGGCGGCTGAAGCGCCGCTGGACGAAACCCTCCACCACCGGGTGGCCGACGACGCCAAGGGGGTGCTCGACGTCATCAACCGCGCTGGGGCCGAAGCCTTCAAGATTGCCATCGGCGCGATTCCGATGCTGGTGCTGGCCCTGGTCGCGGTCATGGTGCTGCGTCTGACGGGCACCATCGACCTGCTGACCCAGCTGCTTGCCCCGGGCCTGACCATGGTCGGTATCGACCCCGCGCTGATCCTGCCCACGCTCACCAAGTTCATTGCCGGCGGCACCGCAATGATGGGGGTGATGGACGACATGCTGAAAGCCGGCTCCGCCACGGTGACCACACTCAACAGCAGCGCAGGCTTTCTCATCAGCCCGCTCGATGTCCCCGGCGTGGCGGTGCTGATTTCTGCCGGCCGGCGGGTGACCAAGGTATGGAAGCCAGCGGTCTTCGGCGCTGCCGTGGGCATCGTGATCCGCACCGCAGGGCACGCCCTGCTCTGAACCTGGCCGCCGCCCCACGGCGCACCGCCAGCCGCGGCGGGTTAAGCTTCCGCTTCCGTCCGAATGGAGAACTGCCATGCTTCAGGCCCTCACCCTTCTGCTCGTATTTCAGCTCGTCGGCGAAGTGATCGTGCGCGCCTTCGCCCTGCCCGTGCCGGGCCCGGTGATCGGCATGGCCCTGCTGTTTGCCGCCCTGATGCTGCGCGGCGGGCCGAGTGAATCCCTGCGCGACACTGCGGGGTCACTGCTGCAGCATCTGTCGCTGCTGTTCGTGCCAGCAGGAACCGGGGTGATCCTGTACGGCAGCCGGCTTGCCGAAGAATGGCTGCCGCTGACCGCTGCGCTCCTGGGCAGCACCTTCCTGACCATTGCCCTGACCGCGCTGCTGTTGCGCGCGCTCGGCAAGCGCAGCCGCCATCCGGAGCGTCCGTCGTGAACGGCGACCTGAACGAGATCTGGGTCTATCTCTCGACCACCCCGCTGCTCGGCCTCACCCTGACCCTGATCGCCTACCAGGCCGCCTTCTGGATCTACAAGCGGCTCGGCTTTCACCCGCTGGCCAACCCGGTCCTGATCGCCGTGGCGATGCTTGCCAGCGTGCTGCTGCTGACCGGCACGCCCTACACCACCTACTTCGACGGTGCCCAGTTCGTGCACTTCCTGCTCGGCCCTGCCACGGTGGCGCTGGCCATTCCGCTGCATGCACAGTGGCCGCGCCTGAAGGCCATGGCCGGACCGCTCCTGATCAGCCTGCTGGCCGGGTCGCTCACCGCGGCGCTGTCGGCCTACGCCATCGGCGCAGCGCTGGGCGCCAGCCGCGAGTCGCTGATGTCGCTCGCGCCCAAGAGCGTCACCACACCGATCGCCATGGCCGTCGCCGAGCGCCTGGGCGGCCTGCCTTCGCTGACCGCAGTGCTGGTGATCATGACCGGCATCCTCGGCGCCGTCGGCGCACGCTACATCTATCAGTGGCTGCGCATCGAGGACCACGCCGTGCGCGGCTTCGCCATCGGCATTGCCTCGCATGGCATCGGCACCGCGCGCGCCTTCCAGGTCAGCGAACAGGCCGGCGCCTTTGCGGCCCTCGCCATGGGCCTGAACGGATTGGTCACCGCCCTGTCTCTGCCATGGATCCTGCCCTGGATCGAAAGCCTGCTCAACCGCTGAACACACACCCCTGGAAGGTCTACTGAATGCTGAGTGCGGTATATCGCTGGATTGATCGCAACATCCTCGAACTCGGTCGCGAGATGCGACTTTCCTACCTCCCGCCGCTGATGGTCTATTGCGCCGCCGGCGTGTCCGGGCTCACCGGCATCGTCGGGACCTTCTTCATCAAGGACTATCTCGAGCTCTCGGCCGCCTTTCTCGCCGCACTCGGCTTCTGGGCCGGCATCCCGTGGGCGCTGAAGATGCCCATCGGCCACATGGTCGATCTGCTGTGGCGCTACAAGAGCGGGCTGGTGTATCTGGGCGCGAGCCTGATTGCCGCCAGCCTGCTGATCATGTGCGGCCTCATTGGACAACCCTCGGCCATGCGCACAGTCATGCCGGTCGAAGCCTGGTTCGTGCTCTCGGCCCTGCTCGCACCGGTGGGCTACGTCATGCAGGACGCAGTCGCCGACGCGATGACGGTCGAAGCCGTTCCCCGTATCGACGCCGCCGGCAAGCCGATCGCAGCCAACACCATCCGGCTGATGCACACCACGATGCAGATGCTCGGCCGGGTGGCGATCATCGGCGGCAGCGTGCTCGTCTCCATTGCCAACGTGGTGATGTTCCAGGGCGCGGAGAACCTGCCGGAGGTGGAAAAGGTCGCGATCTACCTTCAGATCTACGAGATGGCGCTCGTCATCCCGCTGCTGTCGGTCAGTGGCGTGGTGCTCGCAGGCTTCCTCAAGCGCGCCGAAGCGCGCCGCCTCGCCGGCCTGGGTCACAGCCAGCGCGAGATCGACCGCCTGGTGCATGATCCGGAAGAGAAAACCCAGCCTAACTGGTGGATTCTGGGCGGCAGCGCCGCCTTCGTCGCGCTGACGCTCACGGTGGGTCTGTCCGGTATCGAATATGGCCAGGAGATCATCTTTGTCGGTTCCTTCGCCGTGATCGCAATGATGATGGGCCGGTTGCTGCGCGAGCTCCCGCCGGAGCCCGCCCGCACCCTGCTTGGCACGGCCATCGTCATCTTCGTGTTTCGCGCCATGCCGGGAACCGGGGCCGGCGCCGGCTGGTGGATGATCGACGAACTCGGTTTCGACCAGTCCTTCCTGTCCAGGCTGGATCTCATCACCAGCGCCCTGACCCTGGCGGGGCTGTTCCTGTTCCGCCGCTTCATGGCAGAGAAGCCGATTGCCTCCATCGTCATCTTCCTGACCCTTGCCGCCACCGTGCTGACCCTGCCCATCATCGGGATGTATCACGGCCTGCACGAATGGACCGCAAGCATGACCGGCGGCATTGTCGATGCGCGCTTCATCGCCATTGCCAACACCGCGCTCGAATCACCGCTCGGTCAGGTGGCCATGGTGCCGATGCTGGCGTGGATTGCGAACTCGGCCCCGCCACACCTCAAGGCGACCTTCTTTGCCGTCATGGCCTCATTTACCAACCTCGCCCTGTCCGCCTCGCAACTGGGCACGAAATACCTGAACGAGATCTTCACCATCACGCGCGAGGTGAGGGATGCTGCAAGCAACGCCATCAAGCTGCCTGCCGACTACAGCGAACTCGGCATGCTGCTCGTGGCCGTCACCGCGCTCGGGCTGTGCCTGCCCTTGCTGGCCATCTGGATCACCCGAAAGCTCGGCCTGCGCTGCGCCTGACAAGGCCGTCCGAGGCGCTCGCGCGCACGCGTGAGCGCCTGCCCCGGATACCAGGTGCATTTTCGCCACCGCGCAGGATGACACCCCCGGGAAACCCATCTGCATCTATCATGACACTGCCGGCAAGACAGGGGGCAGCGCGGACGCACAGACTGTGCCGGTGCCATGAGCCGATGACTGGGGACACCACATGAAGGAACCGGACTATCCGCCCGATGAGGCCGAGCGCCTTGACGCGCTGCTCGCGCTCAAGCTGCTGGACACCCCGGGCGAGGACCGGTACGACCGCATCACGCGCCTTGCTCAACGTCTGTTCAAGGTGCCGATCGCGCTGATCAGCCTGATCGACGCGGAGCGCCAGTGGTTCAAGTCGCGGCAGGGCCTCAGCGCCACCGAGACACCGCGCAGGATTTCATTCTGTGGCCACGCCATCCTGCAGGATGGCATCTTCATGGTGCCCGACACCCTCGACGCCCCCCGATTTGCCGACAATCCGCTCGTCACCGACGCGCCCGGCATCCGCTTCTATGCCGGCGCGCCGCTCTCCACCCTGGAAGGCTTTCGCATCGGCACGCTGTGCCTCATCGATACCGCTCCGCGCGAGCTCTCGGCAGAGGATCAGCAGTCGCTCAGAGACCTGGCCGATCTGGTTCAGTCCGAACTGACGCAGATACGGGCGCAGCAGATGGTTGAAGCCCTGCACAACCAGGAGGCGCGCATGCGTGCCATCGTAAACACGGCGATCGACGGCATCGTGACCATCAACGACGCCGGTATCGTCGAATCCTTCAACCCCGCAGCGGAGCGCATTTTCGGGTACGCCGCAGAAGAGGTGCTCGGCAACAACGTCAGGATGCTGATGCCCGAGCCATATCATTCGGAGCACGACGGCTACCTCGAACGCTTCCTCCGCACCCGCGAGCCCCATGTAACCGGCATTGGTCGCGAAGTCGTGGGCCGCTGCAAGGATGGCAGCACCTTCCCGATGGACCTCGCGGTCGGCGAAACGGAGCTCGGCTCCCGCCGCCTCTTTACCGGCATCATCCGCAATATCAGCGTACGCAAGAACGCGCAGCGCGATCTCGCTGCGCGCGATGCGATGCAGAAAGCCATTCTCAAGGGCGTGAGCTACGCGATCGTCGCCACCGACGAGAGCGGCACCATCCGTGCCTTCAACCCGGCAGCCGAGCGCATGCTGGGCTTCGATGCCAGCGAAATGATCGGCCTCAGCAGCCCGCTCGTTTTTCATGACCCGCTTGAGCTCCGTGCCAGAGCCGCCGAGCTTTCAACCGAATTCGGCTGCACCATCGCGACGGATTTCCATGCAATCGTCGCCCGCACGGCTCGCCTCGGCGAGGCAGACGAGCGCGAATGGACGCTCATCCGCAAGAACGGCTCGCGCCTGTCCGCCATGCTGTCGGTCACCGCGCTGCAGGACAGCGACGGGCGCATCAGCGGCTTTGTCGGCATTGCCTACGATCTGACCGAGCAGAAGGAGAGCGAGCGCCTGAAGAAGGAGTTCATCTCCACCGTCAGCCATGAATTGCGCACACCGCTGACATCAATCAGGGGATCACTCGGCCTGATCATGGGTGGCGTTGCCGGCAGCCTGCCGTCACAGGCGGCCAAACTGGTCGAGGTCGCCCATCGCAACAGCGAGCGCCTAGTCCGGCTGATCAATGACATGCTCGACATCGAGAAGATCGCATCGGGAAAGATGGCGTTCAACCTCAGTGCCCAGGCACTTCTTCCGGTCATCACTCAAGCCATCGATGCAAGTCGCGGGTATGCACGCGAACTCGGCGTGGCCTTCGAGCTCCACGACGACACCGAGGACGTTCATGTCCGCATCGACAGCGACCGCCTGGTGCAGGTGCTGACCAATCTGCTGGCCAACGCGGCGAAGTTCTCTCCGCGCGGCGCTTCCGTCCGGATCTCGGTCCAGGTCAGCAACGGACGGGTGCGCATCGCGGTGACCGACAGCGGCCCCGGCATTCCTGCGGCGTTCCAGCACCGGATATTCCAGAAGTTCTCCCAGGCCGACGCATCCGACGCCCGCCAGAAAGGTGGCACCGGACTCGGACTGGCGATTTCGCGCGCGCTGGTCGAGGCAATGTCGGGCACCATCGGCTTCGACAGCTCGACATCCGGCACCTGCTTCTGGGTCGAACTGCCCTGTACCGGCCCCGCCACACAACGCCCCTCCCCGGCGCCGGAGCAGGCCCACGGCGCCCGCATCCTGGTGTGCGAGGACGATCCGGATTTCGCCGAGCTGATCCGATTCGTCCTCGAAGAGGCGGGCTACCGTCCAGACATCGCGTACAGCGCCGCAGCGGCAAAATCCATGCTCCGGCAGCACGCCTACGACGCCATGACGCTCGATATCGGGCTCCCGGACCAGGACGGCGTCTCCCTGATTCGCGAACTGCGCGGCGAAGCCTATGCGCGCAATCTCCCTGTCGTCGTGGTGACCGCAACGAGAGTCGCCGGCAAGGCCAGACTGGGCGGCGAACTCGCCATTGCCGACTGGCTGGAAAAGCCGGTCGATCACAAACGCCTGCTTGCAGCGCTCGACAACTCCCGCAATGGTTCCGAGGGCAGCGCCGACAGACCGCGCATTCTTCATGTCGAGGATGACCACGACGTCCACCGCTTCGTCGAAGCACTGATCGCGAACATCGCCATGATCGACCACGCCTACGACCTGCAGGCAGCGCGCGCGCTGCTGTCGGAAAACGCCTACGATCTGGTGATCCTCGATCTGGGCCTGCCCGACGGTTCGGGCTGGTCACTCGTACCCGTGATCGCGAGCAAACAGCCCGAACCGCGAGTGGTCGTGTTCTCGGCGAGCGAACTGTCCGAGCACGATTCGCAGCAGTTTGCAGCCTGTCTGCTCAAGTCGAGCACCGATAACGATCGGCTGCTGTCTACGCTTCGGACACAGATTCAACGCAACCTGCCGAGGGGCCAATGAACCCTGATCTGCTCAAGAAAATTCTCTACGTCGAGGACGAGCCCGACATCCAGACCGTTGCCACCATGGCCCTGCAGGCGCTCGGCGGCTTCGAACTCGAGTGTTGCAGCTCCGGCGCCGAGGCGGCAGCCAAGGCGCCCGCCTTCGAGCCCGACGTGATTCTGCTTGACGTCATGATGCCGGTCATGGACGGTCCCTCGACATTGCAAGCCCTGCGCCAGCTCCCGGGCCTTGCCCTTACGCCGGTCATTTTCATGACCGCAAAGGTGCAACCGCAGGAGGTGGCGCATTACCGGGCACTCGGCGCGCTGGATGTCATCCACAAGCCCTTCGATCCCATGAGCCTTGCAGATCAGGTGCGCCAGATCTGGCTCCATGCGGAGGCGTTCGACCTTGAGTAAGGAGGCCCTCGCAAGCCGGCTCGCGGCGCTGCAGCGCCGCTTTATCGACCAGTTGCCAGAACGGATGCAGCGGCTGCGGGAGGCCTTGTGTCCGCCCGCCGGACAGGAAGCGTGCCTGAGCACGGCCCGCGCGCTGACGCATGGTCTCTCCGGCTCGGGCGGAACCTTCGGCTTCCCGGAGATCAGCGATGCTGCGCGGGCACTGAGCAACGCTCTTCAGCGTCATGACGAGCACCACCCACCGGAAGCCGTTCAGCCCCTGCTTGAAGCGCTTCAGGCTGCCGTCAGCAAGGCCCTCCGGCAAGGCGACACGACGCCACGGCCGCTTGTCGAGCGCAAGGCATCCGCCCCCGCAGACGCTGCGCTGCCAGTGCTTCTGATCTCGGCCGATCAGGCGCTCGCAGGCGAGCTTCGTCTCAAGCTCGGCCACTTTGGCTATGCGGTTCGTGCCTTCGATACGGTGGCGGCCGCGCTCGGGCACGCGGGTGAGGACAGCCCGCTCGCCCTGATCGTCGACAGCGACTTTACCGATGACGAGAAGGGCGGCGTTCAGGCACTGACCGAGCATCCGTTCCCTGCGCCACGCAAACCGCCGCTCGTCTTCATCTCGGCGCGCGACGATTTCGAAGCCCGCCTGGCGGGCGTGCGAAATGGCGGGCAGGCCTATTTCACCAGACCGGTGGAGATTCCTGCGCTCGCCGCCACCCTCGATACCCTGACCGAGCGTATTCCGCCGATGCCACCCAGAGTCCTCATCATCGAGGACGACGAGAACGTTTCGCGCTTCTACGCCGAAACCCTTGATGCGTCGGGAGTCGTGCCAACCTGCCTCACCGACCCGACCCGTCTCGCCCAGGCACTCTCGGAGTCCCGCCCCGATCTGATCCTGATGGATCTCTACCTTCCCGGGTGCGACGGCATCGAACTGGCCTCGCTGATCCGGCAGCAGGACGCCTACGTCAGCATTCCGATCGTGTTCCTGTCGAGCGAAACGGCCGAAGAGCAGCAACTGCTCGCGCTCAAGAGCGGCGCGGACGACTATCTCACCAAGCCGGTCGATCCGACACGCCTCGTATCCGTCATCTGCAGCCGCGCACGGCGGGCAGGTGTGCTGCGCGAGCATATCGACCACGACAGCCTTACCGGCCTGCTCAATCACGGCAGGCTCGAAGAGCGACTGGAGCTCGAACTGCTGCGCTCCAAACGGCTCGGACATCCACTGGCATTCGCAATGATCGACCTCGATCATTTCAAGTCGGTCAACGACAGCCATGGCCATGCCGCGGGCGACCAGGTGTTGCGCGCCCTCGCACGGCTGCTGCAGAGCCGGCTGCGCCGCACCGATGTTGCCGGCCGCTACGGTGGCGAGGAATTCGCCCTCATCCTGACCGACACCGACGGGGCGTCGGCGCAGCGAATCCTGGAGCCGCTGCGCAAGGAGTTCGCCGCCTTGAGCCACCTTGCGGACGGCGCGAGCTTTCACGTCAGCTTCAGTTGCGGGATCGCCGACTTTCCCACCCATCCGGATGCACCCTCCCTCGCGACAGCCGCCGACGATGCGCTTTACGACGCCAAGGAACGCGGTCGCAACCGCATCGAACTGGCCCCCTCCCCCCATGCCCGCCCGGCCGCCTAGCACGGAGCACATCCATGGAAGCATTGCCCTCCCTCAAGGTACTGGTCGTCGAAGACGATCCTTTGCAGCGCGAAGCCTGCGAAGCCTTTCTCGGGGCGCTGGGCCAGCGCGTCGTCACGACAGCCAGTGGCGATGACGCCATTACCCTTTTCGAGCGAGAGGAACCCGACCTTGTCCTGATGGATGTGCTGCTGCCGACGATCGACGGCTTCGAGACCACGCGCCGCCTCCGGGCGCAGTGGGGCGAACACTGGGTGCCAATCATCTATCTCACCGTCCTCGACAGCTCCGCACGGCTGATCGAGGGACTGGAAGCCGGAGGCGACGACTATCTGGTGAAGCCGGTGAGCGTGGATATTCTGGAAGCCAAGCTTCGCTCCGTGATTCGCACGCTCTCGCTGTACCGGCAGATCGAAGAGTCGCGTGACGACCTGAAACGCGCAAACATCACGCTCACCCGCGCCAACCGGGAGCTCGACACCTTCGCCTATTCGGTCGCACATGATCTGAAGGCACCACTGCGCGCAATCGATGGCTACCGCGGGCTACTGATGGAAGACTACGCCGAACGCCTGGCGCCCGAGGCGAAAGACTACCTCGAGCGAATCGGCCTCAGTGTCGCCCACATGAACACCCTGATCGACGACATGCTCGTCTATTCGCGCATCGAACGCGGCACACAGAAAACCACTACGCTGGAACTGAAGCCGCTCATTGAGAGCGCCTTGCAGCTCTATCAGCGCGAACTCGACGCGAGCAAGGTGCAGGTCACCGTCACCGCCACAGGCAGCCTGAGTGCAGATCGCAGAGGGATCGAACTTGCGCTCAGAAACCTCATTGGCAATGCCGTGAAGTTCGTGGCATCGGAGCCTTCCCCAAGCATCGAAATCGGCTTTGAGCAAGACGCCGATCGTCAGCATCTGTGGGTCAGTGACAACGGCATCGGCTTTGACATGCGGCACAGCAACCGCATATTCGACATCTTTCAGCGCCTGCACCCGTCGGACCGATACCCTGGCACCGGCATCGGACTCGCAATCGTGAGAAAGGCCATCGAGCGCATGGGCGGGCGCGCATGGGCCGAAAGCAGCCCGGGCAAGGGCGCCTGCTTCCACCTGGAATGGCCCGCCTGAAAGATATTGTGAGGTGAAAAACTGCCCGGCCCGGGCAAGATCACTGCCTGGCCGGCAACAGACCGGCGCTCAGCGGGTCATGCCACGCACAGCAACTGACCACCGCGCATGCCGGCGGAACAGATCAGGCCGAAACGCGAACCGTGGAGGGTGCAGCCTGGCTGCTCGGACGCGACGAGTTGTCCAGATAGAGCTGAACCGCTGGCTGATTTGCAGCCGAAGCGACGTCGGGTTCGTTTTCTGCCTGCGCAGTCGCGGTCGACACACCACGCGCGCCCGCCGAAGCCTCCGGCGTCTGCCGGACACTCGCAGGATCGCTGGCCGGCCCCGGCGTCGCCACGGCTGATTCAGTCTCACGGCTTGCCGCTGCCTCTGCGGGCCGGGTCACGGCTTCGACCCCGCTTTCGTTTGCCTGAGCAGCCTGCGCGGTCAGGACTGCGGCCTGCTCCGCAGCCCGGCCCTCTTCGCTGATGCTGACCTGCGCCGAGGACTCGGTGTCTTCGGCACCCGAATCGCGGACGACCGCCTGTTCGGCCTGTCGTGACGACTGGCGGGCTGATTGCAAAGCGGCAGTATCCGCGGCGGGAAGCCGCATTGTGGTATCCATGATGCCCTCCGGTATCAGGCGTCCTCCGACGCCAGACGGCCCGGGCGTTCAGCCGCCAAATCAGGCTGACGCTCGCGGCGTGCGACTAAAGTATAGACCGTCGGTACGACGAAGAGTGTGAAGAAAGTGCCCAGCAGCAGACCGCCGACAATCACCCAGCCGATCTGTTGCCGGCTTTCGGCCCCGGCGCCGGTGGCCAGTGCGAGCGGAATCGCGCCCAGCACCATGGCGCCGGTGGTCATGAGAATGGGGCGCAAACGCGTGACCGATGCCTCGATGACTGCGGTACGCAGCGACTCGCCCCCTTCGCGCAACTGGTTGGCGAACTCGACGATCAGGATGCCGTGCTTGGTGATCAGGCCCACCAGCGTGACCAGCCCGATCTGGCTATACACGTTGAGCGTACCGCCGGTCAGCCACAGCGCAGCAAGCGCCCCAGCCATCGACAGCGGGACGGTGAGCATGATGATCAAGGGATCGCGAAAACTTTCGAACTGGGCTGCCAGCACCAGATAGATGAAGGCCAGGGCGAGCAGAAAGGTCAGCGCGAGACTTGCGGAACTGCTCTTGAACTCACGCGACTGTCCATCGTAGTCGATGGTATAGCCAGCCGGCAGCACGCGGCGGCTGACCTCTTCCACGAAGGCGAGGGCCTCACCCATCGAGTAGTCGGGTGCCAGATTGGCCGTGATTGCCACCGCACGACGCTGGCCAAAGTGATTGAGCTCACGCGGGCTCAGACTCTCATCCACGGTGAGCAGATTGGACAGCGGCACCATCCCGCCATCCTTGCCGCGCACGAAGATGTCGCGGATGTCGCGCGGGTCGGTCCGGCTGCCGGCATCCATCTGCACCACGACGTCGTACTGCTCCGCATCGCGCTTGTAGCGCGTGACCTGGCGGCCGCCGAGCATGGTTTCGAGCGTGCGTCCGATGACATCGATCGAAACACCGAGGTCTGCAGCCTTCTCCCGGTCAACGAGCACCCCGAGTTCGGGCTTGGTGAGCTTCAGATCGGTGTCCGGCGAGATGAAGCCGGGGTTTGCCTGCAACTCGTCGACAATCCTGTCGGTGTACTCGCCCAGCTCCTCGTAAGACGCCGAACTGAGCACCACGACGTTGATCGGACGCGACCGCGAACTCTGCCCGAAAGCAGCCGGCAAGACCGGGAAGGCATTGATGCCGGGAATCGCCCTCAGCTTTGGCCCCAGTTCGCTCGCGATCGCGGACGCATTGCGCTCGCGCTCCGACCAGTCGGTAAAGCCGGCAAAGGAGATGCCCTGGGATACCGTCGGATTCCCGGTGATGACCAGATAGCGATCAATGTCGGCCGTGCGGCTGAAGATGTCCTCGACCTGTGCCGCGTAGCGCGCCATGTAATCGATCGTCGCCCCTTCCGGGCCACTGAAGATGCTGACCACCCGGCCGCGATCCTCGACCGGCGCCAGTTCGGACTTGAGCGCCCCGAGCAGCACCACTGCGGAGGCCGCAACCAGGCCAAACGCGAGCATCACCAGCCAGCGCAGTTCCAGCATGCGCGTGAGCACGCGCCGGTAGGTGGAACCGAGACCGACGAGAAAGCGTTCGATCAGGAGGTACAGCCATCCATGACTGCGTTCATGGCGCAGCAGCTTTGAGCACATCATCGGCGACAGCGTCAGCGCCACGAAACCCGACACGATCACCGCCCCCGCCAGGGTCAGCGCAAACTCGGCGAAGAGCTTGCCCGTCCGGCCGGTCATGAAGGCAACCGGTGCATACACTGCGGCCAGCGTGACGGTCATCGCCACGACCGCGAAGCCAATCTCCTTTGCGCCACGGAAGGCCGCCGCCATCGGCGCCATGCCCTCCTCGATATGGCGGTAGATGTTCTCCAGCACCACGATGGCATCGTCGACCACCAGCCCGATGGCGAGCACCAGCGCCAGCAGCGTCAGCGTATTGACCGAAAACCCCATCACATACATCAGCGCGAAAGCCCCGACCAGCGACACCGGGATGGTGACCAGGGGCACCAGCATCGCGCGCCAGTTGCGCAGGAAGAACAGGCACACGATCGCCACCAGCAGCACCGCTTCCCAGACGGTGGAGAACACTGACGCGATGGAGCGCTCGATGAACACGGTCGTGTCATTGGCGATCGTCATCGACATGCCCTCGGGCAGCTCAGCCTCGAGCCTGGGCAACATCTCCAGCAAGCCCTTCTTGAGCTCCAGCGGATTGGCGGTGGACTGCTTGATCAGGCCCAGCGAGATGGCGGGCTTGCCCATGAAGCGCACCGACGTGCGCTCATTGGCGGGCGCCACCTCGACACGGCCAATGTCGCGAATCCGCACCGGGTAGCCATCGGGCGTACTGGCCTGACGCACCACCACCGCACCGAACTGCTGCGGATCGACCAGGTCGGTGCGCGCCACCACCGCGAACTCGCGCTCGCGCCCCTCTATGCGCCCAGCAGGAAGCTCGACGTTCTGACGCCGGATGGCATCCTCGACATCCTGCGCGACGAGGCCGAAAGCGGCCAGGCGATCGCGATCGATCCACACCCGCATCGAGTAGCGGCGCTCGCCATACACGCGCGCATCGGCCGCCCCCGGCAAGGTCTGCAGCCTGGGTTTGACGATGCGGCTGGCAAAGTCGCTCATCTCCAGCGGCGAATGGCGGTCGGATGAGAACGCGACCCAGATGATCGGACTGGCATCGGCCTCCACCTTGGCGATCACCGGCTCGTCCACATCATCGGGCAGCATGCGGCGCGCCCGCGACACCCGGTCGCGCACGTCGGCCGCCGCACTGTCGGCACTGCGCTCGATGCGGAAGCGCACCGTAATCTGGCTGCGCTCCTGGCGACTGATCGACGACAGCACATCGACGCCTTCGATTCCGGCCAGCGAGTCTTCCAGTGGCTTGGTGACCTGGGATTCGACGATCTCGGCACTGGCGCCGCGATACGTGGTGTCGACCGTGACCACTGGTTCGTCGATGTTTGGATACTCGCGAATGGTCAGGCGCGACAGCGACATCAGGCCGACGAGCAGCACCATCAGCGACAGCACGGTCGCAAAGACCGGGCGCTTGATGCAGATTTCGGAAAGAACCACGCTGCCCTCGCTCAGTCCGGGCCAGCGGCGGCGACCGCAGCCACCGGGACGATGCTCACCGCAGCACCATCGCGCAGCTTGAGCTGACCGGCCGTCACCACTGTATCGCCGACGGCAGGCCCTTCGACGAGCTCGACCATGCCGCCCCGACGAGACCCGGTAAGCACATCAACCCGTTTTGCCCTGCCTTCATCGACGCGATAGACGAACTGCACGTTTCCAGGTGCGGCAACCAGCGCCTCTTCGGGAACGACAGGCACCTCGGGGCGGGCCTCCAGAATCAGGCGCACACGCACGAAAACACCGGGGCGCAGACGATTGCCGCTGTTCGCCAGCCGGGCACGCAGTTGCACCGCACGGCCCTGGGCATCGACCAACGGGTCGATGGCGTCGAGCATGGCGTCGAAACGCTCGCCCGGCAGCACATCGCTCGTGACTTCGAGCCGCTGCCCGACCTCCAGCCGTCCGAGGTAAAGCTCGGGCAAGCGGAAATCAAGCTTGAGCGTGTCAACATCCTCAACGTTGACCAGTGCCTCGCCATCCTTGATGTAGTCGCCGACACTCACCTTGCGGATTCCGGCAATGCCGTCGAAGGGGGCACGAATCCGGGTACGTTCGAAACGCGCCTGCGCCAGCGCAACCGATGCGCGCGCCGCCTCCAGTTGTGACTTCGCGGTGTCGAGGCCGCTCTGGCTGAAGAACTTGCGCGCGAACAGATCTTCCGCACGGCGGTGATTGGCCACGGCCAGATTCAGACTCGCCTGCGCCTGCTGCAGTTCGGCGCGCTGCACGGAAGCATCGAAGGCCACCAGCACATCCCCTTTGCGCACCGGCGCACCGTCGCGAAAACCAATCTCTGCGATACGGCCGGCCACCTCCGGGCGCAGCACGACCGATTCGTTGGACACCAGGGACCCCACTGCGGTGACATCGTCGGCCATGGCCTGAGTCCTGACCGGCTGCACCTCCACCGCCACAGCAGCGGCAACGGCCTTGGCAGCGCCGGACTGAGCAGCGGCCGAGGCCGGCGCACCGCCGGCGCGAACAGGCATCGTGGAGGAACGGCTGGACTGCCAGGCATAAAGCCCAAGCATCACGAGTCCGGCAAGACTCAGGGCAAGGACCAGCGGGCGGCGGTTGGACATGACATCGAAACTCTGGTCAGGTTGAACGACAAATGGGCGAAGAATTGTCACACAACACGCATATGACGGGCGGACCATACGCACCGCTCCGGTCGCAGCGATTTTTTTGCGACGGCAGCATTCAGAGCACAAGCCGCGACCGGAGTTCCATTTGCACCAAAGCCTTTTCGCACGGGCGCCGGCGGGTCACACGAGGCGCCGGCCCGAGCGCGCATCCACACCCCACCCATGGGGGCGGATTACCCAGACAAAAAGGCCGGAAAACATCTCCGGCCTTCGTACTGCATCAACCGTGAATCTCAGCGCTCAGCCGACGATGGTCTGCGCCTCTCCATCCTGGCGCGCATCGATGCGACCGATCCGGTGCACCGTCTCGCCGGCAGCACTCAGCTGTGCGGTCACCGCGTCGGCCTGGTCTGCTGCCACCACCACCGCCATGCCGATACCGCAGTTGAACACCCGGTACATCTCCTGCATGTCGACGTTGCCTGCCTCCTGCAGCCACTGGAACAGCGGCGGCAGCTTCCAGCTCGCAGCGTCGATGCGTGCGACGAGTTCGTCGCGCAGAATGCGCGGCACGTTTTCGGTAATGCCGCCGCCGGTAATATGGGCCATGCCCTTGACCACGCCCGGCATCGCCTGCATCAGTGCGAGCAGCGGCTTGACGTAGAGGCGGGTCGGCTCCATCACCACGTCACGGAACTTGCGGCCATGGAAATCGGCGTCCAGGTCAGGCTGGGCGACATCGATGATCTTGCGGATCAGCGAGTAGCCGTTGGAATGCGCACCGCTCGAGGCCAGGCCAAGCACCACGTCGCCCGGCACGATCTTCGAGCCGTCGATGATGTCGGCCTTCTCCACCGCACCCACCGCAAAGCCGGCGAGGTCGTATTCGCCATCGGGATACATGCTGGGCATCTCGGCGGTTTCGCCGCCGATCAGGGCGCAACCGGAGAGTTCGCAGCCCTGGGCGATGCCCTTGACCACATCGGCCGCGGTGTCGACATCGAGCTTGCCGCAGGCAAAGTAGTCGAGAAAGAACAGCGGCTCCGCACCTTGCACCAGAATATCGTTCACACTCATGGCCACCAGATCCTGACCAACGGTGTCATGCTTGTTCCAGTGGAACGCCAGCTTGAGCTTGGTGCCTACACCGTCAGTACCGGACACCAGCACCGGCTCGCGGTATTTTTTCGACAGTTCGAACAGGGCGCCGAAACCGCCGATGCCACCGAGCACTTCGGGACGCATGGTGCGCTTGGCGAAAGGCTTGATGCGGTCGACCAGGGCGTCGCCGGCCTCGATGTCGACACCGGCATCACGATAGGAAAGGGAGGTTTTGTGCGCGCTCAAGATCGTTCCTCTGGCAGTACGGAAGCAGAATTCAACCCCTGTGGCAGCGCCCCGAGCTTGAGGCAATACCGCCAAGTGGCTACATTTACGTGTTTCGCGGGTCATATCGGCCCGCAGCTAGCTCATAATTTTACTTGAAATGAACATGCCCCGCGCCGATCGTCTGCAAACTGCTGCCTGGGCAGGTGCCGCCCTGGCACTGGTCGGCCTGTTCTGGCTGCTGTCTCCCATCCTTGCCCCCTTCGTCGTAGCCGGCGTGTTTGCCTACATCTGCGACCCTGCGGTCAATTGGCTGGTGCGACGAAGAGTGCCGCGCGCCGCCGCCGTGCTGCTGGTCATTACCGGCCTCGGCCTGATTCTGGTCACGCTGACGCTGATCCTGATGCCGATGCTGTACCGTGAAGCCGTCACCCTGATGCGACGCCTGCCCGACCTGATCGAGCTGTTCAACCTCCGCGTGAGTCCCCTGCTGCAGGCACGCTTCAATATCGACCTGCAGCTTGATTCGGCGCAGGTCCGCAGCTTGATGACCCAGCACTGGGACAATGCGCAGGACCTGATCCCCATCCTGCTCGGTCATCTCAAGACGGGCGGAATGGCCATCGTCGGCGTACTTGCCAACCTGTTCCTGATTCCGGTGGTGATGTTCTATCTGCTACAGGAATGGCCGCGCATTGTTGCGGGCCTGCAACACATCGTGCCGCGCCCCTGGATCGGCCGCACCATGCGCATCATCGGCGACGTCGACTCCGTGCTGTCGGAGTTCCTGCGCGGTCAGCTCTCGGTGATGCTGTTGCTGGCCATTTTCTACAGCCTCGGCCTCTGGCTTGCCGGACTCAAGTTCGCGCTGCCGGTCGGCGTCGTTACCGGGCTGCTCGTGTTCATTCCCTACGTCGGCTTTGGCGGGGGCCTGCTGCTGGCCATTCTCGCTGCCCTGCTGCAGGGCGACAGCTGGTCGCCGCTGATCGGTGTCGCCGTGGTCTATGGCATCGGTCAGCTGCTCGAGAGTTTTCTGCTCACGCCCTACCTGGTCGGCGAGCGCATCGGTCTGCATCCGCTGGCCGTCATCTTCGCCCTGATGGCCTTCGGCCAGCTGTTCGGTTTTGTCGGCGTGCTGGTCGCACTGCCGGTGAGTGCAGCCTTGCTGGTGGGCCTGCGCGAACTCAGCGCAGCCTGGTTTTCCAGCCCGGTCTATCTGGGCCAACGGAAGGACACATGAAGCAACTGGTACTGGACATCCGCAGCGACGCCCCACCCACGCTGGACAATTTCGTGGTCGGCGCCAACAGCGAGCTCGTCGCCAGCCTGTCGCTTCTCGCGACCGACCGCAGCCTGCTGCCCGCGCCCCATCTCTACCTGTGGGGGACGAGCGGAAAGGGCCGCAGCCACCTGCTGCAGGCCGCGGTCGCGGTTGCCGCCGCAAATGGGCGCCAGACGCACTACCTGAATGCAGACACCGTGCGCGATGCGCTACCCGAAACGCCCGACGCGCTGCTGGCAATCGACGACATCGACCGTCTGCGCCCGGAAGCGCAGATCGCGCTCTTCAACGCATTCAATCGCGCCCGGCTCAACGGACAATCACTGCTGCTGGCGGGCCTGCAGCCGCCGCTCGCCCTCGCGCTGCGCGAAGACCTGCGAACACGCATCGGACAGAGTCTGATCTTCGAAGTCCAGCCGCTGGACGACGATTCACGCGCAGCGATTCTCGCAACACTGGCCGAACGCCGTGGTCTGCGCCTGGCCGACGAAGTCGTCGACTTCCTGATGCGCCACGGTCGTCGCGACCTGCCCAGCCTGCTCGCGGCGTTCAACGCACTCGACGCCGCATCGCTGGAACAGAAGCGCCCGATCACCCTGCCCCTGCTGCGCGAGATGATGCAGCAGGGCCTGGCAATCTGAATCGCGCTTCACCACCCGTATCGACACCATCACCACGCTTACCCGGAACACCTCATGGATCTCGTACTGTTCGACCTCGACAACACCCTGCTTGCCGGCGACTCAGACTTCGCCTGGGCTCAGTTCCTGATTGGCAAGGGCGTACTCGACCGTGAAGTGCAGGAGGCGAAGAACATCGCCTTTTACGAACAGTACAAGAATGGCACCCTCGACATTCACGAGTTCCTCGACTTCCAGCTTGCACCGCTCGCCCGCCACCCACGCGAACAACTCGACATGTGGCACCGCGAGTTCATGGAACAGAGCATTCGGCCGATGATCACCCCGAAGGCCAGAGCCCTGGTCGAGCAGCACCGCTCAAGCGGCGCGATGGTCGCGGTGGTTACGGCAACCAACAGCTTCGTCACCGGCCCGATCGTGCGCGAATTCGGCATTCCACACCTGATCGCCACCATCCCCGCCCAGGAGAACGGCCAGTTCACCGGCAAGCCACGCGGCATCCCCTCGTTCAAGGCGGGCAAGATCGAACGCGTCGATGCCTGGCTCGAATCCCTCGGCCTCCACGATGGCAGCTTCGACAGCACGTGGTTCTACAGCGACTCGCACAACGACCTGCCGCTGATGCAGCGCGTGCAGCAGCCGGTTGCGGTCGACCCGGACGACACCCTGCGCGCATACGCAGCCAGCCACGCCTGGCCGGTGATCTCGCTGCGCTGAACACGCCAATCCGTCATGGCCTGCGGCTGCATCGGTTATGATTGCAGGCTTGACTCGCACGAAAAACTGAAGCCTCGATGATTCGAAAACTGCTACGCAAGGTTTTTACCCGCGTTGCCACCCCTGTCCGCACCGACCCGGCCCTGATTCCCGTCGACCTGCATGGCATTCGCAGCGAACAGCTTTCGCCCGCTGCGCGCAAGACCTGCGCCGTGCTGCAGGAGAACGGTCACAAGGCCTATGTGGTTGGCGGCGCAGTGCGTGACCTGCTGATCGGCCACCCCCCCAAGGATTACGATGTGGCCACCAGCGCCACACCGGAACAGGTTCGCGCACTGTTCCGGCGCTCGCGCATCATCGGCCGCCGCTTCAAGATCGTGCACGTGATGAGTGGGCCCGAGACCATCGAAGTCTCGACCTTCCGCGCCAGTCAGGACGCCGAGACCGACGAGCACGGACGCGTCCTGCACGACAACGTTTACGGTTCGCAGGAAGAAGACGCCAGCCGGCGCGATTTCACCGTCAATGCGCTGTACTACGACCCGGGCACCGAAACCATCATCGATTACCACCACGGCGTTGCCGATGTGCGGCAGAAGACGCTGCGCATCATCGGCGACCCGCGCACACGGTATCGCGAAGATCCGGTGCGGATGCTGCGCGCCGTGCGCCTCGGCGCCAAGCTGGGGCTGTCGATCGACCCGGCCGCGCGCGCGCCGATCCGCGAGATGGCCGTCCTGCTGGAAAACGTGCCCGCGGCACGCCTGTTCGACGAGATGCTCAAGCTGCTGTTTTCGGGCTACGCGGTCAAGTGCCTGACCCAGTTGCGCGAAGAAGGACTGCATCACGGCCTGCTGCCACTGCTCGACGTCATCCTCGAACAGCCGATGGGCGAGCGCTTCGTGTGGCTGTCGCTGGAGAACACCGACGAACGCGTGCGCCAGGACAAATCCGTCTCGCCGGGCTTCCTCTTCGCCACCTTGCTGTGGCACGAAGTGCTCAAGGCCTGGGAGGTTCGCAAGAGTGCCGGCGTCGCAAACCAGCCCGCACTGTTCGAGGCGATGGACGAAGTCCTCGATACACAGGCGCGCAAGCTCGCGATCACCCGCCGCATCGTTGGCGACATCAAGGACATCTGGGCACTGCAACCGCGCTTCGACAAGCGTGCAGGCAAGACGCCCTACCGCCTGATCGAGCAGCCGCGCTACCGCGCCGGCTGGGATTTCCTGCGCCTGCGTGCGCAGTCTGGCGAGATCCCGATGGAGATTCCCGACTGGTGGAACAACTTCGCACACGCCGGGCACGATCAGCGCGAAAACCTGCTGCGAGCAGCCCCGCAGACGGCCGACGCGCCTGCAAAGAAGCGCCGCCGCAAAAGGCGCAAACCCGCAGCAGCCGACGGTGAAGCAGCAATGGCGGACAGCAGCGCAGAATGAGCTCAACCCTCGTGCGTGCGTACGTCGCGTTTGGTGCCAACCTGGGGGAACCGCGCGCAGCGCTCGATTGCGCCATCCAGGCGCTGTCAGCACTTCACGGAACCCGTGTCGTCGCCTTCTCGTCGTGTTACCGCACCGCGCCGGTTGGCGTGGAAGGCGAGCAGCCGGACTACACCAATGCCGTCATCGCGATCGACACCACGCTCGCGCCACGGCCCCTGCTTGAATCCCTGCTCGCAATCGAACATGCCGGCGGGCGCACCCGCGACTACCATCAGGCGCCGCGGACCATGGATCTCGATCTCCTCCTGCACGGCGACGCGATCGTCGACGAGCCGGGCCTGGTGCTGCCGCATCCGCGCATGCACCAGCGTGCATTCGTACTGCAGCCACTGGCAGAGATCGCGCCCGATGCCTCGGTTCCGGGCATCGGCCAGGTAACAGACCTTCTGCCCGGCGTGGCCGACCAGCAGATTTCCCGCCTCTGACATCTTCGCCGTGCCCGCCTGGCTCACCGTCCCTGCCGCCCTGCAGAACGTTCCCGTGTGGATGCAGACGGCCGCGCTGCTGACGCTCTCCAACGTGTTCATGACCTTCGCCTGGTATGGACACCTGAAGAACCTGCAGCACCGCGCGTGGTACGTCGCGGCACTGCTGAGCTGGGGCATCGCCCTGTTCGAATACCTGTTGCAGGTTCCGGCAAACCGGATCGGCGCCACAACGCTCAACCTTGCCCAGCTCAAGATCATGCAGGAAGTGATCACGCTGGTGGTCTTCGTCCCCTTCGTGCTGATCTACATGAAGCAGCCGCTGAAGCTGGACTATCTGTGGGCTGCGCTGTGCATGCTGGGTGCCGTGTATTTCATCTTCCGCAACTGAGTGATCAGTAGTCCAGCAGGCTGCGGCAGGTTTCCTGGCGCCCGGTCAGCTGACTGAAGCGGGCAAGGCGCTCGCGCACAAACTCATCCGACACCCTGCGATCCGAACAGTAGTCCCGCAGATGCATTGCATGGGCCAGGTTCTGCATGTCGGCCACGGTCTTCGCCAGCGCGGGAAAGGTATAGCCTTCGGTGCTGCGCCAGTCCTTGTCCAGCGCGGCATCGGCGGCCGGCGCGGAAGCAGGCGCAGAAGCAGGCGCGGGAACGCCCTGACCATGAGCAGCGGGCAGACAGGCAAGGCAGAGAAGTGCAACAAGCGTGGGTAAACGCATCGGGCCGCAGACCGGAAAGGGATACCTTCCAGTCTACGGCCCGACTTCGTTCAAACTTGAGGGATCAGGCCTCCAGCGCCTTCACGTGCGTAATCACCTCACCAATGGCCTGCTGCGCACTGCCGTACAGCATGCGGCAGTTGTCCTTGTAGAACAACGCGTTTTCGATGCCTGAGTAGCCCGCGCCCTTGCCGCGCTTGACCACGATCACGTTGTGCGCCATGTCCACGTTGAGGATGGGCATGCCGTAGATCGGGCTGCTCTTGTCGGTACGCGCCACCGGGTTCACCACGTCGTTGGCACCGATCACCAGCGCCACATCGGCCTGCGGGAAGTCGGCGTTGATCTCCTCGAGGTCGAAGATCTTGTCGTAGGGCACACCGGCCTCGGCCAGCAGCACGTTCATGTGCCCCGGCATCCGCCCCGCCACCGGGTGAATGGCAAACACCACCTCCACCCCGGCCTCTTCGAGCAGCTGCGCCATCTCCCACACCTTGTGCTGCGCCCCGGCCACCGCCATGCCGTAACCGGGCACGATGACGACCTTGCTCGCGTAACGCATCACCGACGCGGCATCAAGCGCGGAGAACTCCTTCATCGTGCCTTCGATGGCCTCGCCCTCACCCTCTGCCGCCGCGCCGGTAAGCGGGGCGAAGATGATGTTCTTGATCGGGCGGTTCATCGCCTTGGCCATCAGCTGCGTGAGCAGCGTACCCGAGGCACCGACCACGATGCCGGCCACGATCAGCGCGGGGTTGCCGAGCACGAAGCCTTCGAAGCCCACGGCCAGACCGGTGAAGGCGTTCAGCAGCGAGATCACCACCGGCATGTCGGCGCCGCCGATCGGCATCACCAGCACCGTGCCGAGCGCGAGCGCGAGCACGAAGAAGATGAACACTTCAAAGCCGCTCGGTTGCGCCGAGTAGCTCACCGTCAGGCCCACGCCGAAGGTGGCCAGCGCGAGGAAGAAGTTGACGTTGTTCTGCGCCGGCAGCCGGATCGCTTTCTTCATGATCCCCTGCAGCTTGGCAAAGGCCACGCAGGAGCCGGAGAAGGCCACCGCACCGATGATCGCGCCCAGCGCCATCAGGGTGGAGGTGATGCCGTCGTGCGCTGCACCGCGCACCAGTTCGACCCCGGCAATCGCCGCCGCCGCACCGCCGCCCATGCCGTTGTAGATGGCAACCATCTGCGGCATGTCGGTCATCTTCACCGTCTTGCCGCTCCACCAGGCCACGCCGCCGCCGAGCACGATCGCGGTGACGATCAGCCCAACGTTGTGCAGCCCCGGCATGAAGAAGGTGACCACCGTGGCGCCGATCATTGCGAAGCCGGCCCAGACGATGCCGCGCCTTGCGGTCACCGGCGAACTCATGGCTTTCAGGCCGAGGATGAACACCACCGCGGCGATGAAGTACGCCATGCTGACAAACCAGTTTGAACTCATTTCGCGCCCCCTTCCTTGCGCTCACCGGGCTTGAACATGGCCAGCATGCGCTCGGTCACGATGTAGCCACCGGCGGCATTCGCAGCCCCAAGGAACACCGCGAAGAAACCGATCACCAGTTGCACCGGGTCTTCCGGGTCGGCATGGCCGAGGGCGACCATGGCACCGATCAGCACCACGCCGTGCACGAAGTTCGAGCCCGACATCAGTGGCGTGTGCAGGATCACCGGCACGCGCGAGATGACTTCGTAGCCGGCAAACGCGGCCAGCATGAAAATATAGAGTGCGGCAAAGCCTTCCATGATGTCTCTCCTTACAGACCGAGGATCTGCTTCACACCCGCGTGGCGCACTTCGCCCGCGTGAGTGAGACAGCATCCGGCCATGACTTCGTCTTCCCAGTCGAGCGCGAGCGCGCCGTCCTTGATGAAGGGCGAAATGAAGTTGAACAGGTTCTTGGCGTACATTTCCGAGGCGTGCACCGGCATGCGGCTGGTGATATGGGTGGGACCGATCACGAGCACGTCGTTGATCCACACCTTCTCGCCCGCGACCGTGCCTTCGACGTTGCCGCCGCTCTCGGCGGCCATGTCGACGACTACGGCGCCGGGTTTCATGCGCGCGATCATGTCCGCGCTGATGATCTGCGGTGCCCGCTTGCCCGGAATCGCGGCGGTGGTGATCAGCGCATCGCACTGGCCCACAGCCTTGGCCAGGCGCTCGGCCTGTCTGGCTTTCTCTTCGTCGGTGAGTTCGCGCGCATAGCCACCCGTGCCCGCTGCGGCCACGCCGGTGTCGACGAACTTGGCGCCGAGCGATTCGATCTGCTCACGGGTTTCGGGGCGCACGTCGTAGGCTTCGACCATGGCGCCGATGCGGCGCGCGGTGGCAATCGCCTGCAGTCCGGCCACGCCGGCACCGATCACCAGCACCTTGGCCGGGCGGATGGTGCCTGCAGCGTAGGTGAGCATGGGGAAGAACTTGGGTGAGTGGTCCGCGGCAATCAGCGCGCACTCGTAGCCGGCCACTGCGGCCTGGCTGGAGAGCGCGTCCATGCTCTGCGAGCGCGAGATGCGCGGCAGCAGTTCGAGCGCAAAGGCGGTGATCTGCTTCTCCTGCAGCAGCTTCACCCGCTCGGCGTCCGCCCACGGCTGCAGCATGCCCAGCAGCACGCTGCCCGGCTTCATCGCCGCGATCGACGCCGTCGTCGGCGGCTGCACGCACAGCACCACCTCCGCTTCGCCGAACACCGCAGCGACGTCATCGACCAGACTGACCTCGGCAAACGCTTCATCACGGAAATGCGCCGGCACGCCTGCGCCGACCTGCATCACCACATGGGCACCGAGGCCCTGATATTTCTTGACCACATCCGGCACGACCGACAAGCGTCGTTCTCCATCAACGGTCTCCGCTGGCACTCCGATCAACAGAGGCATGGGCGACTCCTCCCTTAGGGATTGAAAAGGCTTAAGGTACGTCGGGCCTGTGAATTATTGTAGTTTCTCCCTGCCTTACACCGTTACGGTGCCGGGCCGACGCTGATCAGATATTACCGCGTCTCACGTTGGCTGCAACTCTGCCGACATGAAAGCGTACGGAAATTGGATAAGACCGGAAGAAAAATGCGGAAAGCGGACGCCGAACGGCGCCCCGATGGCGCGAAGCCGGCACGCCGCCCCGGCGTTCGCGAAGCGCGGGATTCTCAGCTGTTCGCGATAGCCGCCACTGCAGGCACTTCGACAAAATTGATGATGGCCAGGGAGATATTGTCTCCATAGCCCTCGGCACGAACCCGCGCCTCGTCGATGAGAAACTGCGCAGCCTCACGCGCCTTGCGTGAATGGAGCGCGTCCGCGAGTTCCTGATCGGAGAAATAGGCCCAAAGACCGTCGGAGCAGATCAGGAAGCTGTCGCCGCCCGCAAGCGATGAAGTGCAGCCATGATTGATCTGGGGCAAGCGGTCGCTGCCAAGACATGACAGCAGTACGTTGCGCTGGGGGTGGTTGAGCGCGGCAGCCTCATCCAGCCTGCCCTTGCGCTGCAGTTCGCCCACCAGCGAATGATCGAGGCTTCGAGCCAGCGGCTTTCCATCGCGAAAATGATAGAGCCTCGAGTCGCCGCAATGCGCCCAGTAAGCCTGGCCGTCGAAAAGCATGAAGACGACGACCGTGCTGTGCGGGTCCTGCTCGCTGGTGAAGCGGGTCAGGCGGATGACCGTATGCGCTTCATTGATCACGCCATCCAGCAGATGTTCGGGCGTTTCGTGCATGGGCGCGAAGGCCTCGAAGTTCTGCCTGGCCTTGAGCATCACCTGCTCTGCCGCCATGGCGCCGCCACTATGACCGCCCATGCCATCGGCAAGCACCGCCATCATCGTGCCGCGTCGCGTCGGATGCGCAAACAGTGCAACGCGATCCTGCTGCTCCTTGCGGTCGCCGATATGACGCGCTACACAGGTTTCGACGGAAATGGGCATGACAAGGCTGGCTACAACGAAGGTCGCAATGATAGCAATGACGGCCCACGCTGGGGCGTCATTGCCAGGCTGAAGCCACGCTTACTGCAAACACCGTGACGAAAATCACGGCATCAGCCGCATTCTATGCGCTTGTCACGCCAAAAGATCAAGCCGGAAATCCGTTGAGCCGCGAATCGAGCAGTTCGATCCAGTGCCGCACCGGCGTCTGTGTTCCAGCCTGCAGATGTGTGATGCAGCCGATGTTCGCCGACGCAATC
Organism: Parazoarcus communis; assembly: GCF_003111645.1. Lineage (NCBI taxonomy): Bacteria > Pseudomonadati > Pseudomonadota > Betaproteobacteria > Rhodocyclales > Zoogloeaceae > Parazoarcus > Parazoarcus communis. Next base: position 2,262,217 of record NZ_CP022187.1, read on the forward strand.
GCGCCCGCCCCGCCTTCGCACAGGGCCGCCAGCTTGTTGTCACGCAGCGTGTGCGAGAGCTCGGGCTGCAGCAGCGAGTAGGTACCAGCCGAACCGCAGCAAAGATGGGCGTCACGCACCGGCGTCAGATCGTAGCCCGCAGCGTCCAGCAAGCGCTCGACGCCGCCACGCAACTTGAGGCCGTGCTGCAGCGAACAGGGCGCATGCCATGCCAGCGGCGTGCGCCTGTTGCCCTTGGCGGCGAGCAGACGCGCCAGATTGTCGACCTCGGCAACGATGACCTCGCTGATATCGCGCGTCAGCTCACTCACTTTTCGTGCCTTTTCGGCATATGCAGGATCGTTGCGCAGAATGTGCCCGTAATCCTTGACCTGGGAGCCGCATCCAGACGCTGTCATGACGATGACTTCGATATCGCCGGCCTCGATCACCGGCCACCATGCGTCGATATTGCGCTTCATGTCCGCCTTGCCACCTTCGTGATCGTTGAGGTGGTGGCGCACCGCACCGCAGCAACCTGCGCCCGGCGCCTCCTGCAGCGAAATACCGAGTGTATCCAGCACCCGCGCCGCCGCCGCGTTGATCGAAGGCGCCATCGAGGGCTGCACGCAACCGGCCAGGGTCAGCATGCGCCGGCCGTGACGAGGCCGCGGCCACGGGCCTGCGGGTCGTGCAAGCGGAACCTTGTCCTTGAGCGTCTCCGGCAACATGCCGCGCACCATCCGCCCCGCCTTCATCGCCGCGCCGAACAGACCCGCACGCGGAACGAACTCGCGCAAGGCCCAGCGCACTGCGCGATCGGCTCCTCGACGTGGCACCTTGGTCTCGACCACATGCCGACCGATATCGACCAGGCGCCCGTACTGCACCCCCGAAGGACAGGTCGACTCGCAAGACCGGCACGTCAGGCAGCGGTCGAGATGCAGCCGGGTCTTTTCGGTCGGCTCGTGGCCTTCCAGCACCTGCTTGATCAGGTAGATGCGGCCACGCGGGCCGTCGAGTTCATCGCCGAGCAGCTGGTAGGTCGGGCAGGTGGCGGTGCAGAAACCACAATGCACGCAGTTGCGCAGGATTTCGTCGGCCTCGCGTCCATCAGGTGTATCGCGAATAAAGTCGGCAAGCTGGGTCTGCATGCTCAGATTCCTTGGTAGAGCCGGCCGGGGTTGAGAATCCCCGCGGGATCGAAGGCCGCCTTCAGGCGCCGGTGGATGGTCAGCAAGGGCGCAGCGAGCGGGGTAAACACGTCGCTGCTGCGATCGCCGCCACGGAACAGGCTTGCATGCCCGCCGAGCGCCGCAGCGCGGGCGCGGATCTCGTCAGCAGGCGCGTCCGAGATGAGCCAGCGCTGCGCGCCACCCCATTCGATGAGCTGCCTGCCAGCAAGCTGCAGTGGTTCCGCCACGCTGGGTACCGACAAGCGCCACAAGGGCATGTCGGCGCTGTCTGCAAAGAAATCACCCTGCTGCTCACGCAGGGACTGCCAGAACATCGGGGCGGCCTGTTCATCCAGCGCATCACCTCCGAGCCGGGAACACGCCGCGCTCACCGCCGCTTCCGCCCCCGACAGCCGCAGCGTGAGCGCGCCGTCCGCCCATGCCGAGGCGGACACCGGCAAAGGCTGACCACCCCATTCGTTGAACCGGTCGATGGCTTCCGACTCGGAGAGCTGGAACCGCAGGGTCTGCTCCGCCACCGGGCGTGGCAGTACCTTAAGCGACACTTCGAGAATGATGCCCAGGGTGCCCAGGCTGCCAGCGATCAGCCGCGATACGTCGTAGCCCGCAACGTTCTTCATCACCTGCCCGCCGAAGGACATCACTTCGCCGCGACCGTCGACAATCTTTACACCGAGCATGAAGTCGCGAACCGCGCCGGCCGATGCCCGCCTCGGCCCCGAAAGCCCTGCCGCCACGCAGCCTGCAAGCGTCGCGCCTGCGCCGAAGTGCGGCGGTTCAAAAGCGAGGAACTGGTTCTGCTCGGCAAGCACGGCCTCCAGATCGGCAAGCGGCGTGCCGCCGCGCGCCGTCACCACCAACTCGGTTGGCTCATAGCTGACAACCCCCGCATGCGCGGCAACGTTCAACACCTCGCCCTGAGCCTCGCGGCCCAGAAAGCGCTTGGTGCCGCCGCCCTCGATGCACAGCGGCGTGCCGCTGGCGGCCGCCCCCCGAATCTGCTCGGCCCAGGCCGAAACCAAGTCACTCATTGCTCATCCACCTTTTCTCTTGTCTTTTGCTCCGGCCCGCGTCCGATGCGCCCACGCAGCGTCAACCACGCGCCGAGCAGGGAAAGCACCGGCACCGCGACGAACAGAAACTGTATCCAGCCCTTGTTCACCTTGAACGCACCCCTCAGAAGCGCGGCAATTCAGGATGCGGCAACTCGCCGCCCTTTACGTGCATGCGCCCGTACTCGGCACAGCGGTTCAGGGTCGGAATCGCCTTGCCCGGATTGAGCAGGCCCGCGGGATCGAATGCGGCCTTGACGCGGAAGAACTGATGCAGTTCGCTGCGCTTGAACTGCGAGCACATCTGGTTGATCTTTTCGATGCCCACCCCATGCTCGCCAGTGATGGTGCCGCCGAGGGTGACCGACAGCTCAAGAATCTCCGCACCGAACGCCTCCGCCCGGTGAAGCTCGCCTTCCTGGTTGGCATCGAACAGGATCAGCGGGTGCAGGTTGCCGTCGCCCGCGTGAAAGACGTTGATGCAGCGCAGTGCGTAACGCGTCTCCATGTCCTGGATGGCGCTCAGCATCTCGCCCAGACGCTTGCGCGGAATCGTGCCGTCCATGCAGTAATAGTCGGGAGAGATTCGGCCTGCAGCCGGGAACGCCGCCTTGCGTCCGGCCCAGAAGCGCATCCGCTCGGCTTCGTCACGCGACACCCGGATTTCCGTTGCGCCGCTGTGTTCGAGCACCGCACGCACGCGGGCAATCTCTTCGGCCACCTCCTCCGGCGTACCGTCGGACTCGCACAGCAGGATGGCCTTGGCATCCAGCGGATAGCCGGCCCGCACGAACTCCTCAACCGCCGCGGTCGCCGCCTGGTCCATCATCTCCAGCCCTGCCGGGATGATGCCGGCGGCAATGATCGCAGCCACCGCATCGCCCGCGCGGATGACGTCATCGAATGCAGCGAGCACACACTGCGCAAGCTGCGGCTTGGGCGTGAGCTTGACCGTAACCTCGGTAACCACCGCCAGCATGCCCTCGGAGCCGGTGATGAGCGCAAGCAGGTCGTAGCCGGGGGCGTCGAGCGCATGGTTGCCGAACTCGACCGCCTCGCCATCGATGGTGACGCCGCGCACGCGGAGCAGGTTGTGCACCGTGAGCCCGTACTTCAGGCAATGCACGCCGCCCGAGTTTTCGGCCACATTGCCGCCGATGGAGCACGCAATCTGCGACGACGGATCCGGCGCGTAATACAGGCCGTGCGGCGCGGCGGCCTCGGAAATGGCCAGATTGCGCACCCCGGGCTGCACGACCGCAGTACGCGCATGCGGATCCAGCTTGAGGATGCGATTGAAACGCGCCAGTGACAGCAGCACCCCGTGGGTATGCGGCAACGCGCCCCCCGACAGCCCCGTCCCCGCACCCCGGGCCACCACCGGCACCCCAAGCGCGGAGCAGGCCTTGAGCACTTCAACCACCTGCGCCTCGGTCGTTGGCAGCGCAACGACCAGCGGCAGCGCACGATAGGCGGCCAGGCCATCGCACTCGTAGGGCCGCAGATCCTCACTTTCGTACATCAGGGCACCCGGCGGAAGCACGCGCGCGAGCGCTTCGACCACCCGCGCCTTGTCGACCGCGGAGAAATCCGCTTCCTGCTCGCCGAGGGCGATGTCCTCATTCAGATTCATGCTGTCTCTCCATGCTTTCCCGCCCGATTGAACGCACTGTCGATCCGATGCTCATGCCGCGCCACGACACCCAGACGGCAGGCTGCCGCTCCGAGATGGGCTCTTGCCGCCTCGCCGGCGGCCTGTGCATCGCCGAGCTTGATTGCTGCAAAAATACGCCGGTGCTCCGCCTGCGCATTGGCGGCACGACCTGCGCGATGCCCCTCCTCACTCCACGTCGGCAGGCGTGATGCAGAAAACTGCCGCCCCATGTAGGTCAGGAAGCGCTCCAGCTGACGATTGCCGGATGCTGCGGCGATCGCCACATGAAAAGCGTCATCCGCCGACGCGCCGCCCTCGCCCCGCTGCAGGGCCCGCTCCATCTCATCGAGCGCAGCCGCGATCCGCGACAGGCTCTCCGGGGTGCGACGCTGCGCGGCCAGCTCGGCAGCGCCACTTTCGACCATCGTACGCAACTCGAATGTATCCGCCACATCCTCGTCAGCGGGAGCTGACTCGCGCACAAGCCGAAAACTGCTTTCCCCCGGCGCCGCGGCAACGAAGGCCCCGAGACCCTGCCGCGTTTCCACGCAGCCTTCCGCCTTGAGACGGGAGATGGCCTCGCGCACGACCGCGCGACTGACGCCGAACCGTTCGCACAACAGCTTTTCGGTAGGCAGTTGCGTGCCGGGCACCAGGCCCAGCTCGCCAATCCACGCTTCGATCTCGCGCGAAACGGTATCACTGAGCCGCGGAGGCCGGTTCAGCGGGCGCGGGGAGGAGGTTGTCAACTTGTCAGACATGTTGCGAATGATAGCGCAGCAGTGCCCACAGACGATTGGGGTTTTCCCGACTCCCTGTATCCATGGCTGCGCCTTGAGTGCGACGGCTCTGCCACGCATCACTCAGCATTTGCTAATATTCGCCCTCGATTCTTGTCCGGGCAATGTCATGACCACACGCGCCTCTGCAGCGCGGCTCCTGCCCTTTTTGGCCTGGCCCGGCCAGTGGGCCAGGTACGGCATTCGCGGCGACCTCATTGCCGGCCTCACGGTTGCGCTGGTCATGGTGCCGCAGTCGCTCGCCTACGCGCAGCTCGGCTCGCTCCCGCCCTACATCGGCCTCTACGCGGCCTTGCTACCCGCGCTCGTTGGCGCGCTCTTTGGCTCCTGTGGCCAGCTTTCCACGGGACCGGTTGCCCTGACTTCACTGCTGACCGGTGCAAGCCTGTTGCCGCTCGCAAGTCCCGATACGCCCGAGTTCCTTGCGCTGGCAGTCCTGCTGGCGCTGATGTCCGGTCTCATCCAGCTCGCCCTCGGGGTGCTGCGCCTGGGCTGGCTGCTCAATCTGCTGTCACATCCGGTCCTGATGGGTTTCATCAACGCCGCTGCGCTGGTGATCTGCATGTCACAGCTCCCCCCCCTGGTCGGCGTCAAGCTGCACAACGGCGGTCAGTTTCTTGCAGACTTTCTGAACGCACTCGGCGAGGTGGGCAACATTCACCTTCAATCAGCCGCCTTTGGCATCGGCGCGCTCATATCCCTGACACTTCTGCGCCGCCTGGCGCCACGCCTGCCCGGCGTGCTGATCGTTGTAGGCACCAGCATTGCCCTCTCGGCGTGGCTGGAATTTGCCGCTCAGGGCGGCGCAGTGGTGGGCGCAATCCCTGCGGGACTCCCGCCGCTGTCGATACCCGACATCAGAACGGACGCCATGGTCACCTTGCTGCCCACTGCCTTCGTGATCGCGCTTGTCAGTTTCATGGAAGCCGCCTCGAGCGCCAAGGTCATCTCCGGCAAACTGCGCGAGCCCTGGGACCAGAATCAGGAACTCATCGGACAGGGCCTGTCGAAGCTCGCCTCGGCCTTCACCGGCAGCCTCCCGACCAGCGCCTCGTTCTCCCGTTCCGCACTCAGTTTCACCAACGGCGCGCGCACCGGCCTGTCCGCACTGGTCACGGTTGCCGTGGTCGTGGCGACGCTGATCTTCTTCACGCCACTGCTCTGGCATCTGCCCAAGCCCGTGCTGGCTGCGGTCATTCTTCAGGCCGTGTTCAACCTGCTCGATCTCAAGGCCCTTAAGAAGGCCTGGCAGGCAAACCGTGACGACGGCGTTGCGGCAGCCCTCACCTTTGTCGCCACGCTCTCCTTCGCCCCCAACATTCAGAACGGCATCCTGACCGGCCTGCTGCTGTCGCTGTCGCTGATGGTCTATCGCAGCATGACGCCGCGCGTCGCGCTGCTGGGGCTGCACGCCGACGGCACCTATCGCGACCTCGAACGCTTTGACCTCGCCCATCCTCATCCGCATGTCGTCATCCTGCGCTTCGACAGCCCGCTGAGCTTCGTCACCGCCGCCACCTTCGAGGACGCCACCCTGCGGGCCGCACGCGCCCAGCCGGATGTGCGCACCGTGCTGATCTCGGGCGCTGGCATCAATGACATCGACGCCACCGGCCTGCACATGCTCACCGCCCTCGTCGACCGCTTTGCGCTTCAGGGCCAGGCACTCGCCTTCTGCGGACTCAAGAAACAGGTCATCGACGCCATGCAACGCGACGGCCTGTGGCCTCGAATCGAGCCCCACGCGGCCTACCGTACCGAACAGCAGGCACTGGACCAGCTGCTCCAGGATGCACCGGAGTGATTACGCACTGATTAATATTGACTTTTCCCTGCGCACGCAATACAGTACCCGACTCTTTGCAAAAACCATCAATCGGAGCAACTCCATGTACGCGGTGATAAAAACCGGTGGCAAGCAGTATCGCGTCGTCGCCGGCGAAAAGATCAAGGTAGAACAGATACCGGCCGACGTGGGTTCCCAAATCACCATCGACCAGATTCTCATGGTCGGCGAAGGCGAGGCCGTCAAGATCGGCACGCCGGTGGTTTCCGGAGCTTCCGTCACGGCTTCCGTGGTGTCCCACGGTCGTCACGACAAAATCAAGATTTTCAAGATGCGCCGCCGTAAGCACTTCCAGAAGCACCAGGGGCATCGTCAGAACTACACCGAAATCCGCATCGACGCGATTTCGGCCTGAGCCAGGAGGTAAGTCGACATGGCACATAAAAAAGCTGGCGGTAGTTCCCGTAACGGCCGCGACTCAGAATCGAAACGACTCGGCGTAAAGCGCTACGGTGGTCAGTTCGTACTCGCAGGCAACATCATTGTTCGCCAGCGTGGCACTGAATACCACCCGGGCGACAACGTCGGCATCGGCAAGGATCACACCCTTTTCGCACTGACCAACGGCACCGTCAAGTTCATGGTGAAGGGCCCCGCCCGTCGCCGTACCGTGACGATTCTGCCTGAGGCAGCCGAGGCCTGATTTTCGCCTCGCGACCGGAAAAGCCCTATCCTTGCGGTAGGGCTTTTTTGTTTGTATCGCATCACCTGCTTTACCCGCTCCATAACCAGTACCCCTGCGACCCGGCTCGCGGCACCTGCCGCACCTGCCGCGTCCCTGCCAGCCGGAAGCATCATGAAGTTTTTTGACGAAGCCCGAATTGAAGTTGTTGCCGGAGACGGCGGCAACGGCGTTGCCACCTTCCGCCGCGAGAAATACATTCCGCGTGGCGGCCCCAACGGTGGCGACGGCGGTCGCGGCGGCAGCGTGTACGCAGTGGCCGACCGCAACATCAACACCCTGATCGACTATCGCTATACCCGCCACTTCCGCGCTGAACGTGGCGAGAACGGTGGCAGCCGGGACTGTTACGGCAAGGGCGGTGAGGACATCACCCTGCGCTTCCCTGTCGGCACGGTGATCACCGAGCACGAAACGGGCGAGATGATTGCCGACCTCGACGAGGACGGCAAGAAGATCCTGATCGCCAGCGGTGGCCGCGGCGGTCTGGGCAACATCCACTTCAAGTCGAGCACCAACCGCGCACCACGCAAGCGCACCATGGGCCAGGAAGGCGAGCGGCACATGCTGCACCTCGAGCTCAAGGTGCTCGCCGACGTCGGTCTGCTCGGCCTGCCCAACGCCGGCAAGTCGACCTTCATCCGCGCCGTCTCTGCAGCCAAGCCCAAGGTCGCCGACTACCCCTTCACCACGCTGGCGCCGAACCTTGGCGTCGTCCGCACGGCCGAAAGCCGCAGCTTCGTGATTGCCGACATTCCCGGCCTGATCGAAGGCGCGGCCGAAGGCGCCGGCCTCGGCCACCAGTTCCTGCGTCACCTGCAGCGCACCCATGTGCTACTGCACCTGGTCGACCTCGCTCCCTTCGACCCCGAGGCCGACCCCGTACGTGACGCCAAGGCCATCGTCGATGAGCTGCGCAAGTACGACGAAGAGCTCTACAACAAGCCACGCTGGCTCGCCCTCAACAAGCTCGACCTGATCCCGGAAGAAGAGCGCGCCGAACGCATCGCCGCCTTCCTCGAGGCCTACGGTCCGGTGGAACGCCACTTCGAGATCTCCGCACTCAAGGGCGACGGCTGCAAGCCGCTGGTCTTCGCCATTCAGGACTTCCTCGACGGTGAGCGCGCGCGCATCGAAGCCGAGCGCCAGGAACGCCTCGCGGCCGAGCAAAGCCGCCTTGCAGCGATCGACGCCGCGCGCGCCGAGGCAGAAGCTGCCGCGCTCGAAGCCGACCTCGACGACGAGGATGATGAGCACGACGACGATAACGCCAGCGAAGCCGATCAGCAGGACGACACCACTCCCCGCTAACACTGCACCCAGGCAGTCGAACACCATGAGAGAGAAGATCAGGAATGCGCGCCGGCTGGTCGTAAAGGTCGGCAGCGCCCTTGTCACCAACAACGGCGCAGGCCTCGATCACGCCGCACTCGACGACTGGGCGCGTCAGATCGCGGTACTGCGCAGCAACGGCCGCGAAGTCGCCCTGGTCTCCTCCGGCGCCATCGCGGCGGGCATGCAACGACTGGACTGGACCAAGCGCCCGCAGGAGATGCACAAACTGCAGGCCGCTGCTGCAGTCGGCCAGATGGGCCTTGTCGAAGCCTATGAGAAGGCCTTCTCGCGCCACGGCCTGCAGACCGCGCAGATCCTGCTTACGCACGCCGACCTCGCCAACCGCACCCGTTACCTCAACGCCCGTTCGACGCTCACCACCCTGCTCGGACTCGGCGTGATTCCGATCATCAACGAGAACGACACCGTCGTGACCGACGAGATCAAGTTCGGCGACAACGACACACTGGGCGCGCTGGTTGCCAACCTGATCGAAGCCGAGACACTGATCATCCTCACCGATCAGAACGGCCTGTACACCGCCGACCCGCGCAAGGACCCCGCAGCCAGCCTGATCGGAGAAGGTCGCGCGGAAGACCCCGTGTACGAGTCCATGGCTGGCGGCGCCGGCAGCGGCATCAGCAAGGGCGGCATGATCACCAAGATCAAGGCCGCACAGCGCGCCGCCCGCAGCGGCGCCCACACCTGCATTGCCAGCGGTCGCGAAACGAACCCGCTGCTGCGCATTGCTGCAGGCGAACCCGTCGGCACCCTGCTCTACGCCAGCAGCTCGCCGCTGCAGGCGCGCAAGCAATGGCTTGCCGATCACCTGCAACTGGCCGGCGATCTCGTGATCGACGATGGCGCAGTTACCGCGCTGAAGAACGGCCGCAGCCTGCTCCCCGTGGGCCTGATCGAGGTCAGGGGCGACTTCAGGCGTGGCGCAGCAGTGGCCTGCCGCAGCATCACCGGCGAAGAAGTGGCCAGAGGCCTGGTCAATTACAGCGCATCCGAATGCCGCCGCATCGCCCGAAAGCCGACCAGCGAGATCGAGAAACTGCTTGGCTACATCGACGAACCGGAACTGATACACCGGAACAACATGATTGGTCGCTGAGGGTTGCGCGTCGCTCTGCGACGAAATGCACACGCACCCAAAGAGCGCAAAGTACAATCTGTCTGTGCTTCCGGAACAATGGTTATGCAAATAACACGCCTGGGCAAATAGGATCGCCTTTGCGCCAGGCTGCACAGGAGGCGTCAGAATGACCAAGTGCAGAAAATGCCTGCTCCCGGCCTCAGCACCTGGAGCGGAGCTTGACAACGCGGGGGTCTGTGCGTTTTGCCGGCAGAACGCACCGCAAGAGAAGACGCCCCCTTCGTCGGCGGCCTTTCTCGACGACCTCGAGACAACGCTTGCCGCCTGCCGCAACAATCCCAATTCAGAATACGACTGCATCGTCCCACTCAGTGGCGGCAAGGACAGCCTCTACCTGCTACACCGCCTGAAGGTCGACTACGGCATGAGGGTGCTGGCGTTCACATGCGACATCGACCTTCCGCCCGTTGCGTGGAAGAATATTCGACTCGCTCTCAAGAAACTCGATATCGACCATCTGGTATTTGCGCCCGCCTTCGGCTTTCTGAGCAAACTCTTCCGCTACCTGCTTTGCAACCAGGAAGCCCGCGGTGCCGTATATACCGTTTCATACGTCTATGCCCCGCTTTTTGAGGGGGCAGCAATTCGGCTGGCGATCGAGAAGAACATTCCACTGATTCTGGCCGGCTACTCGCCGGGCCAGCCGGAGCCGGAGCGCATGCTGTACGAGTTTTCTCCGACGCTCATTCGCGAAGAAGACTGGACGCCGCCTCACCTTGCGACCTGCGGCGAGTTCTCGGAAGCTGAACTCACCGCCTTTTACAACCCGAAGAAGCTCCCCGCCGCTACCGCATTCCCGCGTTACCTTGCCCCGTACCACGCCTGGGACTACGATCAGGACAAAGTCATCCGGAAGGTCACCGAACTCGGACTGGTGCAGCGCAGCTCGCATGCAAGCCCGATCGTGAGCAATTACCCGATCAACTGGCTCATGATGTACTCGGATCTCAAACAATTCGGCTACAACCCTTACGCACCGGAGTTTGCAGCACTGATCCGCGAGGGGAAGGCGAGTCTTGCATACTGGCGCATCATGGCTCCCGTCGTCGACTTCATGATTCGCAACAAGCTGGGCCTTGGCAGGGAGGTCAGACGCAGCATGGAATGGCTCGGACTGCGAGACGATGACCTGCGCATCAACCTGCCCAAGGGCGCGTACGACCCTCCGTTGCTGCGAGACGCCTGACATGCCCGCCCCGACAACAACCCTGCCAGAACGGCTGCTAGCGCGGTGCAAGGACACCCCGGATGCTGTCGCCTATCTCCATCGGGGCGATGATGGAAAATGGCTGCCCGTCACGTGGCATACCGTTGCTCAGCGAGCAATCGGCATCGCTCGCGGGCTCTCACTGCTTGGCGTGCAAGCAGGTGATCGCGTGGCAATCATGCTGCCCACCTCACCAGAATGGGAATACTGTCAGCAGGCCGTACTCATGCTTGGCGCAACAGTGGTCGGAATCGACGCTCATGACGCCCCGTCCAATCTGCACCATATCCTTGAGCTGACTCAGCCGCGCGCGCTGGTCACAGGTAACGAGCGTCAGCTTGCGCTCATCAGGGAAACCTGGCGGGTGCCCGAGATTATCGTGGTCGCTGAACCCGAGGTGCCCCACCCGGATATCCACGCACTTGCGGACTTTTTGCAGACACTCGATACCGGCGCAACGCCCCCCTCAGCGCCCTCGCCCGACGACATTGCAACAATCGTATTTACTTCGGGAAGCACGGGGACACCGAAAGGCATTGCGTACACTCACCGCCAGGTTGCGCTTGCCTGCGATGCGATTCTTGATCGCTTTCCCTCGATCTCCAACGAGACCACCCTCGTTTGCTGGCTGCCACTCTCCAACCTGTTTCAGCGCATCATCAACCTGTGCGCAATTGTCTGTGGCGCAAGATCCTATTTCGTTTCCAACCCGCAGGACATCGTCCGCCTTCTCCCGGAGATCCAGCCCTCCCTGTTTATCGGCGTACCGCGGTTTTTCGAGAAGCTGCATGCGGGCATCATGGCAGAGGTCGCAAAGCAGCCCGCACCTGTCAGGCTGCTGATTGCTGCGGCCTGGACAACAGGCATGAAGACTGCAGCAATGCAACGGTCTCATGGTCAGGTCAGCCTCACCTGGCGCGCCCTGTCCATGCTCGCCAACCCGATACTGGCACGCTTGCGCGCAGTCATGGGCCAGCGCATGCAGTTCATGGTCAGCGGCTCGGCGCCGCTACCCTCCTGGCTCATGGATCGCTTTCACGGGCTTGGCTGGCTTGTGCTTGAAGCCTACGGTATCAGTGAAAACGTCATGCCGGTCGCACTGAACACCCCGACGCACTACCGGTTCGGCAGCGTAGGGCGCGCATTGCCAGGAAACGAACTCCTTGTTGCCGAAGACGGCGAACTACTCATACGTGGAGATGGCGTGTTCAGCGGCTACTACGGGGCAGACGCGCACGACACCCCCATAGACAGCGAAGCGTACCTGCACACCGGGGACTTCGCCCGACTCGACGCCGACGGTTACGTCTGGCTTGAGGGGCGCAAGAGCGAGGTCTTCAAGACCTCGACCGGGAGGCGGATCGCGCCAGCCCCACTCGAGGCAGCGCTCAAACAGATCGATTATGTCGATCACGCCATTATCGTGGGGCGAGACCGCCCTTTCCCGGTGGCCATCATTACCCTCAGCCCTGAACACGAAATGGGAAAGCAGGTACAAACGCCTGAGGGGCAAAAGACGATAAGCAGTGACGTCGCCAGGGCATGCGAAGCATTTACCCCCTACCAGCGCCCAGGCGCGGTCATCGCAAGCACAAGACCACTCGGAATTGCGACTGGCGAGCTTACCGCAAACCTGAAAATTCGTCGCAAACAGGTTGAAACGCGATTTGAGCGCGATATCGAGCGGGCCTATGAAGCCCCGCGCCTGTCACCTGACACGGACATCCGAACCAACCCTCCGGTGATTCTGACCCCATGAATACTTATTTCCTAACCGGCGCATCCGGTGCCGTTGGCAGCGCGATCGTCCCCCTGCTTCATGCCAACGAGAACGTGAAACTGCGCATTCTGCTGCGCGCTGAATCGGATCAGCATCTCGCAGAGAGATTCGAGAAACTGTGTGCGTTCTGGGGGATCGCGGCTGACGCCGAAACCCGGCGCCGTATCACCCCCCTGCGCGGAGACGCAGCCGAACCCAACTTCGGAATGCCTCCCGTCGATTACGCCAAAGTCGTCAGTGACACCACTCATATCGTTCATTGCGCTGCGAGCGTACGGATGAACCTCAGCCTGGAAGAGGCCCGTCACTCAGCGGTAGGTTCGATGCAAGCCATTCTGACGCTCGCCCGGAAGCTTGCCGAGAACGGCACCCTCCGCAAGATCGATCTGGTGAGCACTGTCGGCATTGCGGGAAAGCGCTCGGGCGCGCTGCCCGAGACCTGGATCGATGAGCCCCGCGAGTTTCACAACACCTACGAACAATCGAAATCCGAAGCCGAGGCCTTGGCACGCAAAGCCCTCGAAGAGGAGAAACTGCCCATCACGATCCACCGGCCAAGCATGGTGATCGGCGACTCGCGCGACGGCAAGATCATCCACTTTCAGATTTTCTACTTTATCTGTGACTTCCTTTCCGGGCGCCGCACGTTTGGCCTGTACCCGGACTTTGGAGACGTTCGCCTCGACACCATTCCGGTTAACACGGTTGCCAGCACGATCGTCTCCTCAAGCACCGATCCCGAAACAGTCGGATCGATCTTCCACCTGTGTTCGGGTCCCGAGAAATCGATCAGACTCGTCGACCTTCGCCTGCTTGTCAGGGACGCATTCCACAGGCACGGACTCAACGTCCCGTTTGCACTGAAACTGCCTATTGGTCTTTTCATGGGCGCGCTCAACCTTGCCGGGCGATTCATGCAACCGGAGCAGAGGCGAGCGCTGGCAACGCTTCCGATCTACATGGACTACCTTGCCGATCAGCAGGGCTTCGATAATCGAAAGTACAGCGCCTGGCTTGAAAGCCGAAAAGAGGCGATTCCCGACGCCAAGGACTACTTGCCGCGAGTGCTCGCACGTTTTCTTGAGCAGAAACATCCGCTCGGGCCCAACTGAAGGGTCTCTGCGAGGTAGCGACAGCCAGACAGCTCACGAGCCTCCCGCAACGTCCGCATCTGTCACAGAGCGGGGATCACACCACAAAAAAAGGGCACCCGAAGGTGCCCTTTTTCACAGCCACTGATCAACGATCAGGCGCGACGGCGACGTACCAGACCACCGCCGAGAAGGCCGAGGGCCAGAAGCGCCAGCGTACCGGGTTCCGGAACCTCTGCAACACCGCGGGTGTTCAGCGTACCAGCCAGACACCATGCGCCGGTTGCTGCAGTACCGGTCGAGCAACCGTTTGCCAGTCCGCCAGAAACGTCCAACGGATTCAGAACGAAGTTGTTGGCCGATTCCGTGTAAGCGAGGTCAGCCGTACCACCCGCAGCGTCGGGCACGCCGTTGCCGTCAAGGAAGGCAGCAAAAGCCGCATTTCCAGCAGCGGTGTCAACATCAAGCAGACCGTTGCCGAAGAAGTTCAGCGTTGCGCCGCTGAGGTTACCGGATGCCTGACTGACCACGTTGGCCGGAGTCGCGCCACCAAGGTTGCCGTGTCCGGTCAGCGACGCATACAGCGTGCCGCCCATGATCGTAGCCAGGTTCGCGTTCGAGTTCTGCGTCAGCAGGTTCAGGAGCGGACCGTTGAGGTAGTACAGGTTTACATCGGTACCGGTGAACTGGATGTCGGTTGCCGACGTGAAGGTACCGCCGGTGAAGTTCACCGTGTAGAACAGGCCGCATCCACCGCCAGCGGTGCAGTAGTTGCTGTTGCCGTTGATCGTGGTGATGTAGCCGTAGCCCATGCCAGAACCCGTACCCGGTGCAGTGGTGGCCGGATTGATGAACTGCTGGGCAAGCGTCATCGTTTCGATGTGGGTATTGGACGCACCAAGCGTACCAAAGTCAATGCCTGCAACCACCACGGCGGAAGCAGGAGCACTTGCCAGGGCTGCGCCGGTTGCGAGTGCGATCGCGATAAGATTTTTTTTCATTCCAGCACCTCTTGAGTAGTGTGAATTCGTTGCAGAACATCCGCTGCTACCAATAAGCAGTTAGCGTGCCAACAGTGTGGAATGACGTCTAAGTCAATGTTTTACATTAATTAAAAACAAAAACTCTCATTGCGAAAAAGCGTCCTGGATTCGTGAATGTAAAAAATCCCGACAGCCACACCAGCATCACAAAGCGGTTAATCCCGCCCGAAACCTGAACGCTTCCCCACACACCCGCGATGCCAATGCCTTTCCTTGAATTCACCGCGATGTGCCGGAGCATGCGGCTTCACACCACGGGTCAGAGGCCGGGAGGATCAGTCGGCTCGACGCCGCTCGCCGGCATTGCACTACCGACATCGTAGCGGCCCGGCGCTATCACCCCCTTGGGGTCCAGCGCCTTCTTGATGCGACCATTCAGACTCTTCAGTTCGGGGGCTCCGCGATAAACAGAGTCCCACCCGGCCAGCCCCGCGCGATACTGTTGAAGATTGACCGCCTGCATATCCTGCACCAGCCGCGCGTAAAGTCCCTTTGCGCGCTCTACCTCATCAGGACTTTCCTTGTCATAGATGATCGCCATCAGGCACACGACTGAGCGCGGATTCATCATGAGCATGGCAACGTAGAAATCAAAGTCGTACTCTTCGAAGGTTTTTCGCGAGTCGGCAAGGTAACGCACGATCTCGGCGCCGATCACCGGCAGGATCGGCGCAAACCAGATCAGCCCGCAGCGGTCGGCAGCTGGATCGACATCGCTGTCCGGACGCGATGCGCCATGCCGGTAATAGGCATGCCGCACGAAGTACTCTGTCGGAATGCCTTTCAGAATCCTGTGCGCGTGAGGCGCAAGCTCAAGGACTGGAAGTGAGGTCTTGCCCAATCCATGCAGGAACGGAAGCATCCAGTCGTTTTTCTTCACCAGTCTGACGAGCTTATCGAGGAGCGATAGCCGCCCATCGGTCAGAAAAATCAAGCGCCCATAGGGGCCGAGCTCGCGGCGCAGCAGCTTGCGCTGCACCTTCACCTGCTCGCGCGTACCGTACAGCCCCCCGCCACAACTCCAAGGCGAGATTCGATACTTGTGCCGAAGGCCGTCAAGGTCAGCGGCGGAAAGCCGCCCCTTGGACGGCACATCTTCATGCAGGCGTTGTGTCAGAACAGTGATTGTGACGAAGTCATTGATCATGTGCAGCTTGCTTACAGCCACGCCCAACAGCGCAAGCTTGCGGTATGCGTCCATGACGGCCGGCACGTCGGCCTCATTTCGAATTTCAAAGACATAGGAATTGTATTCTTCAGGCTCAGGCATCAACCACAAGCCCGCCTGTGTCACCACTCCGAGGTTCGACTGGCTGAACAGCCCCTCGATATAGGGCCCCAAGCCCCATTTGTGTGTATGCCAGGTTCTTTGCGATTTCGACGAAGTACCAATCTGAACCAACTCGCCTGTCGGCAAGACGACTTCAAGGCCGCAGAGGTTTCCGAAGTGATCCCCGTAAGGCGTTTCACCAATACCTCGCTCCAGGGCGTTGCCAATGACACTGCCTTCCGGAGGGCCATCGGTGCAGTCCGCCCAAAGCCTGGAGCCTGTCTCCCTGAGATAGGCGTTCAACTGCTGGTAGCTTACGCCGGGCTCAATGACGACATAGGCGAGTTCTTCATTTACCTCAAGCACGCGGTTCATGCGCTCAAGGATGAGCACGATCGCGCCATCCTCTGTCGCCAGCGACGCTCCATAGCCCCAGTTCTTTCCCGTGCTGAACGGCCAGATCGTCAGTCCGTGCTCGCCAGCAAGCTTGATGACCCGGGAAACCTCCTCCCCGCTCCCCGGAAAGACGACCGCTGCGCAACGTTTCTGCCACGGAATGGTGCACCGGGAATAACGATCAAGATCTTCGCTGCTTGTACAGACGAACTCCGACCCGACGATTGCTTTCAGCTGGTCGGAAACCTGCTGCGTAAACCGCGTTTCGCTTTGTGTATTTGGCATCGTCCGTCCAGTCCTATTTGAGCGCTTTCTTTTTGGATTGAGGCTTTGGAACATTCAACAGTACAAGGCTTCCCGATTGTCTCCCGAGCCTTCGCCTGCGGATCCTGTTCGTCCAGAGGCAGTTCCAGAGCCAGCCATTGCCGCCGACTGCGATGTGCCCTTCAACGATTCCCAGACCTCCCGCAGGCAGTACTGAGGCAAGCTTACCAAATCCCTTCCCGTCCACGCACCGGAACTGCAGACCGCACCTCACGCCATCGCGCACAGTCAATCATCCTCGGCCGGCACCCTCACGCAGCCGTTGCGCCAGAGACCGGCGCTCGCTTGGCACCGCTTCCAGGCGACAACCCCGTGCATTATTGGTCCAATGAAAATATGATAAGGGTCAAATGATGGACGCCAACCTCTAATGCATCTGCCCCCAGTGACACTCGCTCGCCAATCGATCGCGCTGGCAGCACGAAACGTTGCTCGCCAGAGGAGACGGGCACTTCTCGCGCTGGCAACATTGGCCGGAGGAGTGATTGCATATCTTCTCGCCGGTGGTTTCATCAACTGGATATACCAGGATATGCGGGAGTCGACGATCCACTCCCAGCTTGGCCACATCCAGATCACACGCCCAGGCTACTTTCGCGAAGGACTGGGTGATCCATACGCCTATCTGTTGCCCAGCGACACGGCTGCGGTAACCGAAGCCGTGGGCGAGCGACTCCGCACGGTAGCCCCACGGCTCGCATTCAGCGGCCTTCTCAGCAAGGACGACGCAACGGTGTCGTTTGTTGGCGAGGGTATCGACCCGGAACGAGAAGCCCCAATCACGCGTGCAATTATTATTGCCGCGGGATCCGATCTGCCAAACAGCCCACCTAACTCGGTTTTGCTGGGCGAAGGGCTGGCGGCAAATCTGGGTGCAGTACCAGGAGACTCGGTCGTACTGCTCGCGACCACTGCGTCCGGGGGGGCAAATGCAGTAGAGCTGACCGTGTCCGGCACCTTTGCAACTGTCACCAAGGCCTACGACGATACAGCGCTCCGGGTCCCGATTGACGTCGCTCGCAAACTCATGAGGGTGGACGGATCGACCAGTTGGGCGGTGCTTCTTGATCGCACCGCGGCAACGGCGGAAGTTGCCCAATCTCTCCGCAAAGCCCTGCCTGCCGCAGAGTTCGAGGTTATCCCCTGGAGTGAGCTCGCCGATTTCTACAACAAGACGGTAGAACTGTTCTCGCGCCAGATTGGTGTCGTACGGATCCTGATTGCACTGATCGTCATACTCAGTATCTCCAATACGCTTTCAATGGCCGTCATTGAACGCACTGGCGAAATCGGAACCTCCATGGCGCTTGGAGTTCGGCGACGTGGCGTTCTGACGCTGTTCATTTTCGAGGGGGCGCTACTGGGGCTCGCTGGAGGCATCATCGGCGTTGCGCTCGGCTACCTGTGCGGGGAGATCGTTTCGCTGATCGGCATTCCAATGCCGCCACCGCCAGGCATGGCACGTGGGTATATCGGCGCCATTTCCATTTCGCCGGCCTTGGCAATCGATGCGTTCCTACTGGCATTCGTGACGACCCTGCTCGCCAGCGTATTCCCCGCATGGAAGGCGTCACGCATGAATATCGTTGACGCGCTGCGTCACCAGCGGTGAGCACGATGCTATTCAAACTCGCTCTGCGCAATATCTTCCGCCAGAAAGTCCGGACCGCAATGACACTTGCAGCGATCATCTTCGGCGTAGCCGGACTGATTCTGTCGGGTGGCTTCGTTCAGGACATTTTCGTGCAGTTGGGGGAGGCAATCATTCACTCCCAAACAGGCCACGTACAGGTATTTCGCCAAGACTTTCTGGAGAAGGGCACACGTCAGCCGGACCGCTACCTGATCGACCAACCGGAAGCCGTCGCCGACCTGATCAAGGCGCAACCGGGGGTCAACGAAGTGGCTGCGCGTCTGAGCTTTGCAGGCCTGCTCAACAATGGCAAACGTGACCTGCCGATCATTGGCGAGGGAGTAGAGCCGGACAAGGAGTCCCGTCTGGGCACCTATCTCAGCATTACGGCGGGGCGTCAGCTGACCGACGACGACACCTTCGGAATGATGATCGGACAGGGCGTCGCTCACTCCCTCGGCGTCAAGCCCGGCGACTCGGTGATCCTGGTCATGAACACGACGGATGGCGCACTCAATACGCTCGACTTCGAGATCATTGGCGTCTTCCAGAGCTTTTCCAAGGATTTCGACGCCAGAGCTGTACGCATTACCCTTGGTGCCGCCCGCGAACTGATGGCTACGGCCGGCGCTAATCTGCTGGTGGTGACGCTCGATCGCACCGAGGACACAGAGACTTCTCAGGCGGCCATTACAGGCGCCCTCCCTGCGGGACTGGACTCGCGCAACTGGCGGCAACTTTCGGATTTCTACGACAAGACCCTGCAGCTGTATGACAGACAGTTTGGCGTGTTGCAGCTGATCATTCTTTTCATGGTCGTGCTTTCTGTTGCAAACACCGTCAACATGAGTGCCTTCGAGCGCCTTGGTGAGTTCGGAACGTTACAGGCGTTGGGCAACACGCGCAGGCAGGTTTTTCGCCTGATCCTGCTCGAGAATGCACTGCTGGGTCTGATTGGTGCGACACTCGGTGTGCTGACTGGCATCATCCTTGCTTTAACGATTTCCGCAATCGGCATCCCGATGCCTCCTCCTCCGAATGCAAACGTGGGCTACACGGCATTTATCAGGGTAGATTCCGCCACTGTTGCGATTGCCTTCCTGATCGGGGTGGCTGCAGCTGCGCTTGCTGCCATATTTCCTGCGAACCGTGTAGCGTCAACGCCTGTCGTCGACGCACTCCGGCAAAGCAACTAACGCTTTCAGGCTCACGAATCATGAAGATCTTCGAACGCTTCAACCTCGGCCACGGCTTTCGCAAGTACTTCGAGATTGCACCGGCAACGAACGAAGCCCTGCGCAACGACGTCTTCCGCATCCGCCACGAAGTCTATTGCGAAGAGCTGAAGTTCGAGCCGGAGCGTCCTGACCGGCTTGAAACCGACGAATACGATCCGCACAGCCTGCACTGCCTGATCCGCACCTCGAACGCACCCAATCACCTGGTGGGGTGCACCCGGCTGGTATTGGCAAAGCCGGACGATCCGCTTGCGCCGCTGCCATTCGAACGTACCTGTGCGAACACGCTTGACCGCTCGATCATCGATCCGCTAAAGCTTCCGCGCGACCGCATCGCAGAGGTGTCGCGCCTTGCGGTGCGAGGCACGTACCGGCGACGGAAAGGCGACGACAAGGCCGCAGTCGCGATCAGTGACGATGACTTCGGTACGGGCGACCGCCCTCGCTTTCCCTACATTCCGATCGGCCTCTACCTCGGGGCCGTGGCACTGGCTGCGCGCAGCGGCATCGACACGTTGTTCGTCCTCACCGAACCGCGTCTCGCGTCGCACTTCGGCAAGCTCGGCGTCGACATCCGTCAGATCGGCGGGCCGGTGGAGCACCGGGGCACTCGCGTTCCTTCAATGATGGACGTACCCAGCATCATCAAGAACATGCGTTTCCTGGTAAAGCCGATGTGGCGCGTGGTGCAGGAAGAGATCGAGAGCGGCTTCGAAGACGCATCGGGCAGCAAGAAGCTCACCGGGGACTGAACGCGCGTGCGGCACCTTGTCTGCGCGCTCTCAAAATGAACGAAGGCCCGCAACATGCGGGCCTTCCTGTTACTGCTCAGGCTTCATCCGGATGGATCACCCAGCCAGCGCCTGCTTGATCTGATCGAGCGTGCTCGGATCGTCGATCGTGGTCAGGTCTCCGGCATCGCGGCCTTCTGCCAGCGCCTGGATGGAACGACGCAGCATCTTGCCTGAACGGGTCTTGGGCAGACCGTTGATGAACAGCACACGGGCCGGACGTGCGATTGCGCCAAGGCTCGCATCCACCTTTTTCATCACCTCTTTCTCAAGTGCCGCACGCTTCTCTGCCGTATCGACCACGCTGGCATCCTTCACCACCGCGAACGCCATCGGCATCTGACCCTTGAGTTCGTCGTGCACACCAACAACCGCCACCTCGGCAATTGCGGGATGCGTCTGCACCGCCTCCTCAATCTCGCGGGTTCCCAGACGATGGCCGGCGACGTTGATCACGTCGTCCATGCGCCCAAGGATGGTGTGATAGCCCTTCTCGTCCTTGATGCCCCAGTCCGACGACGAGTACACCACCGGATCGGTGAAGAGCGTGAAGTAGGTCGACACGAAGCGCTCGTCCTGCCCCCACACGGTGGACAGACAGCCAGGCGGCAGCGGCGGCACGATGCCGACAATGCCTTTCTCGTTGGCGCCACACTCGGTGCCGTCCTCGCGATAGATGCGAAGGTCGTAGCCGTAGACCGGGAAGGCCGGCGAACCGAGCTTGATCGGGCTGTCTTCGACACCGCGGCACACGGCCAGCATCGGCCAGCCGGTTTCGGTCTGCCAGTAGTTGTCGATGACCGGGATGCCGAGCTCTTCCATGATCCACTGGTGCGAGGTCTCGTCCAGCGGCTCGCCCGCCAGGAAGAGGTGCTTGAGCGAGGACAGGTCGTACTTCTTGAGGAAGGCTGGATCCTGCTTCTTGAGCACACGCACCGCGGTCGGCGCCGAGAACATCACGCTCACCTTGTACTTCTCGACAATCTGCCACCAGATGCCTGCATCAGGACGCAGCGGCGTACCTTCGTACATGATGGTCGCCATGCCGCCGACCAGCGGGCCATAGACGATGTAGCTGTGACCGACCACCCAGCCGATGTCCGAGGTCGAGAACATCGTCTCGCCTTCGCCGCCGGTAAAGATGTGTTTCATCGACGCAGCCAGCGCCACCGTGTAGCCACCGGTGTCGCGCTGAACGCCCTTGGGCTTGCCCGTGGTGCCGGAGGTGTACAGGATGTAGCTCGGCTCGGACGATTCAAGCCACGTCACTGGCACTTGCGCATCCATGTGCTTGGCACGAAGCGCAGCGTAATCGACGTCACGTCCCTCGACCTTGGGGAAACCCTTGTCGAGACCGCGGTCGATGATCAGCACCTTGGCCGGCGGAAACTCGGCCAGCTTGCAGGCTTCGTCGACCAGGTGCTTGTAGGGCACCGGCTTGCCGTTGCGCATGCCGGCGTCCGAACTGACCATCAGCACGGGCTTGGCATCGTCGATACGAGTGGCCAGCGAGCCGGCGGCGAATCCACCGAACACGACCGAGTGAATGGCGCCGATGCGGGCGCAGGCCAGCATCGCAAACGCAGCCTCGGCAATCATCGGCATGTAGATCAGCACACGGTCGCCACGCTTCACCCCGAGTTCGAGGTAAATCGCGGCCATGCGCTCTACTTCGCGCTGAAGTTCGGAGAAGGAATACACCTTCTCCTCATTCGTCTCGGTGGAAATGTAGACCAGCGCGCGATCGTTCGGCCGCTTTGCGGCATGACGGTCTACTGCGTTGTAGCAAAGGTTCGTTTCGCCGCCCTTGAACCACTTCACGAAAGGCGGGTTGGAAAAATCGCAGACCTGGTCAGCCGGTTTGTGCCAGTCGACCAGCTGCGCCTGCTCGCCCCAGAAGCCGTCGCGATCCTCGATCGACCTGCGGTGAAAGTCCATATACGTAGTCATAAGCATCCTCTCCCTTGTATTTTCCCTGTACTTGCAAATGACATGCCGTCCACCGAAAGAAGCCGGCAATACGGCACGGATACAACTCACACGGAGGTTTGGGTTCCCTCCGTATCATCACTGCCGGACACGCGCCCCTTGTCGTATTGTTTGAGCAGTTCGAGCGGAAGCCCGCATTGCAGCCGGGACTCCATTAACTCGAGCAGGGGAAGCAGTGTGGCAATGACATCCGGCAGTCGCTCAGCCACCTCGTCGGCGGCTCCGACCCGGAGTTGAAGCAGGGCATGGTCGATGCTGATTGCCTGCTTCAAATGACGGTCGACCATGGCCTGATCGACTTCTCCCTGATCACCGACCACCCGGTTGCCGCCCGCGACGACGCCGCGCTGCACCCGTTTGGCCGCTGTTTCGATCAGGTGTTCCACTGTCTGCATTCCGTCGACCGCAGAACTGGAAACACCGATCGTGACACTGATGCGAATCCGCTCGTCGCGGTAGGTCATCACCAGCTTTTCCATTGCACGCTGCAGCCGCAGGGCAAAGGCGCAGCACCCGATAAGGTCCGTGCTGGGTGACAGGACAGCAAAGCGCGATGGCGCCAGCTGCGAGACAGTGTCCTCCTTGCGCACCTTGGTGGACAGGATCTTGGACAGCTTGCGTGTGATCAGCTCGGCGACATGTGAGCCATGCCACTCGCCGAGCTGCTCGTAGTGATCGATATCGATCACCATGACCGAGATGTCGGCCCGATGCCGACGCGCAAGTGCCATTTCCTGCTCGGCATGGTGGCTGAGGTAGGAGGCCGTGGCCAGGCCGGACACGGGATCGAGCGGACTCTGTGTGGCGAGTGCGGCACGACTTTCATCGAGCTCACGCCGGGTGCGTGCATGGCGGACGAGCGAATCCAGTCGTGCCACCAACTCGACGCTGCTGGCGCCCTTTGCCACGAAGTCGTTTGCACCGAGCCTGAGCGCCTTGTCCCTCGCCTCGTCGTCCTCGTCGCCCGAAATGATGATGACGGGGAGGTCCTGAACCCGCTGGACCCGCGACCCGCGAATACGCTCCAGCAGGCCAAAGCCGTCCAGACGCGGCATGCCGATATCGGTCAGCACCACCTGGATTGCCGGATCCACCAGCAGGGCCTCCCAGCCCGCCTCGCCATCGGCTTCGTCGCGGACATCAAAGCGGCCGCGAATATGCTTGGTAATCGTCGCCCGCACCATGCGCGAATCGTCGACAACCAGCACCTTCGTCATCGGCAGGCTTTCGTCATCGCTCATGGTCGGCTCGCTTTCAGGGTCTCAGGCGCCGACGCGAACGACGGTCCGCCCCTTCACCCGCCCCTCGATGAAGGCACCGAATGCATCGGGCAGTTCATCGAGATCAATCACACGGGTGACTTCGGCAAGGTGCTGCGGTTTTAGGTCGCCCGCCAGACGATCCCACACGCGCTGGCGCGTCGGAAAGCCCATGTAGCCCGAGTCGATGCCAAGCAGGCTGACACCACGCAGAATGAACGGGAACACTGTGGTATTGATGTTGAAGCTCGCCGCGTTGCCGATGCTTGCCACCGTACCCGCCTGCTTCATCGTGGCCAGGACCCAGTGCAGCACCTGACCGCCGACGTTGTCTACTGCGCCGGCCCACTGCGCGGCTTCGAGCGGACGCGTCTTGTCGAAATCGACGTCGCTGCGCAACAGGATCTCGGCCGCACCCAAGCCGGTGAGGTACTCACGCTCGGCGGCTTTCCCGGTCAGCGCAACCACGTGGTAGCCAAGTTGCGCCAGCATGTCGATGGCCAGGCCGCCGACCCCCCCCGTTGCACCGGTGACGATGACCGGGCCGTTGGCAGGTGCCAGTCCGTTGTCTTCCATGCGCACCACGCCCAGCGCGGCGGTAAACCCGGCCGTCCCAAGCGCCATGGCCTCGAAGAGATCAAGGCCCGCAGGCAGCGGGACAACCCAGGCTGCCGGCACGCGCGCGTATTCAGCATAACCACCGTGATGCGCGACACCGATATCGAAACTGGTTGCGATGACCTTGTCGCCCTCAGCGAAGCGGGGGTCGGCACTTTCGACCACCACGCCCGACATGTCGATACCGCCTGCACAGGGAAAACGACGAATGATCTTGCCCGTCCCGGTAGCCGCCAGTGCGTCCTTGTAGTTGATGCTGGAGTAATGAACCCTGATCAGCACCTCGCCCGCATCCAGCGCATCGGGCGCAAGCGTCGTCAGCGCGCCACCGGCTTTGCGGTTCTCGTCCTGCGTGATTACGTAAGCCTTGAAAGCGTTCATCCGGGCTGTCTCCGTAGCGGTCAAGCGGAAAGTCGCCAAGGATAGCCGGCGTCCGCTGTTATTCTGATCTGATTATAACGAAAAGCGGAGGCCTGCCCTTTTCGGCAGCACGATGCGGATCCCCTTTAATTTGCGACCGGGCCGGTCGATAATCAAACCAATGATCTCCGGGCGGACGACCACATGGCTTTTCTGACTCACGCACTTCCTGCTGTCGACGACTACGTCGAGTTCTTCTCCCATCAGCAGTTGCCGGTTCTGCGTCATACCGTGCGCGAATTCGACGCAATGCGGGAGGAGATCGACAGCGTGAGCGGCAAGCGTGTCGCGAGCGTCGTGCTGGGCGATCCATTGATGACGATGAAGCTGCTTTCCCATCTGGAGCAGCACCGGCGACGTTCGCAGAATCACGATATCACCACGATCGATCGCGCCATCATCATGATGGGCATCACACCGTTCTTTGAAACCTTCCGGGAACTGACAACGGTGGAGGAGACGCTCTCAGCACACCCCAAGGCACTGATCGGCGTGCTCAAGGTCATCGGTCGAGCCCGCAAGGCCGCCAAGCTTGCGCGTGACTGGGCCGTCATCCGGCACGACCTCGACGTGGACGAGATCACCGTCGCAGCGCTGCTGCGCCAGGCCACCGATATCGTGTGCTGGATTTTCGCACCGACACTCACGCAACAGGCCTATGCGCTGCAGGAGGCCGATCACACGCTGCGCAGTTCGGACGCCCAGCGCCAGGTGTTCGGCGTCTCCGCCCGCGACATTCAGCTCGCGCTGGTGCATGCCTGGAAAATGCCTGAACTCCTGATACACCTGCTCGACGAAAGCCGCAGCGACCACCCCCGGGTGCGCACGATCACGCTTGCTGCAGACGTCACCCGCCACCTGGCACATGGCTGGGAGGACGATGCGCTACCCGACGACATCGCCGACATCTGCGCCTTGCTGCATATTGCACCCGACGCCCTGCTGCGCCGACTCAACGCCCCCGATTCGGCCTTCTCCCGCTTTCTGCCGCCCGATGCCTGAGCGACCGGATCGCAACCAGAACAGACGCAGCAGCCCATTCCTGCGCAGTCCTGCCAAGGCAGTTCGCAGCCGTCGCGCATCGGCAGCCGCCCCCGCAGCAGGCACCTGAGCGCCAGGCCCCAAGGCGCAGATGCAGGATTCATGCACCAGCACGCATGTCACATGCCGGCACTTGCGTTAACATGGCGAGTACAAGATATGCGAGCAGGGATATATTGGGGGCCGATGCATGAGTGTAATGAGTGCAGTCTTTCTCGGCGGGGCGGTCATCGCCCTGCTTTATGGCATCGTCGTGTACAACGGCCTGGTGCAGCTCAAACACAACGTGGCCAAAGCGTGGGCCAACATCGATGTGCTGCTCAAGCAGCGCCACGATGAACTCCCCAAGCTGGTGGAAGTCTGCCGCCAGTACAAACAGTTCGAGCAGGAAACCCTCGCCCGCGTGACCGAGGCACGTGCGCGCGTCTCCAGCGCTCGCGAAAAGCACGATGTCGCCGCCCTTGGCGCAGCAGAGGGAATGTTGCGGATGGGGCTCGGTCAGATCTTCGCCGTTGCCGAGGCCTATCCGGAACTGAAGGCCAACGAGCATTTCATGCAACTGCAGACCCGCATCACGGCACTCGAGAACGCCATTGCAGACCGTCGCGAGCTCTACAACGAATCGGTCAATGTCCACAACATCCGGATCGAACAGTTTCCGGACCTGTTCGTTGCCAGGCTATGCCAGTTCGTCGCCCAGCCCCTGCTCGAGTTTGCGACAGCCGAAAAGGCCGACGTGGACATGAAGGCCTTGTTCGGTGCCTGAGAACGGGTCGCCCTTCCCTGCAACGCGCTGACGCATGCTGGTTCGCCTGCGCCGCGACGGCTTCAATGCTGCGCTTCCGTTTGCCCAGCTCGCGCTGATCGTTTTTGCACTTCGTGCCGACACCGGCTGGGGTAGCGTGCTCGCGCTCGCCCTCTTGCTGGCGACGGGGCTTTTCGGCTGGTTGCGCTCGGTCCGGCATGCGCGGCTGATTCTCGACACGCCCACTTCACGCATCGCCTCGGCGGCCCAGGGCTATACCGAACTGCGCGGACGCGGTCACCCTCTGGACGGCACGCCAGTACTGTCCCCGCTCAACGGTCTGCCCCTGCTCTGGTACCGGCTCTCCGTTTATCGCAAGACCAGTGACGGAAAATGGCGCCATGCGGAGACGCGTGAGAGCGACGCCTCGTTTCTCCTCGACGATGGTTCCGGCGTCTGTGCAGTCGATCCGGAAGGCGCGGAGATGCTCGTGCGTCGTCGCGACGTCAGCGAACGTGGCGACCTGCGCCAGATCCAGTGGTCATTGCTCAAGAATGACCCGGTTTACGTGCTGGGTGATTTCTTCACGCTTGGCAGTATCTCGCCGGATCTGGACATCTCGCGCCAGGTGCGCGAACTGCTCGCGCACTGGAAGTCAAACCAGCCCGAACTCCTCAAGCGCTTCGACCTCGATGGCAATGGCAGCATCGACCTTCAGGAGTGGGAACTCGCCCGTGCACAGGCCAGACGCGAGGTGCTGCGCCAGCGCGACGAAATCCTCACGGCGCCGGAAGCGCACGTTATACGAAAACCACAGCAACGCCTGTACCTGATCTCCGACCTTGACCCTCAAGCCCTCGCGCGCCGCTACCGCCGGTGGTCGATCTTTCACCTCGCAGTCTTTCTGGGCGCGGCGGGAGCCACGGCCTGGCTTCACCAGATCGGCGTCTTCTGAAAAGGCCCGGGCTGCTCGGAGTACAGCCCCCCCAAGGCCGGCCTCAATCTAGCCAGCGCCGCGACTCTCGAGGGCCTCCCAACGCAACATCGCGGCATCAATCTCGCCTTCGATCTCATCCAGACGGGCGCTGAGCTGGGTCACCTCCTGCGGTGCACGCTGGTACAGGCCCGGATCGGCGAGCCTGGCCTGCACTGAGGCCTGCTCGGCCTCAAGCTTTGCAATTTTGTCGGGCAGACTCTCAAGCTCGCGCTTCTCGTTGAACGACAGCTTGTCGGCACGCTTAGCCACTGGTTTTTCTGCCGCAACCGCCTTGCTTGCGCTCGCCTGCGTGCGCTGTGCGGCGACCCGCTGCGCTTCGCGCTCGGCCTGCACCCGCTGCCATTCAGCGTAACCGCCTGCATACTCGCCCCAGTGACCATCCCCTTCTGCCGCGATCACCTGTGTGACCACGTTGTCGAGAAAGGCGCGGTCGTGGCTGACCAGAAACAGCGTGCCGTCATAGCTTGCAAGCAGGTCTTCGAGCAGATCGAGGGTTTCGATATCAAGATCGTTGGTCGGCTCGTCCAGCACCATCACGTTGGCAGGCCGTGCAAACAGGCGGGCCAGCAACAGGCGGTTGCGCTCGCCCCCCGACAGCGACTTGACGGGCGAACGCGCACGCTGAGGCGCGAACAGGAAATCGCCGAGATAGCCGATCACATGCTTGCGCTCGCCGCCAATCTCGATGAAATCCGATCCCGGGCTGATGACCTCGGTCAGGGGCAGCTCCGGATCGAGCTGGGCGCGCAACTGGTCGAAATAGGCCACGGTGAGCCGGGTGCCACTCCGGATACTGCCCTCGTCCGGCTCGATCTCGCCCAGAATGAGCTTGAGCAAGGTCGTCTTGCCCGCACCATTGGGGCCGATAAAGCCAATCCGGTCGCCGCGCATGATCCGGGTGGAGAAATCACGCACCACCACGCGGTCGCCATAGGCCTTGGTCACATTGGTCAGCTCTGCGACCATCTGCCCGCTTTTCTCGCCACGGTCGACCGCCAGATTGACGTTGCCGAGGCGATCCCGGCGCGCCACGCGCTCCCTGCGCAGCGCTTCCAGCCGCCGAACGCGGCCTTCATTACGCGTGCGCCGGGCCTCCACGCCCTTGCGAATCCAGACCTCTTCCTGCGCCAGCATCTTGTCGAAGCGCGCATTGGCCTTGGACTCGGACTCGAGTTCCTCGGCCTTGCGCCGCAGATAATCCTGGAAGCGGCCGGGATAGCTCGCGAGCTTGCCCCGATCCAGTTCCGCGATGCGGGTTGCCACATTGTCGAGAAACACCCGGTCGTGGGTAATCAGCATCACCGCACCGCGAAAATCCCGGATCAGCCCTTCGAGCCAGAGGATGCCGTCGAGGTCGAGATGGTTGGTGGGTTCGTCGAGCAACAGCAGGTCGGGTTCTGCCACCAGGGCGCGGGCAAGCGCAACACGCTTGATACCGCCACCCGACAGGCTCGACACCATGGCCTCACCCGGCAGTGCCAGCAGCCCGAGCATCCGTTCGACGCGCTGGCTCAGGCGCCAGCCATCGGCGGCTTCAATCGCATGTTGCAACGCATCGAGCCGGGACAGGGCGTCAGCATCGCCGTGGTCGGACACCGCGACCATGGCCGCATGGTAATCGACCAGCAGTTGTGCGGCATCGCCAAGCCCGTCTGCGACGGTGGCAAAGACATCGCGATCGAGCGGAAAATCCGCCTCCTGGGGTACATAGGCAACCGTCAGCCCGGACTGGCGCCACACAGTGCCGTCATCAAGCGTTGACTGGCCTGCCAGTGCGCGAAGCAGGCTGGATTTACCCGAACCGTTACGGCCGATGAGCGCAACGCGCTCTCCGGCATCAAGCTGAAACTCGGCGTGAGCGAGCAGGTCGACGTGACCGAAGGCAAGACAGGCGTTGTCGACAGATAGAAGTGGCATGGCGTGCTCGACTGTGGCGAATTCTGGAAAGAGAAAGGGATTTTAACGGGCTGCACCCTTCGCGGACACAAAGCCGCATAATGCAGCGCAACATTTGGACAGCCGACCAGTGTAAGGATACGGGGAAGACACCGGGTGAACACACTGCTTTCACGACTTGCCGAACGCGCCGCCACGGAGGCGGACCAGACCCGAATCTGGGTGGAGCTGGTCGACAGCATTCGCCCGCCGCACGCCAGCCGTCATGAAACGGCCAGTGAGGCCTTGCGCTCGCTGACGCACATCCTCGCGCGTCGCGACGAGTTGAGGCGCCCCTTGCGCTCGGCTTTCCTGCGTCTGTTCATGGAGCGCAAGCAGGTTTCACTCTACGTTTCGTCGGGCCTGCTGCCGTCCACGGGCTTCTTCTCGGAAACCGGCCGGCGCATCTCGGACAAGTTGCTGCCCGACGTTGTCGACACAGCCTACATGAAGGACGTGCTGTCGGTTGTTTTTCATCGCCACGACGACGAAGTCTGGGTGAATGCGATTGCCGATGAAACCTGGATCGACTTCATCCATGCCTTGCTCGCCCCGGAGGGGGATGCGATTCCCGCCAGTCCCGGGCACAAGGCGCCGATGGCGGTCACCGAGATTCTCGAAGCGCTGCGCATGCTTTCGTACCACGTTTCGGCGATCGGGCTCGACCCCGAACTGGTGCGAGTGGACCCGAAGCTGGAAGAGGTGGAGTCTCCATTTCTCGCCCAGAATGCGGAAATCGTCCGTTACCTCCGTCACTACAAGACGTGGTGGAGCGCGCCGGACACGCCGATTGATGACTCGGATCATCTCACGGTCATGCTCGACCAATGCGCCGAAGTCCTGCTGCGCATCCGCAGACGGGCCATGCGCCGGGGCACGAGCCTGACCCTGACCTTCAAGCTCGAGCGACTGCGACAGCACCTTGATCGGATCGGTGAGTTGCTCGGACTCTTGCGCGATCTCTATGCTTCACGGCTGCTGATGCCCCTGCTCCCGCGCGCAGTACGACTGTTCAAGCGCCTGGTGCATGCCGAATGCCGCAAGAACCGCCTCTCCGACTACTGGGGGAAGAACGTCGAACTCCTGTCCCTGCGCATGACCGAAAGCGCAAGCAAGACTGGTGAGCGCTACATCGCCTCGAATCTGCGCGAGCATTTCGAGCTGCTGCGTTCAGCGGCGCTCGGCGGTTTCATCATCGCCCTGATGGCCGCCCTCAAGGTTCTGATCGACCGCCAGGACTTTGCCCCCCTGAACGAGCTCCTGGGCTTCTGCCTCAACTATGGCCTGGGTTTCGTACTCATCCACATGCTCGGCGGCACCGTGGCAACCAAACAGCCTGCGATGACGGCGAATGCAATTGCGGCATCGATCGGTGAAACCCGGGGCAAGACACGCAGCCTGGACAACCTCGCCGACCTCATCATCCGGACCATCCGCAGCCAGGGCGCGGCGATTCTGGGCAACGTCGGCATCGCCGTGCCGGTCGCGATCGGGCTTTCGCTCGCCATCCTGGAGCTCACGGGCACACAGTTCATCGACACGACCAAGGCCGCAGCCCTCCTTGATGAAGCAGCCCCGCGTGGCAGCACCCTGTTCTTTGCCGCCGTCGCAGGCGTCTGTCTGTTCCTGTCCGGCCTGATCTCGGGCTATTACGACAACCTGTCAGCATACAACCGGGTTCCGCAGCGCCTGCTGCAGTTGCGCTGGCCACGGCGACTCCTCGGCGATGCACGCATGGCACGCATATCACGCTATGTGGAGAACAATCTGGGGGCGCTCGCAGGCAACTTCTTCTTCGGCTTTCTGCTTGGCGGCGCCACGGCCCTCGGAGTGCTTTTCGGCCTGCCGATGGATATCCGCCATATCGCGTTCTCTTCGGCCTACGTCGGCTACGCTGCAGCAGCGTTCGACTTCACGCTCCCGGCGCATGTGCTGAGCCTCGCACTCGGCGGGGTCTTGCTCATCGGCGTGGTCAACCTTGCGGTGAGCTTCACGCTCACGCTGTATGTCGCCATGCGGGCTCGGCGCATCACCTTCGCACAGGGCAGGACGCTAAGCGCTCTGGTGCTGCGGCGCATGCTGTTTCGCCCCAAGGATCTTTTCATCGCGCCACGGCGGAATGCCGCGGCTCAGCGGACTGACGCAGGACCACAAACGCGCCAGCCCCCCTTGAAAACGACGTCATCTGCCGAAAACAACCGAACGCCGGACGGAGAAAAGACGCCGCCGCCCCAATCGCCGCTTTGAACAGCGGCGCCAACCGGATAGAATGCCGGCCGGCCTCCTTGTAGTTCAATGGATAGAACAGCCGCCTCCTAAGCGGCAAATGTGGGTTCGATTCCCGCCGAGGAGACCAACGCCCATCAGGCTTGATGACCTCAGTTCAGGCCTTCGATCAGGTTCGCCAGGTATTTGACCGGAATCGCATAGCTGATGCCCGAGGGGCTGCTCAGGATATTTTCCTTCGTCGTCTTCACGAACACCATGTTGACGACGCCGAGCACTTCTCCTGAATCGGGGTCGAACACCGGGCTGCCGCTGTTTCCCGGGTATGCGGTAGCGTCAAGCTGATACACACGAAAGGCACCGCCGGCCAGACGCCTCACCAGGGCAGGATTCAGATCACGCGCATTGCCCTGTGGAATCCCGATCGGCGTGAGCGCAGAAATGATCCCACGATGCGTGACCGGCGTCATGCCCAGAGCATTCCCGATTGGAAAGCCGGTAAAGGCGATTGACTGCCCTTCCTGCGCGCCGCCGTTACCCGAAAGCGTCAGAGGCGGGAGCGAATTTCCCGCATCAAGACGCAGCACCGCAAGATCGCGTTCCGGGTCGACCGCAACCCGGGTAACCCGTCTTACGCCACGCGTCTGCTCGTCTCCGGGCAGCACGACAACGAGCATCTCAAACTGATCCTCCGAAACCACATCGGGGATAACGTGCGCATTGGTTGCAATCAGGCGCCCATTGCCAACCGCAAAACCTGTCCCGAGAAAACGGAAGGGGGGGCTCCGGGTCTGCTGGTAAGTGCCTACGGCGACCACCGACTCCTTGATGTGCGGCACGGTTTCGATCAGGCCTGCAGCGACCGGCAGTGCCAGAATCAGGGA
This sequence comes from Parazoarcus communis, assembly GCF_003111645.1. Taxonomy (NCBI): domain Bacteria; kingdom Pseudomonadati; phylum Pseudomonadota; class Betaproteobacteria; order Rhodocyclales; family Zoogloeaceae; genus Parazoarcus; species Parazoarcus communis. The sequence goes on from NZ_CP022187.1 coordinate 2,294,807, forward strand.
AAAACCACAGACCAGAATGCGTGCGGCACGAGAAAGAACGGGCAAAAGCAAACCAGTCATGAGTCCTGCTCCTTTTGCGCGGCCAGACGAAAGGTGGAGATTGCCGAACTGGGCGCAACGACGCTGCTGTCATACGGGTGCTGACGGTTGCGCACGAACGCGAGGATGCGTTCAACGTATTTCTGGGTTTCGCGATACGGCGGCACGCCGCGATAGCGTTCGACCGCCCCCTCTCCGGCATTGTAGCCGGCCGCGACCAGCGCAATGTCACCTTCGAAGTAGGCAAGCAACCAGCGCAGATACGCCAGCCCCCCCTTGATGTTCTCTTCCGGGTCGAGCGGTTTGCGCACGTTGAAGCGCTCAGCCGTCTCCGGAATGAGCTGCATCACACCCATTGCGTTCTTCGGCGACAAGGCCGAAGGATTCAGATTCGACTCGGCGAGCGCAATGGCAAGCGCAAAGCGCGGCCGGATGCCGTAGCGCGGCGCATGCTCCACCAGCAAGCGGGCAATCCGTTGCCGGTCTCCCGACATCGCAGCAATCAGCTCATCGGCTGGCCACTCGGCGAGCAGCGTGCTTGCAGGCGGATGCAGACAGTCGGGCACGGCGCCGGTGTAGTCACCCGTATAGCGCGTCATTTTTTCTGCATGTGCATTGCCAAGGAAGGCAGCCATCGCAAAAAGGGTCCCTGCGTACTCGTCGTTGCGGGTGACACCGCGTGCATTGGCGTACATCCAGCCAAGGGCATACATCGCCTCGGGGTCGCCGAGGCGGGCCGATTCGCAATAGAGCACCGCAGCGTGCTCGGGGTCGCGACGCACGCCTTCCCCATGCTCGTAACTCAATGCCTGCTCTGCCAGATAGCGCGCCTGACGGGCAAACGCCGATGCAACCTCGTCCTCCGGCGTCGCATGCGCTGGGGAGACACTGCTCATCATCAAGCAGGCGGAGAACAGCCCCCACCTGCTCAACAGGCGCCAGACCGACAGGTTCGGTTTCACGCCTGGCGCGAGGAACATCAGAGCCGCCAAATCCGCGAGCCGGCCGACTTCAGCGCATCCGGATCATAGGCCGACTTGACGTCGGTGAACACGCCACCCGGAACCAGCTTTTCGAGAATGCGCTCGACCGGCATCTGCAGATATTGGCTGTGCGACACCGCGGCGACAATGGCCTGCGCCTGCGGGAGATCGTCCCATTCAGTCAGGCTGACACCGTACTCGTGCATGGCCTCATCAGACTCGGCAACGGCGTCATGCACGTGGACCTTGCAACCATAGCTCTGCAGCTCACGAATGACATCGATGACCTTGCTGTTGCGCAAATCCGGGCAGTTCTCCTTGAAGGTCAATCCAAGCACGATGACATCCGCCCCCTTGATGCTGGAACCCGCGCCAATCATCTCCTTGACGGTCTGCTCTGCGACGAACTTGCCCATCCCGTCGTTGATCCTGCGACCGGCCAGGATCACCTGGGGGTGGTAGCCGAGCATATCCGCCTTGTGCGTCAGATAGTAGGGGTCGACGCCGATGCAGTGACCGCCGACAAGGCCCGGCCGGAACGGAAGGAAGTTCCACTTCGTGCCGGCGGCCTTGAGCACCTCAAGCGTATCGATCCCGATCTTGTGAAAGATCAGCGACAGCTCGTTCATCAGCGCAATATTGAGGTCACGCTGGGTGTTTTCGATGACTTTCGCCGCCTCTGCGACCTTGATCGAACTGGCAGGATAGACGCCAGCCGTAATCACCTCGCCATACACCTTGCTGACGGTTGCGAGCGTCTCCGCGGTATCGCCAGAGACGACCTTCACGATCTTGGTGACCGTACGCTCCTTGTCACCCGGGTTGATTCGCTCAGGCGAATAACCAACAAAGAAGCCCTCCTTCCACTTCAATCCTGACTCGCGCTCAAGGATCGGAATGCAGACTTCCTCGGTTGCCCCCGGATACACGGTCGACTCGTATACGACGATAGCGCCAGGCTTGAGGTTTCGTCCGACGGTCTGGGACGACTTCACCAGAGGCGTGAAGTCCGGTTGATGCGCCTCATCGACCGGGGTCGGCACCGCGACGATAATGAAATCCGCATCCTTGAGGACGGCAGGGTCGGTGTGGCAGCTCAGCTGAGTCGCCGCTCGCAGATCTTCCGACGAAACCTCGCCCGTGGGGTCAACAAAATCACGATAGGCCGCCACCTTCTCTTCCGACAGGTCGAAACCCAGCGTGCGGAACTTCTTTCCGAACTCAACGGCCAGGGGCAAACCAACGTAGCCCAGGCCAATAACGGCGATCGTACTCATTGAACTGTTTCCTTGATCAACTCAAAAAATTCAGCGCTGAAGCATCAAGCGAGACAGGCGCCTGGGTCTATGGGCAGGCATTACACTCGACGAAGCCCCGACTTCCAGGAACATGCTGCTCAAAGCGTCTTAAGCAACTCCGCCGCCTCTGCCTGGATAGGCGAACCAGCTTCCAGCTTGGGCAACAAAGCCTGCAGCATTTTCTTCGCATCAGCCTTGCGGTCAAGCCTGGCGTAGGTTTTTGCCAGATTCAATCGCAGCGTTGCGATATCCGGTGCAAGGGATACGGCACGCTCAAGGTTGGCCACGCCCTTCTCGATCTGCCCGGCGTCAACCTGAATCATCCCGATCGTATCGAGCACCACAGGATTGTCCGGTGCCGCCGACAGCGCCTGTTCGGCATACGTCAATGCCTGCCCATCCTTGGCCGCTGCAGCGGTCCACGCAAGATTATTCAGAATCAGGGCATTGCCGGGAGAAAGCTCATTCATCGCACGGAACAACTGCAAGGCGTCACCATAGCGCTTCTCGCCGAGCGCACGTTCAGCCATGTACCCGCGCGCAACGAGATCGTTTGGCTCGCTACTCAGCCAGTCGCTCATCACCTTGTCGGCTTCGGCCTTGCGGGAGCTTCGCATCAACGCGGAATGAAGCTTGTTCACCAACTCGCCGCTCTTGCCGCGATCCATGGCCTTGCGGTAGGCAGCGGCAGCCTCTGCCCATCTTCCGCTGCTGACAAGCACATCACCCTCGAGCACATATCCGGCAGCAACAGTCGGCTGCTGCTTCTGAACCGTCTTCGCCGTTTGCAAGGCTGCGTCCCGGTCACCACGAGATGCCTGAATCGCAAACAGTCGTTGCTGTGCCTCAAGCAAGTCCGGCTTCAGCGCGAGGGCCTTGAGCAGGCTCTGCTCAGCCGCGCTGTCATCCTTACCCTGCCGCTGAGCATCCGACAGTAATACCAAGGGCCCCGGAGACCGTGGTGCGAAGCTGCTCAGCTTGTTCAACGAGGCGATGGCTTGCAGCGTCTCCCCTGCAGCCATCTGCGCACGTGCTAGCGCTTCGATCGCGCGCGGATCGGAAGCGTGCGCAGTCGACGCCTGCAAGGCGATCGTCATGGCCTTCGCCGGCTCGCGCACCCTCAGGAAATGTTGAATCAGCGCAAGTTGAGGTGGCAACAGTCCCGGGCCGGCGGCCGCGGCGCGCTCGAGACTGGTCAGGACCTCCTTCGGATCTGACCCGGTTGCACTTTGAAGGTCGGCATAAGCCAACCATGCCTCGACATTCTCCGGAGTGGCCTTGATGATGCGCTCGAAGCGCGCCTTCGCTACCTCAGGCTTCTTTTCAGCAAGATCCAGGCGCCCAAGATTGATGGCGGCCGCGAGAAAGCCGGGTTGAAGCTCAAGCGCTTTGTCAAAGGCGAGACGCGCACCGGCAACATCGCGTTTCGCAAGAAGGATTCCGCCCTTCAAGTTATATGTCTGCGCACTATTCGGCTGTTTCTGCTCCAGAACTTTCTGGGCATCAAGCGCTCGGTCAAACTCACCCCTGCGCATGTGCGCAAGAATCAATGCAAGGTCTGCCTGCCCGGAGCTTTCATCAAGCGCAGAAGCCGCCTCTAGATCGGCATATGCGCGCGCCACGTCGCCCCCAGCAAGGCGGGCCACCCCGAGACGTGTCCGTGCGCGAGCGTCGTCAGGGGCCCCTTGTGCCGATCTCGCGAGGAAGACCTCAGCCCTCTCGTAGTCCCCCATGGCCAGATAGATCTGGCCGACAAGACCAGCCAATGCGGCATCCTGACCCGGCGAGGCCAGCAGGGGTTGAATGATCTCGAGCGCACGAGACGCTTCGCCCGTTGCAAGGTGAGATGCTGCAAGCAGCCTGCGAGCGAGCGTTTGCCTTGGCGCTCGTGCCACGACCATGGATAGATGCGGCCTTGCCTGTGTATGCTCATTCATGCGAACCAGTACCGAGCCCGCCAACAACCGTGCAGGAAGGAACTCCGGCGCGTTCTTCACCACTTCCAGAATTTCATCACGCGCCTCGGGCAGGCGACCGTTACGGAAATCAAGAAACGCCTGCACGTATCTCGTTGACGGATGCTTGGGAGCAATCTTCTTCATTGCCTCCAGCTGGATTGCAGCACCTTCAAAATCGTTCTGCCTGAGCATGAGCGACACCAAGGCGAAATTGTGGCTGACCGAATCCGGTTTCGCCTTGACGGCCGCCTTGAGCGCGGCAACGGCCGCCTCCTGATTGCCTTGCACCATCATCACGTCTGCAAGCAAGACCTGCGCCTCAGCCAGATCCGCCCGGCGCGCAATCACCGACTCAGCCTCCGCGAGCGCGCCAGCCGCGTCTCCGGAAAAGAGCTTGGCACGCCCAAGCCCGACGCGGGCGAGATCGTCTTCAGGATTCAACTCAAGCGCGCTCTCAAACGCCTTACGTGCCTTCTGCACGTCTGCCTTGGCGAGGTGTGCATCCCCCAGAACGCCAAGCAGTTCAGCCTGCGCCTTGTTGTCATTCAACGTCGTAGCGCCGAACTCCTTCAGCACTCGGTCGACCTCGGCGGAGCCCAGCAACGCCCGTGCGAGCAAAGGCGTAACCTTCTCGTTCGCATAACCGTATTGCAGCGCGCGCTCGAACTCCTTCACTGCCCCCAGCATGTCCCCTTGCTCAAGGTTGATCTTGCCGAGCAGATAGCGACCTTCGGCCAGACTCCCATCTTCCTGAAGCGCGTTCTTGAGCTGAATGACAGCCGCATTCAAATCATCTTTTGCAATATAACCCTTCGCGGACTCGAGCATCGCCTCGGGGCTGTCGCCACACCCTGCCAGCAGGACAGCGGATACCAGCACGGTGACAGCGTTGCGGGCATGTGCCGGCCATGTGGAGTGACTCCGGCTACTACGCGTCTTCGACAAGATCAATTCTCCTTCTTCAATCCGAAACGATTCATGAGATCGTAAAGCGAGGGCCGACTTACGCCGAGCACTTCAGCTGCCTTTGCGATGTTGCCATTGGTACGGGCGATGACGCGCACCACCGCCCGGCGCTCCGCCTCATCTCTGACCTGTCTGAGATTGAGCATCTCAAGGTCTTCATCGGCGCTCTCCAGGCCAAGATCCTCGGCCGTGATCCGGTTGCCGTCAGCCATGATCACCGCGCGCTTCAGGCAGTTCTCCAGCTCCCGCACATTCCCCGGCCACGCATGAGCCTCAAGTGCGGGAATCGCATCCTCTGCCAGGTGCATGCTGCCGCGTCCATTCTCGGCGGCAAAACGCTGAACGAAAGCATGTGCAAGCAGAATCGCATCCCCTTCGCGCGCTCGCAGCGGCGGGATATCGACCACGATCTCGGCAAGCCGGTAGTAGAGATCCTCGCGAAACTGCCCGGCCTCGATCTGAGCCTTCAGATCACGATGGGTCGCACAGACGACGCGCACATCGACCGGGATCTCCTGCCGTCCGCCGATGCGCTCGATGACCCGTTCCTGCAGAAAGCGCAGAAGTTTCGCCTGCAACGGCATTGGCAGGTCGCCAATTTCGTCGAGAAAGAGTGTACCTTTGTGAGCGGTTTCGATCTTGCCCGGTGTCTGCTTTGCGGCGCCCGTAAACGCCCCTTTCTCGTAACCGAAAAGTTCGCTTTCGAGCAGGTTTTCGGGAATCGCAGCGCAGTTGATCGCTACAAAACGCTCCTTGGCACGCGGCGACATCGTATGCAGGCCGCGGGCAAGCACTTCCTTACCGGTACCGCTTTCTCCGAGCAGCGCAACCGTGACAGCGGCAGACGCAACCTTCTCAATCATCCTGCAGACCTTCAGCATCCCGGGATCGCGCGTCAGCAGGCCGGAGAGCGGCCCCGTCTGACTCTCGCGCAGCCGCGTATTCTCCGCCTGAAGGTCATGAAGCCGAAACGCGCGCTCGATGGTCAGCGCGAGCAACTCGGGCTCGAAGGGCTTACCGAAGAAATCGTATGCCCCCATTCCCACCGCACGCACAGCATTCTCACGATCGTGCTGCCCTGTGAGCACGATGACCTTGGTGTCGGGCGCCAGGGCCAGCATTTCCGCCAGGAGCGCAAAGCCTTCAGACACATCATCGGGGGCAGGAGGCAGACCAAGATCCATGGTCACGACAGCGGGCTCATGGCGACGCAACTGCGCAATCGCGCTCTCCCGGTCGCTGGCCACAACCGTCTCGAAACCGTCGAACGCCCAGCGCATCTGCTTCTGCAGGGCAGGATCGTCTTCAACGATCAGTAAGGTTCGCTGCTTCTCAGCCATGCTGACTGACCACTCCCTGATCTTCAATCAAACTGCCCCGGACCATCCGCGGCAAAACTATGGTGACGCAGGTGCCGACGCCCTCCTCGCTTTCGAAATGGACATCACCACCCAACTCCCTGATGTACTGCCGGGTCTCGTAGACGCCGATTCCCATACCGCTCGACTTCGTGGTTTCGAAAGGACGGGCAAGGCGGTCGCGAAGAAAAGCCTCTGACATGCCGCGCCCGGTATCCTGCACGACAATCCGGATTCGATCGTCATCGTCGGCATCCAGACGTACTATCACCTTACCATCCTCCGAAGTCGCCTCAAGTGCATTTTGCACGATATGACCAATAACTCGTTCGAGTCGCTCAGGATGGGCGCCAACCGACCAGTCACCAGCAGATGGAAGCATCAGTTCGACCATGGGCAGCTGAGTTCGGCGACGGCGACAGATCGCCTCCAGCGTCGATGGCAAGGCAACGGTTCGCGTCGGGTCGATCGAGCGCTTCTCCTGCAATTGCGCCATCAGCCCTCGCATGCGCGCTTCAACATGCGCCACAGTCTCCAGCATGTCATCCTGAAACTCGGGATTGTGACGGTGACGCTCAGCGTTCTTCAGCATCAACGAGAGCTGGGCAACGAGGTTCTTCAGGTCGTGAACCACGAAGGCCGACATGCGATTGAACGACTCGAACTTCCGTGCTTCGAGCAAGGCCTCTGCGGACTGCATCCGCGCCAGATAACTCGCGGCCTGACGCTGTGCGGTCTTGAGCAGGTCCAGCACCTCCCAATCGACATCGAAACGCGCTCTGGGTGCGCTCAGAACGAGGAATCCAACCAGGCCATTTCCATCCTTCAACGGAATCAGCAACCACGCATCCGGAAAATGCGCGAGCCACTCGGGCAGCACAAGCCCCTTGTACACCGCTGGACTGGAGCGATACTCCTCAAGATTGATCACCCACTCCCGCTCGTTGAGATACAGCAGGAATGGCGAGTCCGGCGGCTCGGAGACATCAACCTGCGGCTGATTCAATCTGGAGTGGACCGATACCCGCCCATCCGCCCCCCTCAGCCACAGACTTCCCCCCGGACTCTCCACCAGATCCGACAAGGCCTTGATCACTGACTCACCGAGATCGAGCTTCCCATCGGCCGACGACAGGGCCTGAGTAAACCTGAGCCACTCATTGCGATAGTCATAACGATAAGGAAACAGGTGCTTGTTGATCAGCACCCGCATTCGTGCGCGCTGGGCGCCCGAGAAGAAGAAAACGGCCAGCAACAGCAGTGCGGCAAACAGCAGGGCCGCCTGGAGCGCACGCCCCCAGTCGCCACCGAAGTAACGGACGTAGTACCCCGCGCCTGCGACGGCCAGCAAGTACAGCCCGGCAACAGCCAATGCGGTCGAATGGAACACTGCCTCCCGCGACATTGCCATCCTCAGCGACCACGAGGATGTCCTCGCGCCCGACAGCGCGATCAAGGGCACCACCAGGGCGTGAGCCAAGCCTCGCACGGCCCAGACATCGGGGTCAAGGCGACCAAAGAGGAAGCCTTCAGCAAACAGGTAGAGCTCGAACATGTAACTGGCACTGAGACCAAGGCAGAGCGGCTTGAGCCCCCAGCGCGACTCACGAGGAATGCCTCGGTAAAGCTGTTCAACCAGCACCAGTCCGAACACGGCAGAGGCAAGTGATGCGGAGATCGTGAAGCGCAGGGCCCAGTCGGGGGAAAGTTGCTCGAATCCGGACAGAAGGACGCTGAGCAGTTGGGCGCCGATGATCAGTGAAGCGAAGCCGACGGGCCATCGCACACCAGGGGGAATAAGCGGTTTCTGCAGAATCAGCAGAAACGCAAACCAGCAGGCTGAACGAAAGACGTCAAATACGAGTGCAAGCTGGAACAGCCAGGCAAGCTGGGTGCTTGCATAGATTGCCGAAACCAGCGCCCAGACGAACGACACCCCTACCGCGACGAGCAGCAAGCCCCCCTTGGGGGCTCCACGCCAGGCGGCGTAGAGATACACGCCAAACACGAAATAAACGAGGGCCGTCAGACCATAGCCCCACACCGCGAAATCAGCCAATACTCACTCCCTGCGCTGGCACCCAGACAGTTTCCATGGCGCAAAGAGTGTCCCGCTCAGAAAAGCGCGCGAAACCTCAATGAGCGCCTTCTCCGGTCAGCACGACCCGAACCGTTTCGAAGAGAACGAGCGTATCGAGCACCAGTGTATGGTTTTTTACGTAGTACAGATCGTACTGCAGCTTCTGGATTGCATCGTCGACCGACGAGCCGTACTGATACCTCACCTGAGCCCAACCTGTCACCCCGGGCTTCACACAGTGACGAACGCCGTAGAATGGAATCTCTTGCGCCAGTTGATCGACAAAATAGGGGCGCTCAGGCCTCGGGCCAACCAGACTCATCTCTCCCACCAGCACGTTTAGCAGCTGCGGCAGTTCATCGATGCGCAACTTTCTGATAATGCGCCCCACGCGGGTCGCACGATCATCATTCGACGCGGCCCATCTGGGCTTGCCATCCTTCTCCGCATCCGTGCGCATGCTACGGAACTTGGTCACCTTGAAGGTCTTGCCCCCCAGACCAACACGCTCCTGCCGATAGAAAATCGGGCCACCGTCTTCAAACAGAATCAGCAGCGCCGTGATCAGCATGATAGGCGCCGCCAGCAACAGCAGCACCGTTGCGGCAAAAAGGTCGAAACAGCGCTTGATCAGGGCTCGTCCAAGACTCTGCCTGAATCCGTCACCGTAGATCAGCCAGCTGGCACGCAGGGAATCCACCCTCACCTGCCCTTGCACGCGCTCGAAGAAGGAAGACAGGTCAAAAACCCGCACACCATCGAGCTTGCAATCGAGCAGTTCGCGCAGAGGAAGCACGCCGCCCCTGCGCTCACGCACGGCAACGATCACCTCATTGACCCGGAGCCTGCGCACGACCTCAACCAGCCCGGAGCCTGACAGCACTTTCCGCGGATCGACCTCAACCGGATCGTCACCGCCACCTGAAAAGAAGCCGACAATCTCCATGCCGCCCTGGGCGGGGCAGGCAAGCGCGCGCTGAACTGCCAGGGCGTCTGGGCCAGTCCCTAGAATCAGGACCCTGGGGGCGAACAAAGAGGATGCCTGACGGCGATTGACCAAGGCCCTCATCGACAGCACAACCCCCAGCATGAGCAGAACCGATGCCTGCATCGCACCAGAGTTGAACCCCGACCACGGGAGCCAGCGAAAAACGCCGTAAGCGACAGGGAGACTGACCAGCACCGACAGCAGGACCCTCGCAATGGCGGCACGATGCGAATACTGTGCCGCGGGTCGATACAGACCCATTGCCGAATTCAACGCAACCATCAAAAATGCGAAACTCAGGGCGGAAGGAATCACGACCTCCCACTCGACAGTCTCTGCGTGCGCCTGGAAGGTCACTGCGAGCACGACTGCAACAAACAGCAGCAGGGCATCAAGCAGGATCTGTTGCAGCGTATGTGACGGGAAATAGTGGCTGAATACCTTCAGCATGATTTTTCCTTCAAACCAGTCATTGAATGCTCTTGCGCCAAGGATGCACATCACATGCAACCGTGCGTATCCCTGTGGATACGATAGCGGATCACTCCAGACACGCCCGTTAAACCGGTCACGAACCGCACCTGTGGTGCCTTCTCGAGCAGCGAAAAAGCCATAATCAACTGTTTTGTATTGATTTTTATACTTGGTTATTTTTCGCCGTCAGGATATTAGCACAGGCGTATTGCATTTCCGCTGCGCAGCAAGAAATGGCAGCAGTCAGGCTGCAGACGCCCTCTGCCCGGCTACACATAGGATATGCTTGAGCCACCGAACGACGATTCAGACCCCTTCCCGCTCACTTCCAGGAGAAATCAATGGCTAACGAAGTTCGTGACTTTTCGGAGATGTATGGTTACAGCTACGAGGACCTCAAGGAGGGCATGACCGCCGCCGTCTCCCGAACCGTAACCGACGCAGATATTCTCATGTTTGCAGGCGTATCAGGCGATACCAATCCGGTGCACCTTGACGCAGAGTTTGCGGCCAGCACCATGTTCGGCGGCCGGATTGCGCACGGGATGCTGTCTGCAGCCTTCATTTCGACGGTTTTCGGCACGCGTCTGCCAGGCCCGGGCTGCATCTACCTGTCCCAGACCCTGAAGTTCAAGGCGCCCGTCAAGGTTGGCGATACCGTGGTCGCACGCGTGACGCTCACCGCGCTCAAGCCGGAAAAGCGACGCGCCGTTTTCAACACGGTGTGCACAGTAGGGAGCACCGAGGTGCTGGCAGGCGAGGCCGAGATCTTTCTGCCGCCGCGCGGCTGATCAGCGACGCGTAAATGGAAATCACAACCAGAACGCGTGACCGGTTGTGATTCAGGTGCTTGTTGCCTTGCGCGGCACACACTGGCACTTCACGCGAACTATTAGTTCGCGTGAAGTGCCCCTCGCTAATCGGCGAGCTTGCTTGCGAGTCAGTCTTCGACGCTGGCGACGACAATCCCGATGGCCGAATCTGCATCCTGCGAGAGCGCAAGACAATGCTCGCCGCCACCGACGAGATAGAGATTGAAGCCATCCGCCTCGAATGCGGGAGACAAACGGGCCGGAATATCGTCTTCGGAACAGACGACGAAACGCAGACCGGGCCACTCCTTGCGCAGTACGCTCACACAGGCATCACCGAGCCCCTCGTAGGCGACGAGCGCGGCAGCCTTGGCCAGAATGGCTTCGGTAATCATGTGTCAAGCTCCGCGCCTGGCATGTAGCGCTGCAAGCTGGAAGGCGCTCTGCCAAGCAGCTTGGCAAGCCATGGCGGCGGACTCTGCAGCGTCCCCTGCAACTGTGCGAGGACCTCGCGCGCAGCACCACCGACCGGATACTTCACCGGATGAATCCCCGCACGGACGACTTTCGCTGCCGCCGGACCGCCGATCGACTGCATGTAGGCAAGATGACAGTCCCCGATCAGTTCGGCGCGCGCGACGTTGCGGTCCTCTGCATCATCGGTCACCCGCGTTGAGCGAACCTCGGACAGGAAAATCCCGGTCTCGGACACCAGATAGATCAGGAAACGGCTGCACGAGCCAAAGTGCCCGTCGAGCATCTCCCCTGAATTCGAAGCCACCGCGACCCGTAACAGGCCTTCGCCAGCAGGCGCATCGACATCGGGCACGGGTGCGCCATCGTCAATCCCCTCTCCCCACAGGTAGCGCACGGCAGACTTGAGCGCACTTGCGTCAACGCCAGGGTCGACGATCTCGTCCCCCTGCAGCATGGCCTTGATATCGGCCACGGTCATACGGGCAAGCTTGGCTTCGGTCACTGGGGTACCAAGCCGGTCACCAAGGGAACGCACAAACGCTGACACCTTGACGTCGGGTAAAGCACGCGCGGCAAGCGCGATGCGCAACGCGGCCTCACGGGTCACAGGGCTGGCGGTGGAACTGGCGGCATTCATGACTGACCTCCCGGGGCAGGTAAAACAGACGGGGCGTGCCGTGAGGACACACCCCGGATTCAGGATCAGGCCGCAAGCGGCACGATACAGGTGTCGGTGCCCGGGCAGACCGCGACGCACTGCGGCTCGTCGAACTCGCCCTCGCACTCGGTGCAGGTATCGGGGTTGATCTTGAAGATGCCGCCCTTGTCGGTAATCGACTTGGTCGGGCAAACCGGCTTGCAATCGCCGCACGACGTGCATTCAGCCTGTACGATCTTGAGTGCCATGATGAACTCCTTTCAATGAGGAAACGCCCCTATTCGGGCGCATCCACTCGCTTTGCACGCACGGAAACCGGCAGTCGCGCCGGTGCTTCCTGAGGCTCGATGTAATACGTTCCGCCACTGGCGAGCTTGAGCTCTCCGCCCCATTTCGCCGGGGTATCGAACTCGATCGAGGCGATGTTGTCCTCGAGATCGCGCTTGGGCAGGTAGAACACCAGGCCGCCTGCGTCATTCTTGCGAATCATGATATTGGCCACAATGGACCTCCTTGTAGGCTCGGACACAAGGCCCGACGCCAGGGGCGTTTTCGCCCCTGGCCACGACAACCCCCGGAGTCGGCTTGCGCGAGGGCGTTTTCCCTCAGCCGCTCCGGACGACCTTCTTGCTTAGCGAATCAGGTCGTAGTTGTAGTCGGTGGTGCCCATGCCGCGGGTCTCGTCGTCGAGCCGCTCGAGGACTGCATTGACCAGGGTGGTGAGGATGTACATCGCGCCCTCGTAACCCAGCGTGGTCATCCTGTGCAGGTGGTGACGATCGAAGATCGGGAAGCCGAGACGGATCAGCGGCACCTCGAACTCCTTGCCCTTGTGCACCGTGTCGCGCTGGATGTACTTGCCGTACGAGTTGCCGATCAGGAAATCGGGCTTGTCGGTGAAGCACAGGCTACGCAGATGCCACAGGTCGGCACCGGCGTGGACCTTGCAGTTGGCGCCCACCGGCGACTCGGCCAGCATCTTGTCGACCGCCTTGGCCCAGCGCTTGTTGGCGTTGTTGCACACGATGTGGGTCGGCTCGGCACCGAGTTCGAGCAGGAACTTGACCATGCCCATGACGAAGTCGGGATCGCCGTACAGCGCGAACTTCTTGCCGTGCAGCCAGGTATGGCTGTCCTGCATCATGTCCATCAGGCGGCCACGCTCGAGGGCCAGCGACTCCGGGATCTCCTTGCCTGTGATCTCGGACACCTTCATCAGGAGCTCGTCGGTCCACTCCATGCCCATCGGGATGTTGAGCTTCGGGATGTCGTGGTTCCACGTGTTTTCGACGAACTTCTTCGTCTTCTCGAGTTGCCACGGCTGCAGCAGGATGGTGTTGTGCGCATTCGGTGCGTCCTTCACTTCATCCATCGTCGTGCCGCCCGAGTACATGCGGAACTCACCGTCGGACGGGGTATCGAGCACTTCGGTGGGGTCGGACAACAGGGTCGCATCGACGCCCATCTCACCCATCATGCGCTTGATGACGCGGTAGTTGCCGAGGTAGGTCTCGAAGCCCGGCACGAAGTTGAGCTTGCCGTTGGAGCCAGCAACCTTGCCTTCCATGCTGTTGAGGGTGAAGTAACGTGCGATACCCTCGAACATGTTGTCCCAGCCGGTGGTGTGGCTACCGACAAACGACGGCGTATGGGCGAACGGAACCGGGTAGTCCTGCTCGATGTGACCCGCCTTCTTGGTGTTGTTGATGAAGGCGTTGAGGTCGTCACCGATGACCTCGGCCATACACGTGGTCGACACGGCAATCATGTCGGGCTTGTACAGCGCCTTGGCGTTTTCCAGGCCGTCGAACATGTTCTTCTGGCCACCGAACACCGCAGCATCTTCCGTCATCGAGTCGGAGACGCACGAGATCGGCTCCTTGAAGTGACGGTTGAAGTAGGTGCGAAAATAGGCCACGCAGCCTTGCGAGCCATGCACGTACGGCAGGGTCTTGTGGAAGCCGAGCGAGCACAGCACGGCGCCGAGCGGCTGGCAGGCCTTGGCTGGGTTGATGGTCAGCGCTTCGCGCTTGAAGTTGAGGTCCTGGTATTCCTGGGTGGTGGTCCACTGGAACACTTCCTCAACCTTGTCCGCCGGGTGGCGCTCTTCAAACAGGTCCTGTTTGTTCTTCAGCGACGCCTTGTAGTCGTCGTCACGGAACAGGGGGTAGCAGGGCTTGATATCGTCAACGGTCTGCATTTCTGGCTCCTTGCCTGCGCCGCCAATCTGCGGACGTCAGGCACAAGGTTTTGGGTTGCGCGGAGTGGCCTCCGCGCATCAACACTTTGCGCACCGGGAGAAGCATCGCGACCCGATTCATCCGGCCCCCGAAGTGGGTGGCCTGAATCGCAGGCGGATCGCGACGTCGTACCCGGCAGACTCGCGCGCTATTACGCAGCGGCCTTCACTTCTTCGGCGGGCTTGACGGCCTTCCACGGCGGGGTTTGCTTGCCCCAGCACGGGTTGTTCAGCGTCATGTCCATGTCACGGGCGAAGATGGCAAAGCCGTCAAAGCCGTGATACGGGCCGGAGTAGTCCCAGCTGTGCATCTGGCGGAAGGGAATGCCCATCTTCTGATAGATGTACTTTTCCTTGATGCCGGAGCCAACCAGGTCGGGCTTGATGCGCTTGACGAACTCCTCCAGCTCGAAGCCGGTGACGTCGTCGTACAGCAGCGTGGCGTTGCCCATTTCCTGAATCGTGCGATCGTAGTCGTCGTTGTGGCCGAACTCGTAGCCGGTGCCGACCACTTCCATGCCCAGATCTTCGTATGCGCCGATGACGTGACGCGGACGCAGACCGCCGATGTAGAGCATCACGCGCTTGCCTTGCAGACGCGGCTTGTACTTGGCGATGACGGCTTCCATCATCGGCTTGTACTTGGCGATCACGCGCTCGGCGCCTTCCTTGATCGAGTCGTCGAAGAAGGCTGCGATGCGACGCAGCGACTCTTCGATCTTGGTCGGGCCAAAGAAGTTGTACTCCATCCATGGAATCCCGTACTTCTCTTCCATGTGACGGCTGATGTAGTTCATCGAGCGGTAGCAGTGCAGCAGGTTCAGCTTCGCCTTCGGGGTGTTTTCCATTTCAGCGATGGTGCCGTCACCTGACCACTGTGCGATCACGCGCAGGCCCATCTCCTCGAGGAAGATGCGCGATGCCCAGGCGTCGCCGCCGATGTTGTAATCGCCGATGATGGTGACGTCGTACGGGGTCGATTCGAAGTGCTGACCGTCGCGGTTCGACAGCACCCAGTCACGCACCGCGTCGTTGGCGATGTGGTGACCGAGCGACTGCGACACGCCGCGGAAGCCTTCGCAACGCACCGGCACGACAACCTTGTTGATTTCCTTCGCGGCCTTCTTGGAGACGGCTTCGATGTCGTCACCGATGAGGCCGATCGGGCACTCCGACTGCACGGTGATGCCCTTGTGCAGCGGGAACAGGCTTTCGATCTCGTTCATGATCTTGGCGAGCTTCTTGTCGCCGCCGAAAACGATGTCCTTCTCCTGGAAGTCGGAGGTGAAGTTCATCTCGGCAAAGGTATTCACGCCCGTGGTGCCGACGTAATAGTTACGACGACCGGCACGTGAGTACTGACCGCAACCGACGGGGCCGTGGGAGATGTGGATCATGTCCTTGACCGGACCCCACACCACACCACGCGAACCGGCGTAGGCACAGCCACGGATGGTCATCACGCCGGGCAGCGACTTGCGGTTGGAGGTAATGCACTTCTTGGACTGCTCGACCGACTGGTCGTTGATCGCGAGGTGCTTTGCGCGATCCTTCTTGGCCTTCTCGGGATAGACCTCGAGCACTTCCTGGATCAGGCTCTCGGTTTCTTCACGGGTGAGCGTAGACATCTTGCTTCTCCTGTTCACGACGACACCAATCTGTGCACGGCGTGGGTAGGTTTGCTCGACACCCGACGACACAAGCGGTGTTGTGCCGGCGGGCGGTTAGGCAGACATCTGCCTGCCGGACAACGGTCAGGCAGCAGCAGCGGCAGCGGCGTCAGCAGCCAGTTCAGCGGCGGTCTTGCCGATGATGGCGGTGTTTTCCACTTCCATGATGCCGAACTCCATCAGCAGTTCTTCAAGCTCGTCCATCGTGATCGGGGTCGGGATCACGAACTTGGTGTTATCGACGATCTTGCGGGCCAGCGCACGGTACTCATCTGCCTGCTTGTGCGTCGGGTCGTACTCGATCACGGTCATGCGGCGGATTTCAGCGTGCTGCACTGCGTTGTCGCGGGGTACGAAGTGGATCATCTGGGTGCCGAGCTTCTCAGCCAAGGCCATGATCAGTTCGTCTTCACGGTCGGTGTTGCGGCTGTTGCAGATCAGGCCGGCCAGACGCACGCCACCCGAGTTGGCATACTTCACGATGCCCTTGGCGATGTTGTTGGCGGCGTACATGGCCATCATTTCGCCGGAACAGACGATGTAGATTTCCTGCGCCTTGTTCTCGCGAATCGGCATGGCGAAGCCGCCGCAGACCACGTCACCCAGCACGTCGTAGAAGACGAAGTCGAGATCTTCGTCGTATGCGCCTTCCTCTTCGAGGAAGTTGATGGCGGTGATCACGCCGCGGCCGGCGCAACCGACGCCAGGCTCAGGACCACCGGACTCGACGCACTTGACATCGCCGAAACCGACGGACATGACATCCTCGAGTTCCAGGTCTTCCACGCTGCCAGCTTCGGCGGCGAGTTCCATGACCGAGTTCTGAGCCTTCGAGTGCAGGATCAGACGGGTGGAGTCGGCCTTGGGATCGCAGCCAACGATCATCACCTTCTTGCCGGCTTCGGCAAGTGCGGCGACGAGGTTTTGTGTGGTGGTGGATTTGCCGATGCCACCCTTACCGTAGATGGCGGCTTGACGAAGTTTTGCCATGGTGCGTTACTCCTTGTCGGAACTGAACTCGTGAATCGATCGTGTTGCGTTGAACCACGAGCACTCATTTGCAATCGGCGTGCCAGCTCTGAATTCCACGCTCAACATATTGTTTTATTTAGGATTTAACGAGATTGTCAGGCAGCAAACCAACCTCTCCGTGCGACAAAGACCCTACAATTTGTAGGGCCGACAACATTCACGTCGCAATTCCTGCAAGCCTTGCACGCCTGAGTGTCCCGCCCACGGCAAGACGCTCGCTGAACCGCTGCAACCTGCCGACGGAGGCCCTTGGCAGCTTCGCCTTCCAGCTCACCCCGTGCGCCCTCAGCCTCGACGGCGTCCTGCCCTTGCACCAGCCGCTGTTCGACCGCCTCGACACGCTCGATTCCGCACCGGAACGCACCTGCGTGTTCCGAACCTACATGAACGCGCATTTCATGCTCGACGATGCACCCGCCCTCGGACTGTCGGAGAATGTGCGCCTCGATCGCAGCAGGATGGACTACCTGCGTCTGCTCAGGGGCTGGCTGTTTGATTCGGAGGGCCGGGAGGGGGCGATCCTGAAAGCCTGGGTGGAGTCTCGCTTCGGCCTCCTCACCCGCTACCATCGCGGACCGCTGGGCGCCGAGGACAGCGCTGGGCGCAGCGGCTTCGAGCAGGAGGTCTCCGCCGGTCTGTACTCCACCGCCGGACTGGAAGCACAGGTGGACCTGCTCTATTCGTGGACGCAGTACGAGCTCGCGCGACGCCTTCACGGGCGTACCCACCTGCAGCTCTACCGCGGCTGTTCCGACCCGAGGGCGCTGCGGGAGATGCATGCGCTCGATGACGGCAGGCGCGTGGTCGAACTGAACAACCTCAGCTCTTTCTCCGCCAACGCCGAGCGCGCTGACGAGTTCGGCGATCGCGTCTTTTCATGCGCCACCCCCATGCCCAAGATCCTCGCCTTCAGCGGACTCATGCCGGGACTGCTGCAGGGCGAGAATGAATACCTGGTCATCGGCGGTATCGCCGCAATCACGATCGAATACTGAAGTCTGCCGCCTTGTCGGAAGTCGGACATTGGCATGTCGGGCGCGCGACAGCATCGGGCGCGCCCTCGCCTCCATCGACACCCGGAACCGCAGCAGCGCGAGGGCGGCTCCCCTGGACTCCGGTGGCATCGATCTTGCTGATCGAAGCAGGAAATCGCGAAGTACGCGCCCTGCAACCACAAGGAAGCCCCATGACGACCGTCTTCGACCAGATCCGCGCCGGCCTCGCAGCCGGTGAAGTGGTTCCATTCATCGGCGCCGACGCCCTTGCCGATGTCACCCACGGCAAAACCGGTGCCAAGATTCCGGCCACCAGCGACGAACTGATTCTCGCGCTCAACAACGGCCAGCCCATGGCGCCGCGGCTTATGTACGAGTTTCCACGTGCAGCAATGAACATCGAGCTCAAGCGCGGACGCAATGCAGTCAATCGCGCACTCGAGAACATCTATGCAGATACCGAGTGGTCTCGCGCTGGCCTGCACGAGTGGCTCAACGGACTCAACCTGCCCTATATCATCGACCTAAATCGTGACACCGGCCTCCAGCAGGCGTGGGCAAGCCACCCGCATACGCTGATCGTTGGCATCGCCCGCATCGCCGGCGGGCTGCGCTACAAGCTCTTCAGCCACGATGGCACCGCCTACACCGCAGCACGGGACGAAAGCGGCATCGACCCTGCTGCCCCCATCCTGTTCAAACCCTGTGGCACGCCGTGGCCGGAGCCGAACTGGATTGCATCGGACGCCGACTTCGTCGATTACATCACCGAGCTCATGGGCGGCTTTGCCATCCCGCCCTATCTGAAGGAAAGGCGCAAGGGACTGCGCTACCTGGTGCTTGGGGCACGTCTGAATCGCGACACCATCCGCATGCTGCTGGCGGATTTCATCTACAGCGCCGGCGAGCCCGCAGGCTGGGCGCTGATTCCCGGTGCGAACGACAAGGAAAAGCGTTTCTGTGCCCACCTGGGTCTGGAGGTGGTCGATGCCGACTGGCGCGAACTGGCCGACATGCCCCTGATCGAGGCCGCGTAACAATGCGCGAATGGGACGAGGCCAGACACGCGCTCGGCAATGCCGGGATGGATGCAACACATCGCGCCTTTGTCGGCCTCGTTACCCGGCTGGCAAGCGCAGACGATGCCAGCTTTCCGGCACTGTTCAACGAACTGCTCGATCACAGCCGCGAGCATTTCGCTGCCGAGGATGTGCTGATGCGTTCCAGCCGTTTTGCGGCCACCGGAGAACACATTGGCGAGCACCAACGGGTGCTTGCCGAACTGCGCGCGTTCAACCGCAGCGTGAAGGGAGGAAGGCTCATGGTCGCCAGAGCCTACGTTCGGGAGAGCCTGCCCGAATGGTTCGACCTGCATCTGTCGACAATGGACGCTGCACTCGCCGCCCATCTGCGCAAGCGACACGCTGCCGCCTGAAACCGCATGCGCCAGCGGTCCGGCTCCGCGCCGGACCGAGACTACTGGATGCGATACGCGGGTGACAGTTCGATCAGGGCAGACGCATCACGCACGCAGGCCTCGCGCACGCTCGGGCTGAGTGCGCGCAGCCATTCCCCCGGCAAGGTCCGCTCACCACACAGCGCCCCCATCACCATGCCGGCAATCGCACCCGTCGTATCGGCGTCGCCGCCACGATTCACGATATCGACCAGCACGGGCTTGAAGCCGTCCTGGGTGGCCACCGCCTGGCATACTGCCCGCATCGTATCGACGATGTAGCCGCTGGGGTTGTCACAACGCCGGCCGCGGTAGTCGAAGTCGGCATGTGCCGACACCAGCCGGTCCGCACATGCAACGACCTCATCGGTACCCGAGCCGGCGAGCGCGGTTTGAACCATCTGGATCACGCTCAGCGTTGCCGCATCAGTCAGAGGGTTGTTGTGGGTGACGCGCGCCTGCACCAGGGCCGCCCGGGACACGAGTTCGGGCGCCGCGCCATAGCAGGCCAGTGCAACCGGCAGGCAACGCATGGTCGCCCCATTGCCGGCGTCCGAGGAAAGCGGCGCCTCCGTGCTGCCGCTCAGGCGCCAGCGCACGATGCCTCGGCGCACCGTGTTGCCGATATCGACCGGCTTGCTGCGCATCCAGCCATCGAACGCCCGGGCGCAGGCGTCAGCATCAGGCATGCCTTGCGTCTCGATCCACGCCCCGGCCAGGGCAAGCGTCATCGTGGTGTCGTCGGTGACATCGCCAGCCGCAAGACGCAGCCAGCCGCCTCCGCAGATCCTGTCATGCACCCCGTACTGCGCGCCAATTTCGCGTGGGGTCATGAACTCCACGGTCGCACCGAGCGCATCACCGATCGCAAGGCCCAGCATCGCGCCACATGCCCGGTCGCGCAGGACATTGCGTGCCTCGTCATGAACGGGATCCGGCACATTCGTCGTCACGCGGCGCGCGGAAGCCTGCGAAGTCACACCTCGGGCCCGAAGCAGCTGGCATAGTCGGCACACGCCTCGCACGACGGTGACGCGCAGACATAGATGCCTTCACGCTGGCACAGCTCGCGGTAGAGAAACTTCTTCCACTTCATGTCGCGATTATTGGCCTCGGCGAGCGCGGGAAAATTGAGCGCGATGAGCTGCGACAGATCCCGGCGTGAGGGCAGACCGAGATCCTGCCAGAGATGGTCACTCCCCATGCACGCGGTTGCCATGACCACGGCCATGTCACTGGCACCCGCCACGACATCGGCAGCATGGTCCGCAACGAAATGGAGCAGATCATCAAACTCCGGGTGAAGCACGGGCGTCGGCCCCAGCGCCTTGTTCGGACGCCAGACCAGGCCAGGAAAATGCCGCTCGACGAGCGCAGCGAAGCGCACCTCGCCAAGTCCGAAATCTGCAGGCAGCACGCCCTCGCCGACCGTCCACCCGGCAATCAGATGGGCAATGAACTCGTCGTTCGGGTGGCCAGCTGCGTGATCCAGCAAGTGCGCGTGCAGCGCGTTACGGACGGGTGAAGTACGAGAGCTCAGGGGTGCCAGCATGATGAAAGACTCCTTCTGGTTCGATCCAGTGCGCACCGGACAGGCAGCCCCGTGCCGATGCGCGCGATCCGGTCAGTACTCGACCAGCAGATCCTCGTCGCGCAGGATCATCTGGCATGCGAGGCGCCACGGCGTGACGGAGACATCCTCGACACGCATGCGCTCGATGTCTTCCGCGTTGATCTTCTTGTGCTCGCGCAGCACGACGAGCTCCTTGTCGGTCAGGCGGCTGGCCATCGGGTCGGTACGTTGTCCGTGGTTCGCCAGTGGCGTGATCTTGACCATGCAGGTCGCGCACTCGCCGTCTTCACAGGAAAAATCGATCGGGATGTGATTGTCCTTGGCGATCTTGAGGATGGTCTGGGTGTGCGAACCGGCCACGGCATAGACAGTCTTGTCCTTGTGGATCGGGCTTGAAAAGGTGATGTTAGGCATGGTGAAACTCCACTGCGGTTGATTGAACGGCCTCTCTGCCGGTTGTTGTCGGGTTCAGCCCGGGCGCACCACGACATGCCCGCCCAGCACCTGGGCCTGGCAGGCAAGCCGGTTGGCAACGCCGGCGTAGTTCTCCTTGAGCACCTTGTCCTCGAGCACGGAGGGCGTCGCCAGGTGCTCGGAGCCGGTGACGATCTTCATCATGCAGGTGCCGCACTCACCCTCACGGCAGCCGTAGGTGAGGCCGGCACCGATCTTTTCCGACACCTCAATCAGACGGGTTCCGGCGGGAACGGTGACGGTGACGCCGATGTCTTCAAACGTGACCTGGGCCTTGGGCATGGTCGGGCTCCTATGCGGTAAGCGCGTTGGGCGCGGTAAAGTCGATATGGCGGGGGGCGACGCGGCCAACCAGGTGCTCGGCCAGTTCGCGACCAAGCGCCGCGCAGCTCTCGAGTTCGTCGTCGGTGGGAATGAGCTTGACCTTCACGCCAGGTCGCGGGACACGAAGCTTGAGGCCGCGCAGACGGTCCTCGACCAGCCCGACGGCTTCGCCGCTCCAGCCATAGGAGCCAAACGCGCCGCCGAACTTGCCCTTGACCTTGACCAGCGTCAGCGACGAGAGCAGATCCCACACTGGCTTGACCGCATCGCCGTTGATCGTGGGCGAGCCGAACACCAGACCATCGGCTTCCTCGATGAGATCCACGAACGGGCCGGGATCGCCACCGGCAAGGTCGTACATCGAAACGCGGACGCCCTCGACGCCCTCGGCACCATTGCGCACCGCCTGAGCCATGCGCTCGGTGTTGCCGTAGGCGCTGATGTAGAACACCAGCAGCGTCTTCTCGCGGCCGCCGGCCTCGTTGGCCAGCAGGGGGGCGGCGAGCTGACGGTAGCGTCGAACGTAGCTCGTCGGCGCATCACGCAGGATCGGGCCATGTGCCGGCGCCAGAAGGCGAAGCGGCAGCGGCTCGATCAGGTCGAGCGCGGTCAGCACATGCTCGCGGAAGGGCCGCATGATGTGCTGATAGTAATAGTCGAAGGAAAAACGGAAATCGCCGACGCAATCGTTGAACAGGCGCGAATCGCAGAAGTGGCAACCGAACACGTCACCCGAAAACAGCAATCCCTCCTCCTCGACCCAGGTGCATTGGGTATCCGGCCAGTGCAGATAAGGCGTATGCAGGAAGCGCAGGGTGCGACCGCCAAGATCGATGCGGGTGTCCTCGTCGACCGGAATGATGCGGGCCTCGTCCAGGCTCTCCTTGACCAGACCCTTCAGCATCTTCAGGGCCGGATAGGAGAGGTAGAGCGAGGCCTGGGGCGCGGCCTTGAGCAGCGCGGGCAGCGCGCCCGTGTGGTCGGGTTCGAGATGGTTGAGCACGATGGCGCGGATCTCGTCCGGGCGACAGCAGGACCACAGCCGCGCGAAGAAGTCCTCGGCAAACTCGGCCTTGACCGTATCGATCACTGCCACACCTTCGCTTCCCCGCACGGCATACGCGTTGTAGCTGGTGCCGTTGGCCGTGCGCAGGATGATGTCGAACTGGCGCAGGTCCGGGTCGAGCGCGCCCACCCAGAACACATCCGGGGCAATGGCAACCGGCTCGCCAGGAAGGACTGCGCCGGCGCGACTCATGGAAAGCTCGCTCCGGACGGCGGCGCACAATAGACCGCAGGATTGCGCGGGGGCTTGCACTCAGCCACCTCATCGCCGCTGGCCGCATGACTGCAGCCCTGCGGCACGGCCCCGTCGGGCAGCCGAACCCCGCGCTGCACAAGCCACACGGCATCGAACCCGCAACAGCGTTCGCCAGCCAGTTCGATCAGTGGCCGGCGAATCAGCAGGGGCTCGGCAACGAGGCGCGAAAGTGCGGTCTCGGCGCTGAACTCGGCGGGAACGAGCGTCCCCGCCTTGACCGCGGGCGCGGCTGGATTGAACCACTCGCGCACCGGTCGGGTGCCGAAGAACGCCGACAATGCGCTCGTCGTCCATGGCTCCGTCAGGAGATCACGGACGACGACCTCACAGCCGGCCTCCCGCAGCAGCCCGATCTGACGCGTGTTGGTCGCGCAACCGGGCTTCCACCAGAAGCTTACTGTCGGCATTCCGCTTCCCTCATCTGCTCGAGCAGGTGAAGCGGAATGCCGGTCAGCGAACCCAGCGGATTCAGCGCATCGCCATACTCATCGACGATCGCCCCCTCGATCGGGCAGATCTCCGCACATTGCGGCAGATCGTGATCGCCAAGGCACTCGGTGCACTTGTCAGGGTTGATGAAGAACAGCGGCTCGCCCGGCTGCATGACCGCCGAGATGGCCTTGTTCGGACACAAGGGCTCGCAGGCATAACAGCCCACACAGGAATCGACGATTTCAAGTGACATGTCTGTTCTCCTGTCAGGCAGCCTGGGCCGAGGCGCCGGCCACGGGCATGTCGAGCTTGCCGGCCGCTGCCATTTCGTCATACACGGCGCGGATGGCCTCCTCGATCGGCTCCATCGCATGCTCGCCATTGGGCTGAATGCCGGCCTTTTCGAGATCGGCCCAGGGCTCGAAACCGATCTTGCTTGCGAGCAGGACCTCGACCCCTTCCAGCGACTTGATGATGCCGCCGAGCACGGTTTCGCCGTCCCCACAGGACTCGTCGCCCATGCAGTACGCAGTGCACTTGCGGTGACCGAGGAAGCGGTGCTCCTTCGGACCCACTTCGTACACCAGGAACTCATGTGCATGGCCGAAGTGCTCGTTGATCACCCCGCCGCCCTTGGTCGCAATCGCGATGCGGATGTTGCGGGTCGCAGGCGCAGCCTCGTCCGCCACCGGTGCATCCGGACTGAACCTGGGCGCAGCCTTGAGCGCGCGCTTCATTTCAAGCTCGGTGGTGATGGCCTCGTGCACCTTGGCGCGCTCGACCATGGCGGTGGCGTAATCGACTTCCATCTCGTCGATCTTGTCGAGGGTGAACTCGTCACCGCGGTCCTCGCCCAGCAGCCCGACCGCATCGGCACGACACTGCCGACAATGACGCATCATCGACATGTCGCCGGAGCAGTCGTCCTGCAGCGCCTGAAGTTCGAGCGGCGTCGGCTCGGGCTGACCCATGATGCCGTAGTAGGTGCCGTGCTCGGCCTCGGCGATCAGCGGCATCACGTTGTGCAGGAAGGCGCCCTTGGCCTTGACGATCTTCGACACCTCCTTGAGGTGCTGGTCGTTGACCCCCGGAATCATCACCGAGTTGACCTTCACCAGAATGCCGCGACTGGTGAGCATCTCGAGCCCCTTCTGCTGCTGCTCGATCAGGATTTTCGCGCCTTCCACACCACGGATGCGCTTGTTCTCCCAGAAGATCCACGGATAGATCTTGGCGCCGATCTCGGGATCGACACAGTTGATCGTGATCGTGACGTGGTCGATGTTGTGCTTCGCCAGCTCATCCACACAGTCCGGCAGCGACAGGCCATTGGTCGACACACAGAGCTTGATGTCCGGCGCCTGCTCCGAGAGCTGACGGAAGGTCTCGAACGTGCGCTCGGGGTTGGCGAGCGGGTCTCCGGGTCCGGCAATGCCGAGCACCGTCATCTGCGGAATCGCGGCTGCCACGGCGAGCGTCTTCTTGACCGCCTGATCCGGCGTCATCAGTTCGGACACGACGCCCGGACGGGATTCGTTGGAACAGTCGTACTTGCGGTTGCAATAGTTGCACTGAATGTTGCAGGCAGGCGCGACCGCGACGTGCATGCGGGCAAAGTAGTGATGAGCCTCCTCCGAATAACAGGGGTGGTCCTGCACTTTGCTGCGGATATGGTCGGGCAGATGCGACAGCGCATCCGGCTCGGTACCACAACCGCTCTCACTGCATCCGCCTCCGGCACTCGGGGGCGCGGCGTTGCTGATGACCGGGAGTTCCATCGTCAATCCCCTAGTAGATGTCTGACGGGGATTCTTCTGCAAACCGCGTGCCAGTGCGAGGACGGCGCTAGAGCGCTGAATTTACTGAGACTCCGTCACGCCGCAGGCACACATTGTAGGAAGTACAACAGGACGAGCTGTGGGACTCGCGACACCTTCGCCACAAGAAGGCCTGCGCGCGCTCATGCCACCTGCAGCCTCGAGTGCGCAACCGGGGCCGAAGGCGACGCTGCCGGGGCTGCTAATTCTTTCCGCATGGGCAGCGTTCACCTCGCGTTCACTTGGCATATGCAATTTTCACAATCCGGGAGGCCCCCGGTATCCCGGAGCATCTTCCACCTCTCACGACGCATTGCTGAACCGGAGATCAAAGCATGAAACCACTGTCCCGATACCTGGCACTGTCAGGCCTGTGCGCCCTTGCCCTGACGGCGCACGCCCAACAATGGGAGCCCCTCCCCGAACACCCCCCAATCCCTGCGGACAATCCGCAAAGTCAGGCCAAGATCGACTTGGGCAAGACCCTGTTCTTCGATCCACGCCTTAGCGAACACGGCACGCTGTCCTGCAATTCCTGCCACAACGTCATGGCCGGCGGTGACGACAATCGCCCCAACTCGATCGGCATGCACGATGCCCGTGGCGGACGCAGCGCACCGACGGTATGGAATGCTGCCTACCAGTCGGTGCAGTTCTGGGACGGTCGGGCAGGCACGCTGGAAGAACAGGCCAAAGGCCCGATCACCAACCCGATCGAGATGGGCATGAGCGATGCTGCCGTAGCCGTTGGCCGGCTGAACCAGATTCCGGCCTATCTGCCGCTGTTCAAGGCCGCCTTCCCGGCAGCATCAAAGCCGATCACGATGGACAACGTGGCCAAGGCCATCGCCGCCTATGAACGCACCCTGGTGACGCCCGACTCACCCTACGACCGCTACGTGAAGGGCGACAAGACGGCCCTCACCGCGCAGCAGGCCCGCGGCATGAAGACATTCGGCGACCTCGGCTGCACGGCCTGTCACGCCGGCGCGAACTTCAGCGGACCGCCCATGCCGATGGCACAGGGCTTCTTCATGAAGTTTCCGACCTTTGCAGGCAGTGCGTTCGACAAACAGTACGACCTGCTCTCGGACACGGGCCGACACGCATCGACGGGCAAGGACAGCGACAAACACATGTGGCGGGTGCCGACCTTGCGCAACATCGCGCTGACAGCCCCCTACATGCATAACGGCAAGGTTCCGACACTGGAAGAAGCCGTACGGGTGATGGCGAAGACCCAGCTCAACCGGGACATCGACGCCACGCAGCTTGCGGATGTCGTGGCCTTCCTCACCAGTCTGAGCGGGAAATTCCCGGAGCAGACGATGCCCCGGCTGCCACTGACCAGCGGCAACTCCATCGTCCCCCCGATCGACCCCCATCTTAAGACCGCGAAAGCGACGGATTAAGGACAGCACAGCGCGGAGGTGGGCGCGCCCGCCCCCGTCTCATGTCTGCACCGCCGCTCGAGTCTCACGCTCAAGTAAGGTGTGCGACGCCTCCTGCAATCGCAATGCTGGCCGGGATCGAAACGAAGGCAAACGTCCCGACGACCAACAGCAGGCCCGTCGCAACGGCAACAAATTCGCGAAAGAATTCGGTCTCACTGAGCTTCATGTTCAGACACTCCTGATCTGTATGCAAAAAATGGGAGAACCACCCCACTGAACCCAGCGACGAATCTGGCCGAAGGGCATGAATGCATACTGACAGTCCCCCGCTGAACACTTCGTGAAGACAACATTCACGCACCGTTCAGCGAAACGTCACGGCATCGGACCGGGACGGACGACTATGCGCACTCAGATCTGACGCACCTTGATGTTGAGCGTCTGAATGCGATAGGCGATCTGTCGCGGCGTCATGTTCAGCAGTCGGGCGGCCTTGGCCTGTACCCAGCCGGCCTGCTCAAGTGCAGCGATGACCCGCTCGCGCTCATCCAGATCCGGATCATCGAGATCCACCGAACCGCCTCCACGCATTGGCGACACCCGCTCTTCGACACCCGAGATCAGCACCAGATCGCGATCGATGACGCCATCCTCGCTCATGACCGCCGCGCGCTCGATACAGTTTTCGAGCTCGCGCACATTGCCCGGCCACGCATGGTGGAGAAGGATGCGCAGCGCGCTGTCGGTGATCGAAAGCGGACGCCCCTGCATTTTCGCCACCTTGCCGACCAGGAACGAAGCAATCTCGGGAATGTCCTCGACGCGCTCCCGCAGCGGCGGCAGCATGATGGGCATGACGTTCAGGCGGTAGAACAGATCCTCGCGGAACTTGCCCGCTTCGACTTCCAGTTCCAGATCGCGATTGGTTGCAGCAATCACCCGCACATCCACCCGCAATGTGCGCACGCCGCCAACGCGCTCCAGCTCGCCTTCCTGCAGCACGCGTAACAGCTTGGCCTGGAAGGATGCGGAGATTTCGCCGATTTCGTCCAGGAACAGCGTGCCGGCATCGGCCGTCTCGAAACGCCCCTTGCGCTGCGTGAGCGCACCGGTGAATGCCCCCTTCTCGTGGCCGAAGAGCTCGGACTCCAGCAGGTTCTCCGGCAGGGCCGCACAGTTGAGCTTGACGAAGGGCCCCGCTGCGCGCGGGGAGTTGTAATGGATGGCCTGAGCGATCAGCTCCTTGCCGGTGCCGGTCTCGCCGCGCACCAGCACGGTCGTGTTCCACTTCGCCACCTGCCGTACCTGATCGAACACCTTACGCATCACGGCGGTGTGCCCGATGATGCTGTCGAAGCCGAAATGGCTTCGCACGGTGCGCCGCAAACTGTCGCGCTCCTCCGAAATATCCCGGCGTTCCTGGCGCACCTGACGGGAGAGTCTCACCGTCTGACCAATCAGGTTGGCCACCATCTCCGCAAAATGGGCATCGTCGTCGAGGCGTTCCCGAACCGCCAGCGGAGGCTGCAGCGCAAGCACACCGACGGTTTCATGTGCGACCCGGATCGGCACGCCGATAAAGGGTGCGTCGGCGTCGAACACCCCGCGCTGACGCAGGTAATCGGGGCTTTCGGCAAGGCGCTGGAGAACGAGCGGCCTCGAGCGCTGCTGTACGCTGCCGATCACACCCTCGCCCGCACGCCAGCGGATATCCGGATCGATCGTGCTATCCACGCCATGCAGGGCCGAAATCGCCATCGCCTCCCCATCGGGCTCGCTCAAGGTGACCAGGGCCCGATTGAAGCCGCACTCCTCATCCAGTACGCGCAGGAGTTCCGCAAGGGTTTCGCGCAGTTCCAGCGAACGCGACAACACCCGGCTGACCCGATACAAGGCCTCAAGCGACGATTCGAGCCAGGCTGCGCGCGCCTCGTCCAGCGGATCGCTCGCAGTCATCTTTCGCCCTCCTCATCGGCCACGGGGATCTGCCCCAGGGCAGGAATGCTCACCAGAAGCCGGCAGCCGCCTGCATACGACGGATCGATCTCGAGCACACCGCGATGCCGGCTGACGATCTCCTGAGCCAGCGACAATCCAACCCCGCGCCCCGCTGCGCGCCCCTTCTTGGTCGAGAAGAAGGGCTCGAACACTTTCAGGCGCAATTCGTCGGGAATGCCCGGGCCGGTATCGGTCAGCGCCGCACGCACATACTTGCCATGCACCTCGGTGCTCAGGCTCAGGTTGCGTTCGGTCCAGCCGCGCACATTCATGGCTTCCACCGCATTCGTCACCAACTGCCGGAACAGGGTCCTCAGCGCGGTGGGATTGCCCTGGACCGAAGGCAGGACATGCGCTGGCAGCCAGTCGACCGTTACCCCTGCCGACAGGAAGGTCTCTGTCTCGAGCATCAGCACGTCACGCAGAACCTCATTGAGGTTAACCAGTCCGGTGGGGGCCTCGGGCTCGGGCGGCATCGCCGCCTGCAAGGTGGAGATGGCCTCTTCTCCCGCACGCTGCGCGTCCGCAAGGGCCTTGGCGAGCGCATCACCTCCTGCAGCCCCGCCAGCACGGCGACGCTGCAGACTCGCCGCTGCCGAGATCAGATTCACCGGCCCCTGCAACTGAAAGATCGCCCCCGACAATGCCTCACGCAGACTCTGGTTGAATTCGCCCTCGGACAGCATCGCGCGCATCGCTGCAATACGCAGCGCCTCCTGCTGACGCTTGGAGGCACTGATGTCGTGCATCACCAGCAGCATGTAGTCGGAGCAACCGTCGCCGTAGAACGCATCGGGGCTGGTATGACGCTCCTCGAACCACGACACCGAACACGAATACCAGCGCGGCTCTCCCGAATCCGAATCGAAGCACAGTTCGTGGTTGAGCAAGGCACGGCGGTGAGCCAGTGCATGCTTGAAACTCTCACCGAGACTTTGACGCAGTGCATCCATCACCGAATGCGCCGGCTCGGTCACCCGCATGTCGGAGACCACACGGCGGTAAGCGGGGTTGTCGAGGACGACCTTGCCCTCGACGTCGAGCAGCGCAACCGCGACTGGTGCCACCGAGATCACCGACTCGATGAGCTGCTTGTGATTGCTCAGCTGCTGTGCCAGACGGTGCTCTTCGGTCGCGTCCCAGTGCATGCCGAGGTAACGGGTTTCCTCTCCCTTAATCGCGGCGGAGCGCAACGGCGTGACCGTCAGCTCGGCCACATAGGGCGTTCCGTCGCGCCGGCGGTTGAGCAGGCGCCCGGTCCACGACTGGCCGCTTTTCAGGGCCTGCCACATCGTCTGGTAGACCGAGCGCGGTGTCGATTTGTAGGACAACAGCGACTGGCGCTGCCCAACCACCTCGGAGGCGGCGTACCCGGTGATCGCCGAAAAGGCCGGGTTCACATACAGGATGTGCGCATTGACATCGGTGATCGAGATCGCAATCGCAGATTGCTCTACCGCATCGTGGAACACGGCATCGGAGAACACGGCATGCATCGAGTCAGGGGCCGACATTGAAGTCTCTCAAGGGACAGTTTGCTCCTCACTAGCAATCATTGTGCCAAACCTAACAATTCGATGCACTTGTCCGGTGCATGACAGCCGGACACCTGTCCTGCCACGGAATCGACACTTTTCGGGCTGCCCCGGGGACCCAGCGGAACCCGCCACAGACCTTGTCGTGTTTACGACAATCCCTGCGCAACTGACGTACTCGAAACATGCCGGCGCACCTCCTGAAACATCACACCTCCATGAAATCAGTCACTTGCCGACAATCCCACGGTGGCATGTCTCATGCAACACACAGCATGAAAACCGCAATGACGGAGATCGTCGGCAATGAGTGAATGGTTGATGCTGCTACTGGGCACGGCGCTGGTAAACAACGTCGTGCTGGTGAAATTCCTGGGCCTGTGTCCCTTCATGGGGGTCTCGCGCAAGATCGACAGCGCGCTTGGCATGGGAATGGCCACGACCTTCGTGCTCACGCTCGCGAGTGCCGTGACCTGGGTGCTCGAGCATGCCTTGCTCGCACCCTTCGATCTGGCTTATCTGCGCATCCTGGGCTTCATCCTGGTCATCGCCGCAACCGTCCAGTTCGTCGAAATGGCGGTCAAGAAGAACGCGCCCGCCCTGTACAAGGTGCTCGGCATCTATCTTCCGCTCATCACGACCAACTGCGCGGTGCTCGGCGTGGCGCTGCTCAATGTCCAGGAGGGCGCGGGCTTCGTTCGCAGCGTCGTCTACGGGCTGGGCTCAGCCGCAGGCTTCACCATGGTTCTCGTACTGTTCGCCGGACTGCGCGAGCGCCTGGCGCTCGCACGGGTGCCGGCAGCCTTCGCCGGCGCACCAATTGGTTTTGTGACTGCCGGACTGCTGTCGCTCGCGTTCATGGGCTTTTCCGGCCTCACCAACCACTGACCGACACTCTCAAAGGAGCCGACATGTTGATCGCCGTAGTTAGCCTCTCCGTGATGGGCGCTGTTTTCGGCCTCGGGCTGGGGCTTGCCGCACGCTTCTTCCATGTCGAGCGGGACGGCGTCGAAGCCGAAATCGAAGCCATGATGCCCGGCACCAACTGCGGTCAGTGCGGCTTTCCCGGTTGCGCAGGCGCCGCCGAGGCGCTCATTGCGGGAAACGCACCTGCCACCTGCTGCCCGCCCGGTGGCCTGCAACTGGCCGAAGCGCTGGCCGCACGGCTCGGACTCGCACTCGACGCCGGCGCCGTCCAGATTCAGGTGCCACGCATCGCGGAAGTGCGCGAGGAAATCTGCATCGGATGCACGAAATGCTTCAAGTCCTGCCCCACCGATGCGGTGCTGGGCGCCGTCAAGCAGATCCACTCGGTGATTCGCGAGGCCTGCACCGGCTGCGCGAAATGCGAAGAAGTCTGCCCCACCGGGGCCATCGACCTTGCTCCGGTGCCCGTCACACAGCAAACCTGGGTCTGGCCGAAACCGGTCAGCGCCTGAGAGTGATGCCATGAATACCCCTGCCTTATCCACCCCCTCCTTCCTGCGCCGCATGCTGCAGCGCTGGGGCGCCCACCCCGAAGGCCGCAAACATCCGGCCGCGGATACCGAGATCACGGTGCTGCCTCTGCCTCCGCGGCTGATCCTGCCGCTTGCCCAGCATATCGGCGCGCCGGCACGCCCACTGGTGCAGGCAGGGCAGTATGTGCTGCGCGGCGAACTCATTGCCGAAGCGCAGGGGGCGATCTCTGCGCCGATACATGCGCCAACATCCGGCACCGTGATCGGCATCGCCGAGGTACCGGTGCCGCACGCCTCCGGCCTTGCGGGTCCGGCCATCCTGCTTGATACCGACGGTCTTGACGAAGCCCTGCCACCGGATCACACCGACCCGTTCAGCCTCGAACCCGCGGAGATTGCGCGCAGGGTTGCGGCTGCCGGCGTGGTCGGCATGGGCGGTGCCACCTTCCCGGCGGCCGTCAAGCTCGCCCTCGGCCAGAAGAACCCGATTCCCACGCTGATCCTGAACGGTGGCGAGTGCGAACCCTACCTTTCGTGCGACGATCGCCTGATGCGCGAGCGCGCCCCCGAGGTCATCGACGGCGCGCGCATCATCCTGCGGGCCATTGGCGGCGAACGCGCATTGATCGGCGTGGAGAACAACAAGCCTCAGGCGATCGCTGCCCTGCGTGCGGCGGCCGAGGGCGTCGCCGATGTGGAGGTCGTCGAGGTTCCGAGCCGCTATCCGATGGGCTCGGAGAAACAGCTCATTTCCTGGCTGACCGGGCGTGAAGTGCCTGCGGAAGGCCGTTCGGCAGATATCGGCGTCATGGTGCAGAACGTCGGCACCGCCGCCGCCATTCACCGTGCGATCCGCTTCGGCGAGCCGCTCACCCGGCGCATCGTCACCGTCTCCGGCGGCGCCATCCGCACACCGCGCAACCTTGAGGTGCGCATCGGCACGCCGCTCTCCACCCTGGTGGCATTCTGCGGCGGAACGACGGAACCGGTCGCGCGCTGGGTCATGGGCGGGCCGATGATGGGATTATCCATCCACTCGCTCGACATCCCGGTGATCAAGGGAAGCGGCGGACTGCTTGGACTGGTCGAACACGAACTCGCAGCCCTCCCGGAACCCGGCCCCTGCATTCGCTGTGCTTCCTGCGTGGGCGCCTGTCCGATCGGGCTGATGCCGCTGGAGATGGCCGCACTGATCAGGAGCGGCGACCTCAAGGCGTCGGTCGAGATCGGACTCAAGGATTGCATCAGCTGCGGTACCTGCTCCTTTGTCTGCCCTTCCCAGATTCCGCTCGTCCAGTACTTCAACCATGCAAAGGGCGAACTCGCAGCCCAGGGCCGAAACCGCATGAAACAGGATGCCATCAAGGAGCTTGTCGAAGCGCGTGAAAGCCGCATGGAACGCGAAGCGCGCGAAAAGGCCGAGGCTGCGGAGCGACGCAAGGCCGAGCGCGCCCGCGCCAAGGCAGCTGCCGCCGAAGCCGCAGCGGCAAAGGCAAGCGCAGCCGCGAAAACAACCGAGGAGACCACGGCATGAACCCGATTTCCTCACCTCACGCGCACGGAGCCCGCTCCGTTGGCCGTGTCATGCTGCTGGTGATGCTGGCACTGACCCCGGCAACGGTGGCCGGCTTCTGGCACTTTGGCTGGCCGGCGATCACGCTATGGTGTGTCACCATTCTTTCCGCCCTGATCTCCGAGGCCTTCTGTGCGCGTCTGGCGGAGCGGCCCGCAGGCCCCTTGCTCGCCGACGGCTCGGCAATGCTCACCGGCTGGCTGCTCGCCCTGTCCCTCCCCCCCTGGGCACCGTGGTGGATCGCTGCGGCGGGCGCGAGCTTCGCCGTCATCGTTGCCAAGCACGCCTTCGGCGGCCTGGGACAAAACCTCTTCAACCCGGCAATGGCCGCGCGGGTGATGTTGCTGATCTCGTTTCCGGTCGAGATGACGCAATGGGTTGCCCCCCACGCAGCAGGCTTGAGCGCCGGGCTTGACCCGATGACCGCACTGAGCGTGACCTTCGGTGGCAACGTGCCGGACGCCATGACGAGCGCATCACTGCTGGGCCACGTCAAGTCCGAGGCATCGCGCGGCATCGCCCTGTCGCAATCGCTGACCGGACACTGGGATCCGTTCAGCTTCGGCCTCGGCCAACGCGCCGGCAGTCTGGGGGAAACCAGCGCGCTGCTGCTCGCCGCTGGCGGCGTGTTCCTGATGCTGAAACGGGTGATCGGCGTGCAGATTCCGGCCGCCTTCATTCTGGGTGTGGTGCTGCCCGCAGCCTTTGCGCACCTCCTCGCTCCGGATCAGTATCTGCCGCCCCTGGCTCATCTGCTGACCGGTGGCGTCATGCTCGGCGCCTTCTTCATTGCGACCGACTATGTTAGCTCGCCAAGTACCCCGCTCGGACAGTGGATCTTCGGTCTGGGCTGCGGCTTGCTGACCTGGGTCATCCGCACATGGGGTGCTTATCCGGAAGGCGTGGCCTTCGCCGTACTGCTCATGAATTCGGCAGTGCCCCTGATCGATCGCGTAACGCGTCCCCGCATCTTTGGCCGCCGCCGCAACGGTCACTCGATGACCGCCCCGTGAATCAACTTCAAGCGCCGAATCCAGCCATGCGCAAATCGCCATTGTCCTCTCCGCCCATCGAGGCCCTGTGGTACCAGGGCGCCTCGCTTGGCCTCGTCGCCCTGACTGCAAGCGCTGCACTCGCGTTCGCGCATCAGGCCACCGGACCTGCCATCGCCGAAGCCGCGGCGCGCGACACCGCCGCCTCGCTGGCTCAGGTTTTACCGCAGGGGTTTGCCGACAACGACCTGCTCAAGGACACCATCAGCCTGCCGATGGCTGGCACCCCGCCGCTGACCGTCTATCAGGCGCGCCGGGCAGCCGAGGTCCGCGGCGTGGTCTTCGCCGTGACCGCCAAGGGCTATGCCGGGCCGATCCGCATCATGATGGGCGTCGATCGCAGCGGTCGCCTGCTCGGCGTGCGCGTCACCCGCCACACAGAGACGCCCGGACTCGGCGACAAGATCGAGTTCGCCAAGAATCCGTGGATCGACAGCTTCGCCGGCAAGTCGCTTGAGTCCCCGCCGCCAGCACGCTGGGCGGTGAAGAAGGACGGTGGTGATTTCGACCAGTTCGCCGGCGCCACGATCACCCCGCGCGCAGTCGTCAATGCGGTCCGTGGCGGGCTCGAACTGTTTGCGCACAACCGCAGCGCCATGCTGGGCGAGGACGATCACCTGCTGACCCTGAAGAAGGAACCGACATCATGAGTCTGCACTGCAAGGACACAGGATCCGAACCTGAAGCGGCCCCGAGGCTGCCATTCGGCAACATCATCCGCGACGGGGTGTGGCGGCAGAACGTCGTATTCACACAGATGCTCGCGCTCTGCCCCCTGATGGCAGTCACCAGCACGGCCACGAACGGCCTCGGCATGGGGCTCGCCTCCACCGCCGTACTGGTGCTGTCGAACGCCATCGTTGCAGCGATCCGCAACTTCGTCAGTCCCAGCGTACGTATCCCGACCTTCATCGTGCTGATCGCGACCCTGGTGACCCTTGTGGATATGAGCCTGAACGCATGGCTGCACGATCTGCACAAGGTGCTGGGGCTCTTCATTGCCCTGATCGTGGTCAATTGCGCGATCCTTGGCCGTGCCGAGGCCTTCGCCTCCCGCCAGCCGGTGCTCTCCTCCATCGTCGACGGCATCGCCATGGGGCTGGGCTTCACGCTCGCACTGATCGTACTTGGCGCGACACGCGAAGTGCTCGGCAGCGGCACGCTGTTTGCCAGCGCCAGCCTGCTGCTGGGCGAGTCCTTCCGCTTCCTTGAGATCACGGTCATCCCGGACTACAAGGGCTTTCTGATGATGATCCTGCCGCCCGGCGGCTTCCTCGCACTCGGCTTCCTCATGGCATTGCAGCGTCATGTCGAGACACGACGGACACACCAAACCCCCGCACCCGAAGCCTTGCCGGCGGAAGGCGCCTCTCTCTGAGCGAGCATCCGGATGAGAATCGGCATAGCGTATTCCGATGGCGCCCAGCACTGCTGGCTGCGCATCGATGTGGCGGACGAGGCCACGGTAAAGGATGCGATCGAGCATTCGGGCGTGCTGGCCATGTATCCGCAGATCGACCTCACGCAACAGAAGGTCGGCATCTTCGGCAAGCTGGTCAAGCTCGACGCCCCTTTGCAGCCAGGCGACCGGGTCGAGATCTACCGTCCGATCACCTGCGATCCGACCCAGGTCCCGCGGCGGGGCGGCATGGAGGATGAGGACTGAGCATCTACATGCTGGCAGCAGCATCACACCTGGGACATACTGTCGTCATTGAATGACCCGGGGCGACCATGCTCGTTGCCATTGTCGACGACACTCCGCTGAACCTGACCCTGATGGAGAAGCTTGTCGGCCGCGTGGGCGGCTGCCAGGCGGAGTGTTTTGCCGAACCGCTCGCCGCGCTCGACTGGTGCGAGCGCAATGAGCCCGACCTGATCATCGTCGACTACATGATGCCGGGCATCGACGGTATCGAGTTCATACGGCGTATCCGGGCCTTGCGTGACCATGATGACCTGCCGATCCTGATGGTCACGGCCAATAATGAACGCCGCACCCGCTACGATGCGCTTGAGTTCGGCGCCAACGACTTCCTCAACAAGCCGATCGACCCGCACGAGTTCGAACCCCGGGTACGCAACATGCTCAAGTTGCGCGAGGCCCACCTGGCGACACGCGACCGCGCGGTGCGACTTGCCGAAGCGGTGCGCCAGGCGACGGCGGAGATTCACGCCCGTGAACGCGAAACCATTACCCGCCTGGCTCGTGCAGCGGAGTTCCGTGACCCTGAAACCGGTGCCCATATTCAGCGCATGGCGCACTATTCAGCACTCGTCGCCCGACGCCTGGACATGGGCGAACAGTATGCGGATGAAATGCTGCAGGCTGCCCCCATGCACGATGTCGGCAAGCTCGGGATACCGGACTACATCCTGCTGAAAGCGGGCCGCCTCAGCGCGGAAGAAATGACGGTGATGAAGCGCCACCCGGCCATCGGCTACGACATTCTCAAGGACTCGTCTTCGTCGGTCGTGCGGATGGGGGCGGTCATTGCGCTAAGCCATCACGAGAAATTCGATGGCACTGGCTACCCGGGCAAGCTGCGGGCCTCGGCGATCCCGCTCGAGGGTCGCATCGTTGCCGTTGCCGACGTTTTCGACGCGCTGACTTCGGAGCGCCCCTACAAGCGCGCCTGGACGCTGGACAAGGCCATCGCCTTCCTGCGTGAAGGCCGCGGCAAGCACTTCGACCCAACCTGCGTCGACGCCTTTCTGCGCGGCTGGAAGGATGTGCTCGAAATCCGGAAGCGCTTTCAGGACGAATGGTAGGCGGCTCACCGAGGCAGGCGCCGCCCACCCGCCAGGCTAGCCCGGCTTGCGCTCGATCAGTTCGACCTTGTAGCCATCCGGATCTTCGACGAAGGCGATGACCGTACTGCCGTGTTTCATGGGACCCGCTTCGCGCACCACCTTGCCGCCACGGGCACGGATATCGTCACAGGCCTTTCCGGCGTCCGGCACTTCCAGCGCAATGTGCCCGTAGGCAGTGCCAAGATCGTACTTGTCCACGTCCCAGTTGTGGGTGAGTTCAAGCACCGTGCCCTCGTCCTCGTCCTGATAGCCGACAAACGCCAGCGTGAACTTTCCATCAGGGTAGTCATTGCGGCGCAACAGCCGCATGCCGAGCACTTCGGTATAAAAGGCAATCGATCGATCCAGATCGCCTACGCGCAACATGGTGTGG
The DNA here is from genome assembly GCF_003111645.1 of Parazoarcus communis. Taxonomy (NCBI): domain Bacteria; kingdom Pseudomonadati; phylum Pseudomonadota; class Betaproteobacteria; order Rhodocyclales; family Zoogloeaceae; genus Parazoarcus; species Parazoarcus communis. The sequence goes on from NZ_CP022187.1 coordinate 2,332,430, forward strand.
AGCATTCTCATGGTTCAGTCCTCTTGTATGACGGGGGTAAGATCCCGCGCATCGATCAATGGCAGTCGGCCACCCTGCACGCGCAGACACCGACGCGCATCCTGCCAGCCCGGATATAGCCGTTCCACCACCGACCAGAAACGCGGTGAATGATTCATTTCCAGCAGATGCGCAACTTCATGCGCAACAACGTAGTCGATCAGCGCGGGCTCGAGGTGGATCAGCCGCCAGTGCAGGCGAATACCGCTCCTTGAACTGCAGCTGCCCCAGCGCGTGCGCGCTGACGACAGTCTGACCTCGGGCAGCGGAAGCCCCAGGCGATGGCAATACTCTTCGACCCGACCGCGAAACCAGTCGATTGCACGTGTGCGCAGGGCGCGCACGAACTGCGCCGTCGTCGCGGAAGCGGGCAGCCAGAGTTCGTCCGCGCCATCAGCCGCAAGCCGCCACTGCACTCGCCGCCCCGACTGCAGGATGCACAGCCGTGCGGCCCTTCCCAGCAGGGGAAACTCGGCGCGATCGGCCATGACGAAACGCTGGACGTCGGCTTGCGCCTGTTGCGCACTGAGGCGTGCGAGCAGCCAGCGGCCATGCATGCGGACGAAATCTTCCGCTGCCGCCACCGAGGTACCGTGGGGCACCGCAACCCGGGCGCCGCGGTGGTCGACCTGCAGCGCAAAGGATCGCCGGCGCGAGTGTCGCATCACGAGAGCCACGGTGCGGCCCTCGACCTCCATCACATGCGCCGCTTCCACCGTCGCAGGCGCACGCGGGACACTCAGGCCTTGTCTGCCCACTCAAAGCCTCGCTCGAGCACACCTGCCTTGAGTCTGGCCATGGCTTCATCAACGCGTGCGGCAGTGCCTTTCATTCCGAGCTCGAGCGAGCGCCGCTCGCCCTCTCCGGCAATCGTCGGCAGGCTGAACAGGGTCGTATCGGGAAAGCTTTCCGTCAGCTCGCGCATGAGCCCGATCAGTTGCCCCTCATATGCGTCCCACACGGTCACCGCACGCTCGACATAGTCCTCTGCATGATGCAGATCGGCATAGCAATGATCGAGCACCCACTCCACCATCGGCCAGGCCATGATCGGGAAGCCGGGCACGAAATGATGCCTGCTCACCGAGAAACCCGGAATGCGGTTGTAGGGATTGGGAATGATCTCGCTGCCAACCGGAATCACGCCCATCTGCAATCGCTCGGGCGTCACCTCGCCACCAAAGCGGGCCCGAATCTCGGCCTCGGCCTGAGGGTGAAGCGCGACGCTGGTACCGAGGGCAGCGGCAGCACACTCGCGGGTATGGTCGTCCGGGGTCGCGCCAATGCCACCGAAGCTGAATACGACATCGCCGGTAGCAAAGGTCTGGCGCAGGGTATCCGTCAGTTGTGCGGGCTCGTCGCCGGCGTATCGGGCCCACGAGAGCTTGAGCCCACGCGCACCCAGCAGTTCGATGAGACGGGAAAGATGCTTGTCGCTACGGCGACCGGAGAGGATCTCGTCGCCGATGATGAGCGCGCCGAATTTCATTTGTTGATCCGGTTCGGTTTAGGGACGGGGGCAGAAGCGGGAGCAGAAGCGGGAGCAGGAGCAGGGTCGAGTATCGTCACACCGTTACGCAGGCGCTCACGGCGCAGGGACTCGAGCATGAAGTGCACGAAAGACAGGCCGGAAAACGCTGGCGCAATCAGGTTGACCAAGGGCACGTAGGCCAGCAGCGCGGTACCGCCCCCCAAAACCATCATCGGCATGCGCTGATCCTTGCGCAGACGGACAAGCTCGTCGCGGTCGGCATGAAACATGAGCGCGTCGTACCCGAAGGCGCGCTGGTTGAGCCAGCCGGTAAGCAACACCGGCACGATCAGGCCGACACCTGGAATCAGCCAGAACGGCAGGGACAGCAAAATCGCGCCCAGAAACAGCAGGGTCGCAACCAGGGCATTCCATCCGCTCCCCACGTTGGAGCCGCCCCTGCGCTGCTCGAGATCGGCATAGTCGCGCTTGGCCACGCGCTCCAGCATGAGCGGCAAGGCCACCACTGCAACAAGCACCGCGGCAGTGACATAGATCAGCGGCACAAAGGCGAGCGCGACGGCGATCTTGACCAGCACGAGCAGGATGCCCGCCGCCAGCTCGGACGACGCCAGCCAGCCGCTCAACCAGTTCAGGCTCCCGATCCAGTTCATCACGCCGTCGATGATGAAGGCCCAGGAGAAAATCGCAACCACCGTCCACAGGACCGACGCCAGCACGCCCGGCCAGATCAGGTGCCAGAAGATGCCGGTCCGCGTCAGGCTGCGCAGCGAGCGTCCGAGCGCAAGAAAGATATCGCCCATTGTGCTGCCTTCTAGCGGGGCATCCCCGGCATGCCGGGAAGCATGCCTTTCATGCCGCGCATCATCTTTGTCATTCCGCCTTTGGAGAATTGCTTCATCACCTTTTGCGTCTGCTCGAACTGGTTCAGCAGGCGGTTGACCTCCTGCACGGTCACCCCGGCACCGGCAGCGATCCTGCGCTTGCGGCTGGCCTTGAGCAGTTCGGGCTTGGCGCGTTCCAGCGGCGTCATGGAATTGATGATGCCCTCGATGCGGCCAATGGCCTTTTCCTCGGTTCCGCCCTGCAACTTGCCGGCAGCCTGTGCAAACTGTGCAGGCAGCTTGTCGAGCATCGACGACAGCCCGCCCATCTTGCGCATCTGTCCGATCTGCTCCTTGAAGTCGCTGAGATCGAAGCCCTTGCCGGTTTTCAGCTTCTGCGCGAAGGCGCGGGCCTTGTCCTCGTCGACCCCCTTGCGCGCCTCTTCGACCAGACCGAGGATGTCGCCCATGCCCAGGATGCGGCTTGCCATACGATCGGGATGGAAGGGCTCGAGACCGGAAAGCTTCTCGCCCACACCGGCGAACTTGAGCGGCTTGCCGGTGACATGGCGCACCGACAGCGCCGCGCCGCCACGAGAGTCACCGTCGAGCTTGGTCAGCACCACACCGGTCAGGGGCAAGGCCTCGTTGAAGGCACGCGCGGTATTGACCGCGTCCTGACCAAGCATCGCATCGACCACGAACAGGGTTTCGATCGGGTTTACCGCCGCGTGCAAGGCCTTGATCTCGGCCATCATGGCTTCGTCGATCGCAAGACGACCGGCGGTATCGACCAGCAGCACTTCGTTGTGATGCTTGCGCGCGTAATCCAGCGCAGCCAGCGCAATATCGACCGGCTTCTGCTCTGCTGTGGACGGGAAGAAATCCACCCCGGCCTGGGCCGCGACGGTTTTCAGCTGCTCAATTGCCGCCGGGCGATAGACGTCGGCCGACACCACCAGCACTTTCTTGCCGTGCGTCTCCTTGAGATGCTTGGCGAGCTTGCCGGTGGTGGTGGTCTTACCGGCGCCCTGGAGACCGGCCATCAGTACGACAGCCGGGGGCTGGGTAGCGAGATTCAGCCCCTGGTGCGCGCCGCCCATCAGGATCTTGAGTTCGTCATGCACCACGCCAACGAGCGCCTGCCCCGGGGTCAGCGAGGCGATCACCTCCTGCCCGACGGCCTTTTCCTTGACGCGATTGACGAAATCCTTGACCACCGGCAGGGCGACGTCGGCTTCGAGCAGCGCCATGCGCACCTCGCGCATCGCTTCCTGAATGTTGTCCTCGGTCAGGCGGGCCTGACCACGCAAGGTCTTGACGACTTTGGACAGGCGCTGAGTAAGATTATCTAGCATGTTCTGGAGACCTTCGGCCGGGGTGACTTGGAGTAAACTGCGGGTCTGTATGCAGCCAATTCTACTTCATCTCCTCCCTGCGACGCTCTATGCCGGCCTCGGTGCCTGGTTCTGGCGTACCTGCGTGCTGGCGGCGCCCTCCGCCCAGAAACGACAATGCATGTCGGGACGCGAGCGTCTCATCCTCCTTCTGGCCCTTCTTGCCCACGGCGCGGCGCTCCACGCGGCGCTGTTCCCGGGTACCGAGATGCGCTTCGGTTTCGGCGTCGCGCTGTCGCTGATGGTATGGCTCGCGATCTGCTTCTACTGGGTCGAAACCCTGTACACACGGCTCGACGGCCTCCATGCAGCGGTTCTTCCTGCCGGTGTGCTGGCCTGCCTGCTGCCGCTGGCCTTTCCGGGCGAGCATGTACTGACCAACGCCACCTCACCTGCGTTTCGTGCCCACTTCATCATTGCGATGCTCGCCTACAGCCTGTTCACGCTGGCGGCACTGCACGCGATGCTGATGGCCATCGCCGAGCGGCAACTGCACAGCGCGCGCTTCTCGCGCATGCTCTCGGGGCTGCCGCCGCTGCTGACCATGGAGGCACTCCTCTTCCGCCTGATCGGCATTGCCTTCGTGCTGCTGACCCTGACGCTGCTATCGGGCATCGTGTTCTCGGAGACGCTGTTCGGGAAGGCATTCCGCCTCGACCACAAGACCGTTTTCGCCATCGTTTCCTGGCTGTTGTTCGGCACGCTGCTGTTCGGTCGCCGTGCCTGGGGCTGGCGCGGCAAGCAGGCCCTCAGGTGGACGCTTGCCGGTTTCGTGGCGCTGATGCTCGCCTATGTCGGCAGCCGCTTCGTCATCGAGGTGCTGCTCCATCGGCCTGCCTGAGGCTGATGGGCTGTCAACCGGCATGCATGCCGGTTGACACCAACTCCCCGGGCCTTCGATACTCAAGGCCCGCATTCTGTAGCCCACTCCGTGTTAGATATCGGCCTTACGGCGCAATTCAGCGCCCTGGTTTTCCTCCTTCTGGTGTCCGGTCTGTTTTCCATGTCGGAAACCGTGATGATGGCGGCAAACCGATACCGGCTGCGCTCACTGGCTTCGCAGGAGCATCGCGGCGCCATCCTCGCCGTGAATCTGCTGAATCAGACGGACCGCCTTCTCGGCGTGATCCTGCTGTTCAACAACCTGGTCAATACCGCCGCGGCGACCCTGGTCAGCGTCATTACCATGGAGCTTTTCGGTGACGACCGCTGGGCGCTGGGTGCCGCCACCCTGTTCGTCACCTTCCTGATCCTGGTGTTTTCCGAGATCACGCCGAAAGTCATTGGTGCGCACCATGCCGACCGCCTCGCCCTGATCGTCAGCTACCCGCTGAGCGGCCTGTTGCGCGTGTTTTACTCGGTCATCTGGTTCATCAACCTGTTCTCGAGCGGTCTTCTTCATCTGATGCGCCTGCAACCACGACACGACAATGGTGCTGCAGCGCTGTCGGTCGAGGAGCTGCGGTCGATGGTGCTCGAATCAGGCCAGTACATTCCGCAGACTCACCGCAGCATTCTGGTCAATCTGTTCGACCTGGAGAGCATTACCGTCGAAGACGTGATGACGCCGCGGGGCGCGATTGACGGCATCGATCTGTCCATGCCAATCCACGAGTTGCGTGAACGCATCGCGACCAGCTATCACACGCGCCTTCCGGTCTATGACGGCGACAGCGAACAGGTGATCGGTGTCCTCCATCTGCGCCGCCTTCTGGGCGAGGTACTGGCGACGGAGCTCAACGTGGAGCTGATCCGTGAGCTTATGACCAAGCCCTACTTCGTCCCGGCTGACACGCAACTCTACTCGCAGATCCAGTTTTTCCAGGAGAACCGGCAACGACTGGCCCTTGTAGTAGACGAATATGGCGAAATGCTGGGCCTCATTACGCTAGAAGACATCATCGAAGAGCTCATCGGCAAGTTCACCACCAGCACGCCGGAATCCGGCCGCCACCTGAAGTGGGGTGAGGATGGCAGCATTACCGTCGATGGCAGCACGAACCTGAGGGAGATCAACCGCGCACTGGGTCTGGACCTGCCGATTGACGGCCCCAAGACCCTCAACGGCCTGCTCCTCGAGTACCTGCAGGACATTCCTGAAACCGGTCTGTCCGTTCGCATTGCCGGCACACCGATTGAAGTCATTCAAACCCAGGACCGGCGCGTTCGCACCGCCCGCCTGTTTCGCATGCCGTAAGCTGGACCGGGCCGGAACGCCCGGCGATCAGTGTGCGGCTCGGCGCGGGGCTTTACAAGCCGTTACAGGGCGTGCAACATCGAATGTCACTTAATTACGATTACCGGCGCAGACATCGCCGGTGCTTCGAGAGCGGGAAATGGCAGCAAACCCACAGACCGCACTGAGCGGACTTGCCCGGGCACTTATTCAGAATGGTCGCCTCACCGAAGCCGACGCGCTGAGCTGTTCACCCACTGCAAACGGCTCGTCCAACGCCTTCCTGCTTGAGATCTGCCAACGCGGACTGATGAATCCGCGCGAAATTGCAAAATTCGCAGCCGACACGTTTGGCTACCCCCTGCTGGACATCAATGCGGTCGAGCGCGGCTCGCTGCCCCGCGATGCCATCGATCGCAAGCTGATGAACCGCCACCAGGTCGTCGCGCTCGGGAAACGCCAGAACCGGATTACGCTTGCCGTCGCCGACCCGTCCAACATGCGGGTACTGGACGAAATCCGCTTTCAGACCGGGCTGCAGCTTGACCTGATCATTGTCGAGGTCGACAAACTCGGCAAGCTCGCCGAAGCCCTTAGCGAGACTGCACAACAAACGCTGCAGGATTTGACCGGCGAAGATTTCGACATGGACCTCCTGCAACAGGACGGTCCTACCGATCAACCCGCAGACGACAGCTCGGAAGTCGATGACGCCCCCGTCGTCAAGTTCATCCAGAAGATCCTGATCGACGCGATCAATGAAGGTGCGTCCGACATTCATTTCGAACCCTACGAGAAGTACTACCGCATTCGCGTTCGTACCGACGGCGTGCTACGTGAAATCGCACAACCACCCCTGGTGCTGAAGGAAAAGATCGCCGCGCGGATCAAGGTCATTTCGCGCCTCGACATTTCGGAGAAGCGCGTACCGCAGGATGGCCGAATGAAGCTGGTGCTGTCCAAGACCAAGGCCATTGATTTCCGCGTATCGTCTCTGCCGACCCTGCATGGCGAAAAAATCGTGATGCGTATTCTCGACCCGAGTTCGGCAATGCTCGGTGTCGATGCGCTCGGCTACGAACCCGAGCAGAGGAAAGCGCTCCTCGACGCCGTTGAACGCCCCTACGGCATGATTTTGGTCACCGGGCCGACCGGTTCGGGCAAGACGGTCTCGCTCTACACCTGTCTCAATCTGCTCAACAAGGCGGGCGTCAATATCTCCACCGCCGAGGATCCGGCGGAAATCAACCTGCCGGGCATCAATCAGGTCAACGTGAATGAAAAAGCGGGCCTGACGTTTGCTGCGTCGCTACGCGCCTTTCTGCGCCAGGATCCGGACGTCATCATGGTCGGCGAGATTCGCGACCTCGAAACTGCCGAAATTTCGGTCAAGGCCGCGCAGACGGGTCACCTCGTCCTGTCCACGCTGCATACCAATGATGCCCCCTCGACGCTCGAGCGCCTGAAGAACATGGGTGTGGCGCCATTCAACATCGCCTCGTCTGTGATCATGATCACCGCACAGCGCCTTGCACGCCGGCTGTGCACCTGCAAGAAGCCAATGGACATTCCGATCGAAGCCCTGCTCCAGGCGGGCTTTCACGAAGATGATCTGGACGGCAGCTGGCAACCCTACGGCCCGGTCGGCTGCGAGCGTTGCAAGGGCAGCGGCTACAAGGGGCGGGTAGGCATCTACCAAGTCATGCCGGTCTCTGAGGAAATTGCGCATATCATCATGACCAACGGCAACTCGATGGATATCGCAGCCCAGGCTGAGCGTGAGGGCGTGAAGGATCTGCGCAAATCCGGTTTGCTCAAGGTTCGCCAGGGCGTGACCTCGCTAGAGGAAGTGCTGGCAAGCACCAACGAATAAGACAAATACACAGGAAGATCCACTCATGGCGACTGCATCCCGAACTGCCAAACGCCGCGTGAGCGTCGGGCCGAAGGAAGAGTTGTACAACTGGGAAGGCAAGGACAAGACCGGAAAGATCATCCGCGGCGAGATGCGCGCCACGGGCGACGCCATCGTTCAGGCAACCCTGCGCCGCCAGGGGGTGCTGGTCACCAAGGTCAAGAAGCAGAAGATGTCCCGTGGCCACAAGATCACGGAAAAGGATATCGCCCTGTTTACCCGCCAGCTGGCCACAATGATGAAGTCTGGCGTGCCGCTGCTGCAGGCGTTCGAGATTGGTATCAAGGGCTCGGGCAACCCCAGTCTGGCGCGAATGCTGAACGAGGTCCGCACGGACGTCGAAACGGGCTCTAGCCTGTCGCAGGCTTTTAGCAGACATCCGGTTCACTTCGACAAGCTTTTTTGCAACCTGGTAGCGGCTGGCGAACAGGCAGGCATCCTGGACAACCTGCTCGACCGCATCGCGACCTACAAGGAAAAAATTCTTGCCATCAAGAGCAAGATCAAGTCTGCACTTTTCTATCCGCTCGCAGTCATCGTTGTTGCAGCGCTCGTCGTTGCAGTGATCATGCTGTTCGTAGTCCCGGAGTTCAAGAACGTATTTGCGAGTTTTGGAGCAGAGCTACCCGGCCCGACCCTGATCGTCATCGCAATGTCCGACTTCTTTGTCGACTTCTGGTACCTGGTATTCGGCATCATTGCCGGCACCATCATGAGCATCGCATTCCTGTACAGGCGTTCTTCGGCAATGCAGATCGCTGTGGACAGGTTGGTGCTCAAACTCCCAGTGGTGGGAGACATCATCCTGAAAGCCACTGTGGCGCGCTGGTCGAGAACCCTGTCGACCATGTTTGCTGCCGGTGTGCCTCTGGTCGAAGCACTGGAGTCCGTAGGCGGCGCAGCCGGAAACTATGTCTATCTGACCGCAACCAAGGCGATCCAGAACGAAGTGAGTACCGGAACGAGTCTCACCGTGGCGATGCAGAACAGCAACGTGTTTCCAACCATGGTGGTACAGATGGTGTCGATCGGCGAAGAGTCGGGCCAGCTCGACAGCATGTTGTCGAAAGTCGCGGACTTTTTCGAGCAGGAAGTGGACGACGCTGTTGCAGGCCTGTCCACCCTGCTGGAACCTATCATCATGGTCTTCCTCGGCGTCGTGATCGGCGGCCTGGTGGTTGCCATGTACCTGCCGATCTTCAAACTCGGCGCCGTTGTCTGACCTTTCCAGGCCCGGCGACAGCCGGGTCCTGACCTTCTGCAAATTCAATCCATGTCAGAGTTCCTGAGCGACCCGCTCGCCTTCACCCCACTCGTCACGCTGCTCGGTCTCTTTGTCGGCAGTTTCCTCAATGTCGTGATCCATCGCCTGCCGCGGATGATGGAGCGCGACTGGCAGGTGCAGGCGGCGGAAATGCGCGGCGAACCCGCCCCCGAATCCGAGCGCTTCAACCTCGCCGCCCCCCGGTCACGCTGCCCCCATTGCGGACACCTGATCACCGCGCTTGAAAACATCCCGGTGGTCAGCTATCTGTTCCTGCGTGGCCGTTGCGGCCACTGCTCCGCGCCGATCAGCCGCCGCTACCCCATGGTGGAAGTGCTCACCGCCGTGCTCTCCGGCTACGCGGCATGGCATTTCGGTTTCGGCCTGGCCGCCGCCGGCGCATTGCTCTTCCTCTGGGCCATGATCGCGCTTGCCTTCATCGATCTCGACACTCAGTTGCTCCCGGACGACATCACGCTGCCACTGCTCTGGCTTGGTCTCGCGTTCAACCTCGCCGGCGTCTACACGGACCTGCCGAGCGCAGTGATTGGCGCGATGGCAGGTTACCTGACGCTGTGGTCGATCTTCTGGCTGTTCAAGCTTGCGACCGGCAAGGAGGGCATGGGCTACGGCGACTTCAAGCTCCTCGGCGCCATTGGCGCATGGCTTGGCTGGCAGACGCTGCCGCTGACCATTCTTCTCTCCTCGGTCGTCGGGGCGGTGATCGGCATCAGCCTGATCGTATTCGCCCGCCACGGCAGAAACATTCCGATACCGTTCGGCCCATATCTCGCGACGGCCGGCATCATCGCGCTGTTCTGGGGTGAAGCGATCACACAGCGCTACATGGGCGTGCTCTGAGCATCACACCAACAGGGCGTACGAACGCCGTCTCATCAGTGACTGCCGCCAGGCGCTGAGCCACACATGCAGTGGCAGGCTAAGCCTGCAAGGGGCGCTTGAATTCGGGTCCGACAGCCCCCATATCCACCGCAGCCAACAAAGCGTGGCACTTTGCTTTTTCCTTATGCTGCATTGCGTTAGACTTGCGCACTTGCCTTTCCGGAGCTTGTCATGCCCATCTACGAATACCGTTGTGAAAGCTGTGGATTCCAGAAGGAACATCTGCAGAAAATGAGTGATCCGGTGCTCGACACCTGTCCCAACTGCGGAAAAGGAAGCTACGTCAAGCAGCTGTCTGCTGCCGGATTCCAGCTGAAAGGCAGTGGCTGGTATGCAACCGACTTCAAGGGCGGAAGCAAGACCTCATCCGCGGCGAGTGCCGCGACGACAGCATCGTCGGATGCGGGCAGTGCGCCCGCATGCGCAGGCAGCTGTGCCTGCCACCCGTCCTGACCTCCTGTCCTTGCGAATCGCCGCGTGAAAAAATACTTCATCACCGGGCTGCTGATCTGGATCCCGCTGACCATCACCTTCATGGTGCTGGCATGGATCATCAACACCCTGGATCAAATCCTGCTGTGGTTGCCCACGGGCTCCCAGCCGAGAGACGTACTCGGGTTCAACATCCCCGGCATTGGCGTACTGGCCAGCCTGCTCATCGTGTTCTTCACGGGCCTGGTTGCCGCAAACGTGCTGGGACAGAAAGTCGTGCAGCTATGGGAAGGCATCCTTGCACGCATCCCGGTGGTGAAGTCGATCTACTACAGCGTGAAGCAGGTCTCCGACACGCTGTTTTCGAGCAGCGGTCAGGCCTTTCGCAAGGCGCTGCTGGTGCAGTACCCGCGCCAGGGCTCGTGGACAATTGCATTCCTCACCGGCAAGCCGGGGGGCGATGCGGCCAAGCACCTCGAGGGCGACTTCGTCAGCATCTATGTGCCAACCACGCCCAACCCGACTTCGGGTTTTTTCCTGATGATGCCCAAAGAGGATGTCATCGAACTCGAGATGAGTGTGGACGAGGCACTGAAGTACATCATCTCGATGGGGGTGGTATCGCCCCCGACGCGCAAGCCGCCGCAACGGCCCGCGCTGCTCAACGAATGACCATTACCTGAATCCCGCAGCCCCTCTCGGGCTGCGTCTGAATTGCCGGAACTCAAACCATGCGTACTCAATACTGCGGTCAGGTCACTGCCGCCAACCTCGACCAGACTGTCACCCTGTGCGGCTGGGTGCACCGCCGCCGTGACCACGGGGGCGTGATCTTCATCGACCTGCGTGACCGTGAAGGCCTGGTTCAGGTCGTTTGCGACCCTGACCGTGCCGAGATGTTCGGCGTTGCAGAATCGGTACGCAGCGAGTTCGTGCTCAAGATGAGCGGCAAGGTTCGCCGCCGCCCCGCTGGCACGGAGAACGCCAACCTGACCTCCGGCGAAATTGAAGTGCTCTGTCACGAGATCGAAGTGCTGAACTCCTCGGTGACGCCGCCCTTCCAGCTCGACGACGAGAATCTGTCCGAGACGGTACGCCTGACCAACCGGGTCGTCGACCTGCGCCGTCCGCAGATGCAGAAGAACATGATGCTGCGCTACAAGGCCGCCATGTCCTTCCGTCGCTTCCTCGACGGTGCCGGCTTCATCGACATCGAAACCCCGATGCTGACCAAGAGCACGCCCGAAGGCGCTCGCGACTACCTGGTTCCGTCCCGCGTGCATCCCGGCCAGTTCTTTGCCCTGCCGCAGTCGCCGCAGCTGTTCAAGCAGCTGCTGATGGTGGCCGGCTTCGACCGTTACTACCAGCTCACCAAGTGCTTCCGCGACGAGGACCTCCGCGCCGACCGCCAGCCCGAATTCACCCAGGTCGATATCGAGACCTCGTTCCTGAACGAGGTCGAGATTACCGCCCTGATGGAAGAGATGACCCGCTTCGTGTTCAAGGAAACCCTTGACGTTGAGCTGCCGTCGCCCTTCCCGCGCATGAGCTACGCCGAGGCCATGCGCCGCTTCGGTTCGGACAAGCCCGACCTGCGCGTCACCCTTGAGCTGACGGACGTTACCGATGCGGTGCAGGACGTCGCCTTCAAGGTCTTCTCAGGCCCGGCCACGACGGGCGGTCGCGTTGCAGCGATGCGCGTACCCGGTGGCGCCAGCCTGAGCCGCGGCGAAATCGACGAATACACCAAGTTCGTCAGCATCTACGGTGCCCGCGGTCTTGCCTACATCAAGGTCAACGATGCGGCGCAGCCCAACGAAACAGGCCTGCAGTCGCCCATCGTCAAGAACCTGCACGAAACGGCGCTGCGCACCATTCTCGAGCGCACCGGCGCCCAGTCCGGCGACCTGATCTTCTTCGGTGCAGACAAGACCAATGTGGTCAACGACGCCCTTGGCGCCCTGCGCACCAAGCTCGGTCACGAAAAGGGCTTCGTCACCGGCGAAGCCTGGTGCCCGCTGTGGGTGGTCGACTTCCCGATGTTCGAATACGACGACGAGAGCAAGCGCTGGACGGCCTGCCATCACCCCTTCACCAGCCCGAAGGATGAGCACCTCGACCTGCTCACCACCAGCCCGGGCGAATGTCTGGCCAAGGCCTACGACCTCGCGCTCAACGGCTGGGAGATCGGTGGTGGTTCGGTGCGTATCCATCGCGCCGACGTGCAGGCCAGGGTGTTCGATGCGCTCAACATCGGCCCCGAAGAGCAGCAGCTCAAGTTCGGCTTCCTGCTCGACGCCCTCAAGTACGGCGCACCGCCGCACGGTGGCATGGCCTTCGGCCTCGACCGTGTGGTGACCATGATGGCCGGCGCCGAGTCGATCCGTGATGTCATCGCCTTCCCCAAGACTCAGCGCGCGCAGTGCCTGCTGACCAATGCACCAGGCGAAGTGGACGAAAAGCAGTTGCGCGAACTCCACATCCGTCTTCGGCAGAAAGTCGAGACGCAGGTCGAAGTCGGCAAGAGCTGATCCGGTCCGCACCAACGAAAAATGCCGCGATCCGATCGCGGCATTTTTTTGTGTCATGCGAATCAAACGCGCAACTCAGCGCATGAAGCGCTCCTCGGCGATGGCGTCAGCCACTTCGCCGGTCGGACGCGCTTCCTTCAGTGCGCGCTCGAAGACCTCCATCAGGTTGTCGTAAATGCCTTCGACGTGGCCCACCAGTGCAGAGCGGTCAAAGCCGATGCGCTCGTGGTAGACATCGATGATGCCACCGGCGTTGATCACATAGTCGGGCGCATACAGGATGCCTCGCTTCATCAGTTCGAGCCCGTGGCGCGACTCGCCGAGCTGGTTGTTCGAAGCGCCGGCGACGATGGAGGCCTTCAACTGCGGAATGGTCTGATCGTTCAGGATGGCGCCGAGCGCACAGGGCGCAAACACGTCAACATCAAGACCGAAAATCTCGTCAGGCGCCACCACGGTCGCTCCGAGCACTTTTGCAGCCTCGGCCAGCGACTCGCGATGGATGTCGGTGATCCACAGCTTTGCCCCCGCCGCCTTCAGTTGCTGCGCCAGGTCCAGCCCGACATGGCCCACACCCTGCACGGCCACGCGCAACCCGTCGAGCGAATCACGGCCGAGCTTCGCCTTCACCGCCGCCTTGATGCCAACGAAGGTGCCGTAGGCCGTGGCCGGAGAGGGGTCGCCGCTGCGGGTGCCGCCATCGGTCGGCTTGTCGACGATGCCTGACACATGCGAGGTGAACTGGGCCATGTACTTCATGTCTTCCACGCTGGTGCCGGAGTCTTCGGCGGCAATGTAACGGCCGTTCAGATTTTCCAGCGCACGTGCAAATGCCGCGAGCAGGGCCGGGGTCTTCTCGGTGCGTGGGTTGCCGATGATCACCGACTTGCCGCCGCCGAGCTTCAGGTTGGCCATGGCGGATTTGTAGGTCATGCCGCGCGACAGCCGCAGCACGTCGCGCACGGCCTCCTCCTCGCTGGCATAGGGCCACATCCGGCAGCCGCCGAGCGCAGGTCCGAGGTTCGAGTTATGAACGGCGATGATCGCCTTCAGCCCGCTCTTGTCGTCGCTGCAGAACACGACCTGTTCGTGATCGGCGAAATCGCTCAATGAAAATACAGCCATGGGGGTCTCCTTCCTTGTGTGGATGGTTGCATCACGACACACACCCTCGTTTGTGGTGCGGGCTATGTCGTGATGCAGGGTGGTGGTAAATTGATTTATCGCGGCCCGGAACGTTCATGTCGTTTCCGGGCCTGGCACACTGGCGGGAAGGCTTAGCCTGCAATCACCGCAATCGTCTTGCGCGCCTTCCCGCCGACCGTTGCCGCGAGCGGCTGACGCGATTGAAACGCCGCAAGCAGTGCAGCCTCGCGCTTCCTGGCCTGTGCCAGATAACGTTCGCGCACATGACCAAAGCCCCGGATCTGGTCCGGCAAGGCCGCGAGCTCGACCGCGGTCTCGTGGTTGGCGAGCTCCAGCCCGCGCAGCACCTCGTCGATCAGCTGCTCGTAGTCCGCAATCAGTTGCCGGTCGAGCTTGCGATCATGGCTGCGCGCAAAGGGATCGAGCGCACTGCCGCGAAGATGCCGGAACTTCGTCAGCATCCGCATCGCCTTGAGCATCCAGGGGCCGTAGGACTTCTTCTGCAACTCGCCGCTCTGCGGGTCCTTGTCTGCCAGCATCGGCGGCGCAAGATGGAAGATCAGCGAGTAGTCACCTTCGAACTGCTCCTCGACGCGCTTGAGGAAGTCGCTGTCGGTATACAGGCGCGCGACCTCGTACTCATCCTTGTAGGCCAGCAGCTTGTAATAGCCGCGTGCGACAGCCTCGGTAAGCAGCGAGATCCCCGGCATCAACTGTGATTCGGCGGCGCGGACGCGATCGACGAGCCTGGTGTAACGGGCTGCATACGCGGCATTCTGGTAATCGGTCAGCTGCGCCTGGCGACGGGCGATCACCTCGTCGACCGTGGTCGAGAGGGTGTGATGCGCAGGCTTGCCATGCTGCGGCTTCGCCGCCTCGCTCACGGCATTCAGATCCACTGCGGCCCGACGCCCCCACTGGAACGCTGCCTTGTTTGCCGCCACCGCGGCACCGTTGATCTCGATCGCACGCAGAATGGCGTCGTCGCTCAGCGGCACGAGACCCTTTTGCCAGGCATAACCGAGCATGAACAGATTGGTGGCGATCGCGTCCCCCAGCAGGCTGGTCGCAAGACGCGAGGCATCGATGAACTCGGCCGCCTCGGCGCCCACGGCCTCGACGATCTGCTGCTCCATCGAACCGGCCGGGAACTGCGGATCCGGCACTTTCATGGCATCGCCACTGCGGGCCTGAGCTGCAAAGCCGCGCACGAACTCGCTGGTCATGGACTGATCGCGGTTGATCACGACCCGCGTGTGGCCGTTGCGCATCTTCGCCAGCGACTCGTCGCTCGCGGCCACGACCAGATCGCAGCCAATCACTGCATTGGCTTCGCCAGCCGCCACACGCGCAGCAAACAGCATGTCCTGACGGTCGGCGATGCGAACATGCGACCACACCGCGCCGCCCTTCTGCGCCAGCCCGGCCATGTCGAGCACCGAGATGCCTTTGCCTTCGAGGTGGGCGGCCATGCCGAGCAAGGCTGCAATCGTCACCACGCCGGTGCCGCCGACACCCGTCACCAGAATGCCCCACGGCGCGGCAGTGGAAGGCAGTTGCGGGCGCGGCAAGTCATCCGTCCCTTGCGACGCACTGGCCTTGCCCTTGCGCAGCTTGCCCCCCTCGATGGTGACGAAGCTCGGGCAGAAGCCCTTGATGCAGGAGAAATCCTTGTTGCAGGAGGACTGGTCGATCGTGCGCTTGCGACCGAACTCGGTCTCGACCGAGCCGACCGACATGCAGTTCGACTTGTCGCTGCAGTCGCCGCAGCCTTCACAAACGAGGTCGTTGATCACCACCCGCTTCGCCGGATCGGGGAAGGTCCCCCGCTTCCTGCGCCGGCGCTTCTCGGCAGCGCAGGTCTGATCGTAGATCAACGCGCTCACGCCCGGCACCGTACGCAGCTCGCGCTGCACGGCATCGAGTTCGTCGCGGTGGCGGATGGGAACGCCATGCGGCAGGTCGGACGGGCCATAGGCGCGCCCGGTACCGTCATTGACCACGACGATATTGTTCACGCCCTCCGCCTGGAGCTGGCGGGCGATGATGGGTACCGACAGCGTGCCGTCATGAGGCTGACCGCCCGTCATCGCCACCGCATCGTTATAGAGAATCTTGTAGGTGATGTTCACCCTTGCGGCCACGGCTGCGCGGATCGCCAGAATGCCCGAGTGCATGTAGGTGCCGTCGCCAAGGTTGGCGAACACATGCGGCGTGCTGGTGAAGGGCGACTGCCCCACCCATGGCACCCCCTCGCCCCCCATCTGGCAGAAGGTCTGGGTGGATTCCGGTGACAGCCAGGTCGCCATGTAGTGGCAGCCGATACCAGCCAGCGCGCGCGAGCCCTGTGGCACCTTGGTCGAGGTGTTGTGCGGACAGCCCGAGCAGTAGTGCGGTACGCGCGCAATCGACAGGCGCGGGCGCGCGAGCGCCGCTTCCTTGGCGTCGAAGAAGGCCAGACGCGCCTTGATCCGGTCCGAGGTATGGAAACGTGCGATGCGCGCCGCAATCACCCGCGCCACCATCGCCGGCGTCAACTCGCCCGCCGCCGGCAGCAGCCACTCGCTGTGCGGCAGTGCCCACTCGCCTTTCTCGTCGAACTTGCCGATCACCCGTGGGCGGACCTGCTCGCTCCAGTTGTAGAGCTCCTCCTTGAGCTGATACTCGAGGAACTGGCGCTTCTCCTCGATCACCAGGACCTCTTCCAGCCCGTCGGCGAACTTGCGCACGCCCTCGGCCTCGAGCGGCCACACCATGCCGACCTTGTACACCCGCAGACCGATGTCGGCCGCGATCCTGTCGTCGATACCGAGATCATCCAGCGCCTGGCGGACATCCAGGTAGCTCTTGCCGCTGGTGATGATGCCGAGCCGGGCATTGGGGCTGTCGATCACCGTACGGTTGAGCCCGTTGGCACGGCAGTAGGCCAGTGCGGCATACAGTTTGTGATGGAGCAGACGCTTCTCCTGCACCAGCGGCGGATCGGGCCAGCGCAGGTTGAGCCCGTCTTCCGGCAGCGGAAAATCGGTCGGAATCACGGTCTGCACCTTGAACGGATCCACATCGACCGATGCCGAGGTTTCCACCGTATCCGTGAGCGCCTTGAATGCGACCCAGCACCCCGAGTAGCGCGACAGGGCGAAGCCGTGCAGGCCGTACTCGAGATATTCCTGAATCCCTGCCGGCGCCAACACCGGCATCATCAGCGCCTTGAACACGTGCTCGGTCTGATGCGGCAGTGTGGACGATTTGGCGGCGTGGTCATCCCCCGCGATCACCAGCACGCCACCATGCTTCGAGCTGCCGGCGGCATTGGCGTGACGAAACACGTCGCCGGTCCGGTCCACGCCCGGCCCCTTGCCGTACCAGATGGAGAACACGCCGTCGTAGCGCGCATTGGGGTCGAGCGTGACCTGCTGCGTGCCCCACACCGCGGTCGCCGCCAGATCTTCGTTGAGGCCGGCCTGGAAGCGGACATGCATCGGCTCAAGATACTTCTTCGCCCGCCAGAACTCCTGGTCCACATTGCCCAGCGGCGAACCGCGATAACCGGACACAAAGCCGGCGGTATTCAGGCCGGCCGCCTCGTCGCGCATGCGCTGCATCATTGGCAACCTGACCAGGGCCTGGATGCCGGTCATCCAGGCACGGCCTTCCTTCAGGGTGTATTTGTCGTCGAGCGAAACCCGGGGCAGTGTATTGAGCATCATGTCTGTGGGGTCGTTGCGCCCGGTCGCCTGCGCTTGTGGCGCGACGCCCCGCCTGCGGCCCCTGTCTCCTTGTTGGTGGCGTTCTCGTGGGGTGCGCCTCATGAACCGACGCAGGTACATGCTAAGGAGACATGCGAGAAAAATTTATCCTCATTTGGCAGCTTTCATGCAGCTATAAGAAATATCTTTTCGCCCATCAGTCATTACTATCCATCCACTTCGCATCGGGCTCACGACCATGGCGCGGAGAAATGACAGGGCTGACGGCCGGAAAGCGATGTCAAACACACGCCTGCTGCAGCCTTGCGCACTGCGCCACAAGTGCGGTGTCACCAAAAAAACAGAAGGAGACTTTCGTGAATCGAACCATCCCGGGCACCGCTTGCCTGCCCTTGCTGTTATTGTCTCGCCCCTTGAATATCTGCCAACAGGAGCGATGACATGGCAAAGACCCACACCCATGCACAGTGGTCCTCCCGGATGGGCTTCGTGCTTGCAGCCACCGGCTCCGCTGTCGGCCTCGGCAACATCTGGAAATTCCCCTACATGATCGGCCAGAGCGGCGGCGCTGCCTTCGTGCTGGTCTATCTGGCCTGTATCGCGATGATCGGGCTGCCCATTCTCGTGTCCGAATGGATGATCGGCCGGCGCGGCCAGAAGAACCCGATCAACACCATGTCCGAAGTCGCAGCTGCCAACGGACGCAGCCGCAACTGGGCGGTCGTCGGTGCAACCGGCGTTCTTGGCGCGTTCCTGATCCTGTCGTTTTACAGCGTGATCGGCGGCTGGGCCCTGTCCTACATGGGCGACATGGCCAGTGGCAGCTTCAGCGGCATGGACAAGGAAGCGGTTGGTGGCGCATTCACCGCCTTCCTGGCCGACCCCGGCAGCCTGCTGGTGTGGCATTCGGTATTCATGGCACTGACCGTGGGTGTTGTCGCCATGGGCGTTTCGGGCGGCCTGGAGCGCGCATCCAAACTGATGATGCCGGCGCTGGGCATCCTGCTCATGGTGC
This sequence comes from Parazoarcus communis, assembly GCF_003111645.1. Lineage (NCBI taxonomy): Bacteria > Pseudomonadati > Pseudomonadota > Betaproteobacteria > Rhodocyclales > Zoogloeaceae > Parazoarcus > Parazoarcus communis. The sequence continues at coordinate 2,351,274 of NZ_CP022187.1, forward strand.
TCGTTGCCTACGGCACCACGACCGGCGGCTTCGGGGCGGCAGTTCAGTATCTGTTCAACCCCGACTGGAGCAAGCTCGACGGCAAGGTGGTCCTGGCCGCGCTCGGCCACGCCTTCTTCACCCTGTCACTCGGCATGGGCATCATGATGGCTTACGGCTCCTACCTCGGCCAGGACGTCAATCTGCTGCGCACCGCGCGTACCGTCGTGCTGATGGATACCGTGATTGCGATTGCGGCCGGACTGGCGATCTTTCCCATCGTATTCGCCAACGGCCTCGACCCCGCTGCGGGCCCCGGCCTGATCTTTGTCACCCTGCCGCTGGCCTTCGGCAATATCTCGGGTGGCCTGGTACTGGGCACGATCTTCTTCCTGCTCCTGACCTTTGCCGCGCTCACCTCGGCCATCTCGCTGCTCGAGCCCGTGGTGGAGCTGGTCGAAGAGCGCACGCCGCTCAGCCGTCTCGGCGCGACCGCGGTTGCCGGCATGGCCACTTGGGCACTGGGCATCGCAGCCCTGCTGTCCTTCAATGTGTGGGGAGATGTGCTGATCTTTGGTCTGAACATCTTTGACCTGCTTGATCAGCTCACCAGCAAGTTCCTGCTGCCCCTGACCGGACTCGGCGCGATCGTCTTTGCGGCCTGGTATCTCGACCGCGACAGCGTACGCAAGGAACTGGGGCTTTCGGCCGGCGCCTTCGGTGTGTGGTCCTTCGTGGCCCGCTTCGTGGCACCGGCTGGCGTGCTGATCGTATTCGTCAGCAATCTCTGAGAAAAAGAAACGGGCGGCTCCACACCGGTGCCGCCCACATTCAGCAGCCCTGCCCGCTCATAGCGGCAGGGCTGTTTCGTTCTTGATCTCGCGCAGCGCCACGCTCGAATGAGTGACGTCAATCTCGGGGATCTTGAGCAGGAAATTGTGCATGAAGGACGAAAAGGCCTCCAGGCTCGGCAGATAGAGCTTGAGCAGGCAGTCGGTCTCGCCAAGCAGTTCGTAACACTCGACAACCTCGTCGCAGCCCTTGACCACCTGCTCGAAACGGTCGAGCACATCGGCACTGTGCTGCTTGAGCTTCACTCGCACCCACACGCAGGTGCCAAGGCCGAGCTTTTGCCGATCGACCAGCGCAACATAGCCGCGGATCAGTCCGGCCTCCTCCATCTCCTTTACCCGCCGCCAGCATGGCGACGGCGACATGCCGACCTTGTCTGCCAGCGCCTGAGTGCTGAGGGTGGAGTCTTTCTGCAGCAGCGAAAGAATGCGCAACTGGTTCTGGTCGAGTTTCATGCCATCCACTCTTGCACGCCCCGCACGGGGCACGATATGCGATGAAAACGCGCGGGCACCTTCAGCTGCGAAGCCCGCACGACGCTCAGATGACCTTCAGCAACTCGACCTCGAAGACCAGCGTCGCGTTGGGCGGAATCACGCCGCCGGCACCGCGCATGCCGTAACCCAGCGCCGGCGGAATGGTCAGCTTGCGCTTGCCGCCGACCTGCATGCCCTCGACACCTTCGTCCCAGCCTCGGATCACATGCCCCTTGCCGAGCGGAAAGTTGAACGGGTCGTTGCGATCCTTGCTCGAGTCGAACTTGCTGCCATCAGTCAGCCAACCCGTGTAATGCACCGAAACCATCTGCCCTTTGCTTGCAGTGTCGCCGCTACCGACTTCGATGTCTTCGATGATCAGGCCGCTGGCCGTGGTGGTCTGGGTCATGCGCGTCTCCGGGCTGGAATGTAAAGGCTGGGATTCTAACTGTCCCGACGCCTGCGACTGGCAAACTTCTCGCGGAATTTCGAGACCTTGGGTGCAACGACATACTGGCAGTAGGGCTGATCGCTGTGATTGGCGTAGTACTCGTGGTGCTCGACCTCGGCCGGCCAGAAGGGCACTGAGCGCTCGACCCGGGTGACGATGGCGTGTGGGTAGATGCGTGCTTCCCCGAGCTCTTCGATCAGCGCAAGGGCGACGTGCAGCTGCTCGTCGTCATTGACGAAGATCACCGAACGATACTGACTGCCGATGTCATTGCCTTGGCGGTTGAGCGTGGTCGGGTCGTGGATCACGAAGAAGATCTCCAGCAGGTCGCGATAACTGACCTTTGCCGGATCGAACTCAAGCCTCACCACTTCGGCATGGCCAGTCGTGCCCTCGCACACCTGACGATATGCCGGCGCGTCGACATGACCGCCGGCATAGCCGGATGTCACTGACACCACGCCCTCAACCTCGCGAAATACCGCCTCAAGACACCAGAAGCAGCCGCCACCGAGAATGGCGGTTTCAAGTGTCGTGGGCTCCATCGTGTTCGTCATCGTTCATCCTCATGAAGTTCGGCAACAAGTCCTGCATCCGGAAGACCCATATCCGGCATCGCAAGCCGGCGATTTCCGGTCCTTCCGTTAGTGTGACCGCAGCACGGCAATTTCATTCGTGTCATCCGTCATCTGTTTGCGAGATTCAACGGAAGGAAAAAGTGTAGTAGATGTCGACCGCGTTGTCGGTACCACCCCGCGCGACCACCGACACCCGGCGCCCGAGCTGATAGGTCAGCTTTACCAGCGACTCGGCGCCACCGAGGCTTTGTTCGAAGGACAGTACCAGATCAGAGCTCAGACGTTTACCCACGCTCAACACCTGCCCCGCCACGGTGGGACCACTGCTGATGCGCGAGCCGCTGCCCAGCACCCGGCTGCTCGCCGAACGCGAAGCGCTGTTGAGCTCACCCTGGCCAATCGAGAAGCTGTCGAAGCCGAGACTGCGTGACAGCTCCTCGGTCATGCCGCCGCCACTGCCGCCGAGCAAAGCCTGCGCAGCCGGCACCAGCAGCGCAAGATCGGCGCCGCCGCCGGCGTCCGGCGCACGGCCGAGCACGATCCAGGAGAGCTTTTCCGGGTCGGGCACCGCGGGGTCGGACACCAGCTTCACCTGCGGACGTCTGGCGCTGCCGCTGATCGCCACTCCGGCCTCCACCTCCAGCCCCTTGCGCAGGGCAACGATATTCAGCCCCGGATTGTCGACAGGTCCCTGGAAGTTGATCAGCCCGCGCTCGATGCTCAGGCGTTGACCATAGCCCTGATAACTCCCTCCCACTGTGGAAATGGAACCAACGGCATTAAGCGGCACCCCGGGGGCCATGCGCAATTCGAGCGCACCGGCGAGCCGGGTATCGACGCCCATCGCCGACAGGTAGAGCGCATCTCCAAGCTTTACCCCGAGACGCACGGTGAGCGCGAATCCACCCGGCGCGGATGGCTGACGACCAAGGACGACGACATCGTCTGAAAGGCTGGGCGGGGGCGAATCGTCGATTGCGAAAAAGCCCGCATCGGCACGAAAGTCCGCGTCCAGGTCCAGCGAGGTCCAGGTCGAATACGCACGCCCCTTGCCCGACAGGATCAGCCAGCGATCCTCACGCTGCAGCAGGGGCAAGCGGTCGGCCTCAAAGTTGAAGAGCCCCTCGCCCGATTCGAGGGCGATTTCGCCTGAGGCACTGAGATGTCCGGGCGTTGCGGTCAGCGCCTCAAACGGAACCCGGCTGTCTCGCGGCTTCACCCGATTGGCCGACACGAAGCGCAGGGTGGACAGGCGCAGGCGGTCGCGGTCGAAATCTGCAACGAGTTCGCCACCGGACAGGACCAGCCCCTGATCGACGAGCGCGAACTGCAAATCACGTCCATTGATGCTTCCGCTGGCGACAGGCGCATCGGGCGTACCCGACACGGAGAACACCGCATCGAGGCTGCCCGCAGTCTCCACGTTCTCCCGCATCAGACGCCCGACCCAGGCAATGGAAGGCATTTTCAGGCGGGCAGACCCCAGCAGCGGGGACTTCTGCGCGAGCTGCCACGCGCCCGACTGGGTACGTTCAGCCAGCGCGGTTAGCGAGCCGGAGAGTTCTCCCAGTTCCGTTCCGAGCGCGCCGAGCGACAAGGCCAGACGATTGCCACGCGCAATCAGCCGCGCTTCGAAGCTCTCGAGGCCAAGCCGGGTGCCGATCTCACCGCTGACGACCAGATCGCCCGACTCGCGAAACAGGCGCGCTTCGCCCTCAACCGTCTCGGCCAGCCGCACATCCCACTCGGCGCCCAGAACCAGCGGGCCCGCCCCACGCCTCGGACGGGCGTCCGGGCGCGAAACCAGACCGAAGGCAAGGCCCGTCAGCGAGCCCCTGATGGCACTGCCTTTCGGCGACCAGCGCGTCTCGTCGAGCCGTATCTGCCCCTTCTCTCCGGCTTCAAGCACCGCCGCGCCCAGACTCACCTCATCGCTGCCAAGCGACAATGCTGCAGGCGCCTGCAGCTGCGAAACGAATCGCCCCAGGGTTTCCAGGCTCGACAGTGTTCCTTGCCACGTCGGCAGCGCGCCATCCGGCACCGTCAGCCCGCCCTCAAGCGCAAGACTCAGTTCGTCCGCCTCGGCGCCGCTCACATTGAGCTCGATGCGATGGCGGTCGCGTCTGCCGTCCGCCGATATCCGCGCCGCCGACACCCAGTCGGCCTCGGCGCCCACCGCGCCGACGCCCGACAAGCCCACCGACAACGTGAATGGCCCATCGACGCCAGCGGCCAGACGGCCCTGCCCGTTAAGCCCCCCAATCCTGACATCGCCCGGCAGACGCAGCTTCTCGCCGAAGAAATGCAGCGATCCGGCAGGCGTCTTGGCGCCGCCGGTGAGCTCGCCCTCGGCCCCCGCACGTCCGCTCAATCCGTATCCGAGCTGAGCCAGCGCAGGCGCATCGACGGAAATCCGGAGGCGATCGGCAGCACGCCCCCAGTCACCTTCCACACGCAGGCGATTACCGGCGAGGTCGAGCATGAGCGAAACATCCGAAAAGGACTCTCCGCGCACCTTGAGGCGCCCATTCCCCGACAGCGCATGCCCCTCGAACGCACTGTTGAGCAGCTTGAACTGCGCTGACACTGCAGGCTCTGCAGCCAGCACGCCCTCGGCATCAAGGTCCAGATTGAGGCGCGCGACCGGCGCAGCTGGGTGGAACTTCCGTGGGTCGACCTGGCGCAATTGCCCGGTCAGCTTGAATCGCTGTCCCGCACCGGGCGCAGCCTCTGCCTCCAGCATCCCGCTTGCGTCCACTCGCGCATCGCCTGCGCTCAGCTTGACCGACGCGATCTGTCGCGCTTCACTCCCTTCGGCCTCGACACGGCCCGCAAGCACCTGCTTCGGCAAACGACCGTCGATGCGTGAAGTATCGATACCGGCAATCTCAAGCAGCATCGTCAGGCGTCCAAACCCAGCGCCGGTCCCTGAAACTGCCGCCTGAGGGACCGGCGCGGACTCGCCCGCGGGTGGCGTCCACGCCATTGCACCGGCAATCTTTCCCGCGCCGGGCAGACGCACATCGAGTTCATCGACACGGGCGCCCTGCGCAGACCAGGCAAGCGTGCCGCCAAGGCTTTCAAGCGGCAGCCCCCCGGCATCAAGCGCGGCAGGACGCGCGTTGCGAATGGAGAACGGGCCACTCAGGCTCAAGCCCTCAGTCGCCCCCGCCAGCAAGCGCGCATCCAGTCGCAGCAGCGCTTTGGGGGCGGAAGGGACGAACATGGATGGATCGAGCTCACCAAGCGCGAGCTCAAGCGCTCGCAAGGGCACGTCGGCAAACGGCGTCGCCTCGACCCGTCCCTCACCGCTCAGCCCGGCGCCATTCGCGCGCAGCTTGAGCACGGGCTCGGCCAGCACACCGGAGGCATCCAACTCAATGCGGTAATCGCGGGCCTCGGCTGCGAGCGCAATGCCTTCAGGTACCTGCCCCGCATCGATGTGCCCCTCGAGCACCGCCCTGAATTCGAGCGCGAAAGGTGCCTCGGCGTCGATCCCACCCGTCAGGCTGAGCTTGCCGAACGGCAACGCTGCATCGACTTGCCGCAATTGGTGACGCTTGCCGTCGCTGTCGAGCGCAAGCGTGATAGCACTGGCGCCGAACACGCTGACCGAGTCCGAAGACAGCGGCTCACCGGCCGCGACCTGATGAACCGTCAGCGAATCCACGCTGATGCGCGACACCTGCAGCCCGACCGGAAGGCGCAGATGGTCAGGCAGGCTCAGCGGGGGCGACGGCTCGTCGCTTGCGCGTGTGCGCATGTCGAGTTTGCCGAGCGTGAGTTGCGAGACGACAACGCGGCGTGAAAGCAGGTCCCGTGGCGCCCAATCCAGCTTCAGCGCCTCAAGTTCGAGCTCAAGGTCCGGCATGCCCAAGGCAAGATCATCGACTTCCAGCGGGCCGATCAGGCGCCCGCGAACCTCGCCCAGCATGAGCATGTCCGGCGTTGCCGATCTGACGAGGCTGGCGACCGCCTTCAGACCGGACTCGGTTGCCAGCACCCATCCCAACACTGCAAAAAGCCCGAAGATCGCAGCACATGAAACGGCAAACACGCGTCGCCAGAGGCGGCGGGATTGCGGGAGATCAGCTGCGGGCTCGGGATCGCTCATAGGCTAGCCAAACAGGGCGCGCAGCCCCTGACCCGGGTCGGGCACCCGCATGAAGGCCTCACCGACCAGGAAGCCATTCACCCCCTTGCCACGCATCAGGCTCACGTCCTCCGGTCGCAGGATTCCCGACTCGGTGACCACGATACGATCGGCAGGGATGGCCGGCAGCAGGTCGAGCGTGGTCTGCAAGGAGACCTCGAACGTGCGCAGATTACGGTTGTTGATGCCGACCAGCGGCGTTTTCAGCTGCAGCGCCTGTTCGAGCTCCGCACCATCGTGCACCTCGACCAGCACGGACATGCCGAGCGCGCTCGCAATCGACTCCATCTCGCGCATCTGCGCAAGATCGAGGCAGGCTGCGATCAGCAGAATGGCGTCCGCGCCCATGGCACGTGCTTCAAACACCTGGTACGGATCGACCAGAAAATCCTTGCGCAACACCGGCAGCGCACACGCCGCCCGCGCCGCCTGCAGGTATTCGGGCGCGCCCTGAAAGAAGGGCCTGTCGGTCAGCACCGACAGACAGGCCGCACCCGCCTGCTCGTAGGCGCGTGCGATCTCTGCCGGACGAAAGTCCTCACGGATCACGCCTTTGGACGGGCTCGCCTTCTTGATCTCGGAAATCACCGCAGCACTGCCCGCGGCGATCTTGTCGCGAATGGCGCCGACAAAATCGCGAGCTGCCGGTTGCGCTTCAGCCTCGGTGCGAATCGCGCCCAACGGCTTGAGTGCGCTTGCCGCTGCGACCTCTTCGACCTTGACCGCGCAGATCTTGTTCAGGATGTCGCTCATCAGGCGGCCCCGAAACGACGTGTGTACTGCACGAATTCGTCCAGTTTGGCGCGCGCCGCGCCGCTGGCAATGATCTCGCGCGCACGGACGATGCCGTCGTCGATCGAGTCGGCAAGGTTGGCGGTATACAGCGCCACACCGGCGTTGAACACCACGATCTCGCACGCCGGCCCGGGTTCGTTATCCAGCGCACCCAGCAAGGTACGACGCGATTCGTCGGCATCCTCGACCCGCAGGTTGCGGCTACCCACCATGGCCAGACCGAAGTCCTCCGGATGGATCTCATACTCGGTGATCTGATCGTCCTTCAGTTCGGCCACCAGCGTGCCCGAACCAAGGCTGACCTCATCCATGCCATCGAGTCCGTGCACCACCAGCACATGGTTGGCGCCAAGGCGCTGCATCACACGCGCCTGGATGCCGACGAGATCCGGGTGAAAGACGCCCATCAGGGTATTGGGCGCACCGGCCGGATTGGTCAGCGGCCCGAGAATATTGAAGATGGTGCGCACGCCCATCTCGCGCCGCACCGGAGCGACGTTCTTCATCGCGCTGTGGTGATTGGGGGCGAACATGAAGCCGATGCCGGTCGCCTCGATACACTCGCCAACCTGCTCTGCGCTCAGTGCCAGATTCACGCCCAGGGCTTCGAGCACGTCTGCGCTGCCCGACTTCGACGATACGCCGCGATTACCATGTTTTGCCACGCGCGCACCGGCGGCTGCCGCCACAAACATGGTCGCGGTCGAGATATTGAAAGTGTGCGTGCCGTCACCACCGGTGCCGACCACGTCCAGGAAATGATCGTGCGGCGGGTTCACCACCACCTTGGTGGCCAGCTCGCGCATCACTGTCGCCGCAGCGGTAATCTCGCTGATGGTCTCCTTCTTGACACGCAGACCGGTCAGGATGGCAGCGGTCATCACCGGCGAGATCTCGCCAGCCATGATCTGGCGCATCAGCGACAGCATTTCGTCGAAGAAGATCTCGCGGTGCTCGATCGTGCGCTGCAGCGCCTGTTGGGCAGTCATCATGATGTTCGTCCTCATGTCGGTCAGGCCGCAGCCGGCAATGAATCGCCGCGGTCGAGGAAATTCCGGAGCAGGTCGTGCCCGCGCTCGGTCAGAATGGATTCGGGGTGGAACTGCACACCCTCGATATCCAGCGTCTTGTGGCGCACGCCCATGATCTCGCCATCGTCCGTCCAGGCCGTCACTTCGAGACAGTCAGGCAGGCTCTCGCGTTCAATGGCCAGTGAATGATAGCGGGTGCAGATCAGTGGATTGGGCAGCCCCCGGAACACGCCCTTGTCGAGATGATGCACGGGCGAAGTCTTGCCATGCATCAGCCGCTGGGCGTGCACGATGCGGCCACCGAAGGCGGCACCAATGCTCTGATGCCCCAGGCAGACGCCGAGAATCGGCAGTTTGCCTGCCAATTCACGGATCGCCGCCACCGAGATGCCGGCTTCGGCCGGAGAGCATGGCCCGGGTGAAATCACCAGCTGCGCGGGTTGCATGGACGCGATCTGCTCGAGCGTGATCTCGTCGTTGCGGAATACTTTCACCTTGGCACCCAGTTCGCCGAAATACTGCACCAGGTTGTAGGTGAAGCTGTCGTAGTTGTCGATCATCAGCAGCATGTCAGTCGTCCTTGTCAGCCTTGAGTATCCAGGCCGCCTTCGGCCATCTCTGCCGCCCGCAACATCGCACGGGCCTTGCTGTGGGTTTCCTGCCATTCGGCCTCGGGGTCGGAGTCGGCCACGATGCCGGCACCCGCCTGCACGTGAATCTGCCCATCCTTGATCACTGCAGTGCGGATCGCGATCGCCAGATCCATGTCGCCATGGAAGCCGACGTAGCCCACAGCGCCCGCATAGATGCCACGCTTGACCGGCTCGAGCTCGTCAATGATCTCCATCGCCCTCACCTTCGGCGCGCCCGACACCGTCCCGGCAGGGAAGGTCGCGCGCAGCACGGCGAGCGCGTTGAGCCCTTCCTTGAGTTTGCTCTCGACGTTGGACACGATGTGCATCACATGCGAATAGCGTTCGACGGTGAATTGCTCGGTGACCCGCACGGTACCGGTTTCCGACACCCGGCCGGCGTCGTTGCGGCCGAGATCGAGCAGTTGCAGATGCTCCGCACACTCCTTCTCGTCGGAGAGCAGATCCTTTTCCAGTGCCAGATCCTCGGCCACGGTGGCGCCGCGCTTCCGCGTGCCGGCGATCGGTCGAACGGTGACATTTTCGTCCTCGAGTCGAACCAGGATCTCGGGAGAAGACCCGACAACGTGGAAATCCTCGAGATTGAAATAGAACATGTAGGGCGACGGGTTCAGCGAGCGGATCGCGCGGTACAGCGCCATCGGGTGTGCAGCAAACGGCTTGCTCATGCGCTGCGACAGCACCACCTGCATGATGTCGCCGTCGACGATGTACTGCTTGGCGCGGCGCACCGCGTCCTTGAACGCATCCTCGCCGAAACTCGACTCCGCCGGGGCCGAGGCCGCACGGGCTTCGACCGGGATCTGCACCGGCGCACGCAGTCGCCCCAGCAGATCCTGCAGGCGCTTTTGCGCGCGCTTGTATGCACCGGGCACCTCGGGCTCGGCATACACCACCAGGGTGAGCTTGCCGGTGAGGTTGTCGACGATCGCAATTTCTTCCGACAGCAGCAGCAGGATGTCCGGCGTGCCGAGCGTGTCCTTCTTCTCCGTCTTGGACAGCCTGGGCTCGATGTAGCGCACGGTGTCGTAGCCGAAGCAACCCACCAGGCCGCCTGCAAAGCGCGGCAGATGCTCGCGCGGCGGCACCTTGATGCGGTTCATGAACTCGGCAACGAAATTGAGCGGATCACCGTAATCGCGACGTTCGACCAGACGATTGCCGGTCAGCAGCAGCGCCGAACGGCCATAGACCTCGATACGGGTGGGCGACGACAGCCCGATAAAGGAGTAGCGCCCAAAGCGCTCACCACCCTGCACCGACTCCAGCAGGTAGGTGTAGGACTCATTGGCGAGCTTCAGGTAGATCGACAACGGCGTGTCGAGATCGGCAAAGGTCTCGAGCGTGACCGGAATGCGGTTGTAGCCCTCGGCGGCCAGGGCGTTGAATTCTTGTTCGAGCATGGGAGCTCCACTGAGAACGGGATTGATTCGGACGGGGCACTGCAGGCGGGTGGCGGGTCTCTCCGGAGTCCGGGGCAACCGGCGACCCGCAAGGGGTTCGCGTTATTTGTGGCCCACAGGCCAACGCCAGCCGGTCCGCCACGAAGGCTGAAGGCTGAGAGCAAAGGCCGGAGCGAGGGGCGAAACCCTGTTTGCGTGCGTCACGATTCGATCTGTAGTGGAGATGACTGACGAGGCGAAAAGATTCATGGGCGGTCGATGTGATCCAGCACATGAAGTGCGTTCGATAGTAGCCCATCGCATTCGATACTGTCCACCGGCATACCCTCGCTATAACCGTAGGTCACCAGAAGCACCGGTATCCCCGCGCCACGGGCGGCAAGCGCGTCGTTCTGCGAGTCCCCGATCATCAAGGCCTCGGCGGCCTCAACCTGCAGCAGTTCGCAGGCGTGGTGCAGCACCGCAGGGTCGGGTTTCTTCACCGGCAGCGTGTCGCCGCTCACGACCGCGTCGAAGTACGCGCTGAGCCCCATGCGCTCGAGCAGCGGCAGGGTGAAGTCACCCGCCTTGTTGGTCACGACGGCAAGCTTGAACCGGCTCTCGCGCAAGGCATCCAGCACCTCGGTGACGCCGGGGTAGATCCGCGTCGTGCGCCCATTGACCAGCGCATAGTGCTGCCGGAATACGGCCATGGCCGTCTCGATCTCCGCCTCGGTCGCCTGCGCATTCTCGGTCATGCAGCGGCGCACGAGATTGGGCAGGCCCTTGCCGACAAAACTGTGGATCTCGTCCTGGCTGCGCGCCGGCCGGGACAGTTCGGCCAGCATGAGGTTGGCCGCCTCGGCCAGATCGCCAATGGTATCGAGCAAGGTGCCATCGAGATCGAACAGCACCGCCCGCGGCGAGAATCTCCGCCCGCTCATGCCTGCACCGTTGCCAGTTCGGCACGCAGACTGCCGATGATCGAGTCGTAGCGATGGGCGTCGGCGTCCTTGCCTGCACCGAATACCGCCGAACCGGCGACAAAGGTGTCTGCACCCGCACGCGCGATCTCGGCGATGTTGTCGGTTTTCACGCCACCATCGATCTCGAGCAGGATGTGGCGTCCGGTTTCGGCCTCGTAGGCGTCGAGTCGCGCACGCGCCGCACGCAGCTTGTTGAGCGTCTCGGGGATGAACTTCTGCCCGCCGAAGCCCGGGTTGACGCTCATCAGCAGGACGACGTCGATCTTGTCCATGACGTGATCGAGGTAGTGCAGCGGCGTGGCGGGGTTGAACACCAGCCCGGCCTGACAACCCGAATCGCGGATCAGGCCCAGGCTGCGATCGATATGCTCTGAGGCCTCGGGGTGAAAGGTGATGATGTTGGCGCCGGCCTTGGCAAAGTCCGGAATGATCCGGTCGACCGGTCGCACCATCAGGTGCACGTCGATCGGCGCCGTGGTCACCGGCCGGATCGCCTCGCACACCAGCGGACCGATGGTGAGGTTGGGCACGTAATGGTTGTCCATTACGTCAAAATGGATCCAGTCGGCACCGGCGGCAACCACGTTGCTCACTTCCTCGCCCAGTCTGGCGAAGTTGGCGGAAAGCAGGCTGGGGGCGATGCGGAACATTGGCGGACTCCGGAAACGGTTCGAAGCCCGGATTCTAACCGGCGCCGGCATGATCGTGCCGGCGCCGTTGCTCGGAAACGATCAGCGCACGCAGACCTTGCGCACCTGCTTGAGGTCGGTAATGCCCGCCAGGATCTTCTCGAGACCGTCCTGGCGCAAGGTACGCATCCCCTCGGACAAGGCCGCACCGAGCAACTCCGCAACGCGCGCACGCTCCTGAATCATCTGCTTGATCCGGTCCGAACCGAGCATCAGTTCGTGAAGCCCGAGCCGTCCCTTGTAGCCCTGGGTGCATTCGACACACCCTACCGGGCGGTACAGGGTGAACCTGCCTTTTTCATTCGCGTAGGCGGCTCGCCAGTGCGCCAGGACCGCCTGTCGGGCCGCTGCCGGATCGGCAATGAATGCGGGCGTCGAGTGCATGTCGGCACAGTATTCGTCCAGCAAGAGCCCGATCTCGGTCTCGTCCGGTTCGTACGCTTCCTTGCAGTGCTTGCACAGGCGTTTGGTCAGCCGCTGCGCCAGCACGCCAAGCAGGGCGTCGGAAAAGTTGAACGGGTCCATGCCCATGTCGAGCAGACGAACGACGGATTCCGGCGCGCTGTTGGTGTGCAGCGTGGAGAACACGAGGTGGCCCGTAAGCGACGCCTCGATGCCCACCGAGACGGTTTCCTCGTCCCGCATCTCACCCACCATGATCACGTCCGGATCTGCACGCAGGAAGGCCCGCATCATGGTCGCAAAGTCGAGCCCGGCCTTGCGATTGACCTGAACCTGGCGCAGACCTTTCTGGGTGATTTCGACCGGATCCTCCGCAGTCCAGATCTTGGTCTCCGGGGTGTTGATATGCCCCAGGATGGAGTGCAGCGTGGTCGTCTTGCCCGATCCGGTCGGACCGCACACGAAGAAGATTCCGTAGGGCTTGGCCACCGCGCCCTTGAGCATTTCCAGGTTTGCGGGGGTCAGACCGAGTTCGTCGAGCGGAATCGGCTCGCTGTTGGCCAGCACCCGCATCACCACATCCTCGAGGCCGCCTGCGGTCGGAATGGTGGCCACACGCAACTCGATGTCGAGCGGCGCGTACTTGCGGAACTTGATCTTCCCGTCCTGCGGCTTGCGACGCTCGGAGATGTCGAGATCGCACATGATCTTGATACGGGTAACGAGCGGATTCCGGTAGCTCGCCGGCACCTCGATATACGGAACCAGCGTTCCGTCCTTGCGGAAGCGGATCTGGGTCTTCTCCTTGCCCGGACGTGGCTCGACGTGAATATCGGAGGCGCCCTGCTTGTAGGCGTCGATGATGATCTTGTTGACCAGCTTGACCAGTTCGTTGTCGGCCGCTGCATTCACATCATCGGAAAAAATCCCGTCGTCACTTTCCTCATCGAGATCGGACAGCAGGTCATCGACAGAGCTCGCGTCCAGCGACGGCTCGAAGAACTGGTTGACCGTGCGCTCGAACTCGTCGCGGGTGGTTACCCTGAAGGCGAGCCGCTTCTTCGGGAACACGTTGTGCGCAATTCGCGAGGTCCGGATCTGCTCCGGATCGACCGCCATGATCACGACACCTTCGGTGGTCTCCTCCAGTGGCAGCCAGTGGTTCTGCTGCACGTACTCGCGTTTCAGATTGCGCAAGAGATCGATCGGCTTGACCCGATCAGCGTTGAACGGCTCGTACGGCACCCCGTAGAAGCGCGAAGCTGCAGCGCCGATGTCCGCATGGGACAGATCAAGCGTGCCGATGAGCAGGGGCTCGACCGGCGCGCCGCTGTCGCGAGCATCACGGGTGACCTCGGCCAACTCTTCGGCAGTGATCAGACCATCTGCGACCAGCGCATCGAAACGCGAGCGCAGTTGCGCCGGTGGCGCCGAGATATGGCGCGAGAACGCGACGCCCAGCGTCTGCGTCAGTCCGAGCAGACCTTCCTCGGCAATGGCAGAGAACGGCCCCTCCGAGTTATGGTTGATCAACTGGATCACGCCCCGACGCGCGCCGCTTTCCGGATCGTTGATCGCGGCGGCCAGCATCTCTCGGGCACGAAAACCGGTGGTGTCATCGACTTCATGGCGAAACTGCAATTCGGGCGAGATGGCCCTCAGCGCCGCCGAGTCATAGACGTCCGCAAGATTGACGGTTTGCCCGGTCAGCGCAACAAATCCGGCAATGCTGTTCTCGGCAATCGGCAAACGGATGTTCTGTACCGAATGCAATCCCGTTTTCACCTTCGTCGAAATGGACTCGCCCGATGCATCCACCGCATAGATCGAAAGTCGTGCCGCATCGAAAAGCTGACAGATCTCTTTCGACAGTTCCAGGATGATCTCATCGATATCATGCGTGGCATGAACGCGGTTGGTGATTGCCTGCAAGCCCTTGAAAAAGGCCAGGCGACGTGCAACTTCGCTGGAAGCCGAAAGCTTTGTACTCATCAGTGGACGTCTGCGTATTGGTGTTGATGCGTCCCCATTCTACCGGCCTGCCGGAGAATCTGTGGTTCATGTGGTTCAGAACTCGAGTATCTGACCCTGAACGAGTGGCTTAGGTTGCAGGCGCCCCCGCCCGGCCTCGATCTGCGCCATGATGCGCGCCCCCTGGCCGGGCTTCAGATGGCTGATGAAAACCTCGGGTGAAACCGACAGCTCCTCGAGCATGGCGACGAGCATGCTCGGACACAGATGTCTTGAGGCCATCGCCAGACCGCGCTGCTCGTCGGAAAACGCGGTCTCGATGATCATGTGCCGCAGCGCGGGGAGTGCGTTGATCGCCTCGATCAGCTCCGGACAATACGCCGTGTCGCCCGAATAGAGCAGCTGCGCGTCGCCGCTGTCCAGGGCATATGCGACCGCGGGCACCGTGTGATGCGCAGGCAGCGCGGTGATGGTGCGCGTCCCCAGCCGCACCGACTCGCCCACCTTGAGCGGCTGAAAGCGCAGGAACGGTCGATGGCGGTCGGGAATCGAGGTGAAGTCTGGCCAGATCAGCCAGTTGAAGATATGCGAACGCAGGATACGCAAGGTTTCCGGGGTGGCATAGACCGTGATCGGATAACCGCGCTCCTCACCCACCGAATCCACCAGCAGGGGAATCGACGCGATGTGATCGAGATGCGAATGCGTGATGAAGATATGATCGATCTTGCGCAACGCATCGAGCTCAAGATCGCCCACACCGGTCCCGCAATCGACCAGGACATCATCGTCGACGAGAAAGGCGGTCGTCCGCGCAGACTCGCCGCCAATTCCACCGCTGCAGCCTAGCACCTGAAGTTTCATCAAAAGTTCTTACCCGGACTCACGAGCATTGCACCGATTGGCCTCGCCACCCCCTGGATCATGCCAAACCTTAGCAGGCGACAACCGGGGGGCATATGGCAAAAATCACAGCATGCCCGCAGCCCTCAGGTCTTGAGGAAAAACTCCATCTTGACGCCAGCAATCTCGATGATGTCGTGATCGCCAAGTCGGTGGGCCTGGGCATCCAGCGTGCGGCCGTTGACCGTCGGAAAGCTCGCACCTTCTACATGAGTGATGAAATATCCATGCGGCCGCCGGGTAATGACCGCAACCTGACGCCCCGGCTTGCCAAGCGTGGTCAGCGACTTGCTCAGCTCAAGCTCACGGCCGGCGTTCGCACCACTCAGGACCTGAATGACCCCGAGTCGATCGAGCGGAGGCTCCGCAGGTGCGCCATGCTCCAGTGCGTCGGCTGGCAGCACCTGGGTCCGGATCGCACTGCCGTCACGCGTGCCCGGCGTAACCGGAACGGACTCCGCAGCGGACGCAGCAGATGTCATGTCGAATGGCTTAAGCGCAGCCGTGTCGACCATCTCGGAAGCAGAGAGGCCGGGCTGTGAGGTGTCGGTCAGAAACTTGAGACGGTATTTTCCGAGCTCAACCACGTCGTTGTTCTGCAGAACATGCTTCTTGATCGGCTGACCATTCACGTAGGTGCCGTTGGTACTGTTCTGGTCCTCGAGGAAGGCATCGTCGAGGATGCAGGTGATCACCGCATGGTGTCCACTGATCGCAAGGTTATCAATCTGAATGTCATTATTCTGCTTGCGCCCGATGGAGGTTCGCTCCTTGTCGAGCACGATTTCCTTGAGCACCAGCCCATCCATGCTAAGAATCAACTTCGGCATTGCCTGCACCCATCTATCGGTTGGCGCGCCCAGCGCGCAGAATCCTCACAATCATGCCGTCAGCCGGCAAAGCGCGCAATGATGACGGACACATTGTCACGCCCGCCATGGGCAAGCGCGGCGTCAACCAGCCCCTGAGCCACCGCATCAACTGAACCTGTTGCACCGAGCAGACGCGCAATTTCACGCGCATCGAGCATGTCGGTCAAGCCGTCCGAGCACAGCAGAATGCGGTCCTTGTCCGCAAGCGCATGCATGCCAACGTCGACGACCACCGTCGGCGCCACGCCAAGGCCTCGCGTCAGCAAGCCCCGATTCGGCATCTGCATGGCCTCACGCGGCGCAATCAGGCCCGCATCGACCTGCGCCTGCAGAACCGTGTGATCGCTCGTCAGCTGTTCGAGCTCGCCGTGTCGAAGGCGATACAGGCGGGAGTCCCCGACGTGCGCGCACACCAGCGCTTCCCCGGCCACGCATGCCGCCACCATCGTTGCCCCCATCCCGCTCAGATCTGCGTTGGCCGCACCCGCCTGACGAATCGCCTCATTGGCTGCGTTCAGACCCTCGCACAACACGTCGGCCAAGGCGTTCGCCTCAAGATGGGCGCCATCCGCACTGCGCTGCAGATACTCAAGGACGGTACGAATCGAGAGCGCCGAAGCCACATCGCCGCCCTGATAGCCCCCCATGCCATCCGCCAGCAGGAGCCAGCCATTGTCGGCATCGATACAGATGGAATCCTCATTCCTGCGCCGAACATGCCCGACATGCGACAAGCCCGCATACTCGAAACCGGATGTGTTCGCTGTCACGGGGGAAAGCCGCACTTCGGGCTCAGACATCGTCGCTGGACTCCTTCAGATCGTTGGGGGCACCCCATGAACGGCAATTCATACCGCCATTCTAGACTGTCCCGTCACCCGGCCGGCAGTGCAAAAAAAAGCGCCGGACTCGCCGGCGCCTTTCTCAGTCATCGTCTGCAGACGATCAGAGCATTGCCTTGAGCAGCTTGGCCATCTCGGACGGGTCGCGCGTGACCTTGAAGCCACACTCTTCCATGATCGCGAGCTTGGCATCGGCCGTGTCGGCGCCGCCGGAGATCAGCGCACCGGCGTGGCCCATGCGCTTGCCTGCCGGTGCCGTGACGCCAGCGATGAAGCCAACGATCGGCTTCTTCATGTTGGCCTTGCACCATTCGGCAGCTTCAGCTTCGTCCGGACCGCCGATCTCGCCGATCATGATGACCGCATCGGTATCAGGATCGTCGTTGAACATGCGCATCACGTCGATGTGCTTCAGACCGTTGATCGGATCACCACCGATACCGACCGCCGAAGACTGACCCAGACCGATTTCGGTCAGCTGGGCAACAGCTTCATAGGTCAGCGTACCGGAGCGGGATACCACGCCGATACGACCCTTGCGGTGGATGTGACCCGGCATGATGCCGATCTTGATTTCGTCAGGCGTAATCAGACCCGGGCAGTTGGGGCCCAGCAGCAGGGTTTCCTTGCCGCCGGCAGCAACCTTGGCCTTCATCTTGTTGCGCACTTCCAGCATGTCGCGAACGGGGATGCCTTCGGTGATGCAGATTGCCAGATCGAGGTCGGCTTCAACAGCTTCCCAGATCGCGGCAGCAGCACCTGCGGGCGGCACGTAGATCACCGACACGGTAGCGCCGGTTTCAGCCGCAGCGTCCTTCACCGAACCGAAAATGGGGATGTCGAAAATGGACTCGCCCGCTTTCTTCGGGTTTACGCCGGCAACGAAGCAGTTCTTGCCGTTGGCGTATTCCTGGCACTTCTCGGTGTGGAACTGGCCCGTCTTCCCGGTGATGCCCTGGGTGATGACCTTGGTGTCTTTGTTGATCAGGATGGACATTCAGACTCTCCTTACTTGACCGCGGCCACGATCTTGGTGGCAGCATCCGCCATCGTGTCGGCGGTGATGATCGGCAGACCCGACTCGGCGAGGATCTTCTTGCCGAGGTCTTCGTTGGTGCCCTTCATGCGCACCACGAGCGGGACGGAGAGGTTCACTTCCTTGGCTGCAGTCACCACGCCGGTGGCGATGGTGTCGCACTTCATGATGCCGCCGAAGATGTTGACCAGGATGCCCTTGACCTTGGGGTTCTTGAGCATGATCTTGAACGCTTCGGTCACCTTCTCGGCCGTGGCACCGCCACCGACGTCGAGGAAGTTGGCCGGCTCTGCGCCGAACAGCTTGATCGTGTCCATGGTGGCCATCGCCAGACCGGCGCCGTTCACCAGGCAGCCGATGTTGCCATCGAGGCTGATATAGGCCAGATCGAACTTGGACGCTTCGATTTCGTCAGCATCTTCTTCGTCGAGGTCGCGGTAGGCCACGATTTCCGGATGACGATAGAGCGCGTTGGAGTCGAAGTTGAACTTGGCGTCGAGCGCCTTCACGGTACCGTTGCTCTCGTGGATCAGCGGGTTGATCTCCGCCAGCGACGCATCGGTTTCCATGTAGCAGGTGTAGAGCTTCTTCAGCGCATCGACCGCATTGGCGATCGAGCCTTCCGGCATGCCGATACCCTTGGCAAGCTCGGTGGCTTGCGCGTCGGTCAGACCGACTGCGGGATCAACGAATACCTTGAGAATCTTCTCGGGCGTGCTGTGAGCGACTTCCTCGATGTCCATGCCGCCTTCAGACGAAGCCATCATGGCAACGCGCTGGGAAGCACGATCGGTCAGTGCAGCGACATAGTATTCGTGCTGAATGTCAGCGCCTTCCTCGATCAGGAGGTTGCGCACCTTCTGACCTTCCGGCCCGGTCTGGTGAGTGATCAACTGCATGCCGAGGATATCGGTCGCATATTGACGCACCTCATCGAGCGACTTGGCGAGCTTCACGCCACCGCCCTTGCCGCGGCCGCCGGCGTGAATCTGGGCCTTCACCACCCAGACCTTGCCACCGAGCGTCTCCGCTGCCTTGACCGCGTCGTCGACGCTGGTGCAATGAATACCGCGCGGCGTCACAACGCCGAACTTTCTTAGAACTTCTTTTGCCTGATACTCATGAATCTTCATGATTGCCCTTCGATCGAAGTCGTGGCGTATGGGTCGCCGCGAGCAGGTTGATGGGACGCTTCGGAGCTTCGCTCCGCGACGAACGCCGTCTCCCTCGACCGACGCCCACCGCTCTAAGCCAGACCGACTGCGCCTGACCTGTCTATTGGCTCGCCCGCTGCAATGCGTGGTAACCGCAAGAACGCCAAATTATAACCGTTTTTCCGCAACGCACAGGCGCGCGTATGCCTGCCCGCTATGCAGCGGGGTCTCCGCGACGGTACCACTTGGGATAATAGCGCTGCACTGCCGCAGACGACGTTTCAAGCGCGTGGCAGCGATCGAGCTGGAAGGGCTTCTCTTTCGTCTCTTCGTTGTCGCGCCGGAAGGTCGCAAAGGTCTGAATTGCAGCGGTCGGCAGGGACAGCAGCAACTCGGTGATATGCGTACAGCCACTGACGTCGGAAAACATCTCCCCCACGGTTCGTCTGAAGCCCCGCACAAGATTGAGCCCGACCAGCCTTGCATACACCGGACCAATGGTGTCGCAATAGCCGGGATACGGCACGCCATCCGAACACGCCGCGGCGGCGATGATATTGAAGCCCTCATCGAAGGTCACCCGGACCCGCATCAGATGCACGGGGACGCCCGCAGGCCGAACCCCGGAAGCAATCGGGTAATCGAGATCCTTGATGTCGGTCAGACTGGCATCGAGCTCGAGCATTCCGTCTTCGCGGAGAAAGCCTTCGACTTCGATACGTCTGGTGTGTGCGCGCTGACGCGCGACGGCAGGCGTTGGGAGCGGCATGATTACGTACGGCATCGTATGGATCCTGCAGTTTAACCCAAAGGCCAAGGCTTCCGTGACGCCCATCCCTCCGCCGTTTCAGCCAAAACAGCACGACCAGCGAATTAATTCCGCACAATCGGACAACTTCGCTGGAATACCGCTCGATTGTCTGATAAAAACAGCGACATGATTTCACGCAACCGCCGGGCAAGCGGAAAATGACAATAAGACGGACTCCGATCGCGACCCTTATCGCCAGCCTTACCCTGGCAGCATCGCCCATCGCTCAATCGGCGGTACTGGGCGACGTCGTTTCGCTGTCAGCAATTGGTGCGCCCCTGCGGGTTGAAATCGGGCTCCGCGACGGCCGCCCGGGCGATGCCGGCGCCTGCCTCAGAATCGTGTCCGCGCAGGAAGCAGGCAATGGCCTGCCCTCGATCAGGCGCGCCCGGATCAGCGCCACAGGCAGCGGTCGCACAGCCCGGATCGTGCTCTCTTCGCCGGACACCATGGACGAGCCCGTTGCACAGCTGACAATCGAGAACGTCTGCGAGACACGGCTGCGGCGCACCTACACGCTGCTCTTCCCCTTTGCCGGCACTCCGGTCGCAGCGCCGCACGCAAGCGCAGCCGCCACGCAGCCCCGTACATCGGGCAGGGCGGCAGCAACGGCTCAGCCTCCCTCCGGAGGCAGCGAATGGATCAGCGCCCCGGGTGAATCACTGACCGGAATTGCACAAACGCTCTACCCCAGAAACAGCGCCGCACAGCGCCGTTTCGTGCGCGATGCGGCTAAAGCCAACCCCGCGCTCTTTCCTGACCTGGCCTCGCGCAGCCGGCAATTGGTGCCCGGCACGCAATTTGTCGTGCCGAGCCTTGCAGCCATCTCGCGCAACAGCCCGCCGCCTCCGCAGCGTGCTGCCAGCGCATCGCCCCGCGCCGACCGCCCGGTCTCGACCGAGGCCCGCAGCGATCCTGCACCAGGGCCGGTAAGCGGCGACCGCCTCATCGTTGCGCCCGAGGAGGCAGACAACCGGTCTGCGCCGGCCCCCACCGCAGCCCTCGGAGATCGCAGCGGGGAGATGTCCGGCCTCGAACGCAGGGAGCAGGAAATCGCCACGGCTATCGACCGCAGCATCGTCACCCAGATGGAGCTGCTGGCCCGCATCAAGGAACTCGAGCAGATCCAGACCCGGCTGATGGAACAGGCCGGCCGCATTGGCGTTGCGCCACCGCCTGTCGTGGAGCCCCCTCCGGCGCCCCCGCGCATCGAACCGGCGCCTCAGGAACCCGCGCCGGCTTCCGACGACTGGATGCGAAACGCGGCACTCGCACTCGGCGGCCTCGGCATTGCGGCACTCCTGTTCCTGCGCTCACGTCGCAAGGCAGAGGAGGCGCCTGCGGCAGAACCCCGCATCGCACCGGCACCGCAGACCCCGCCACGACCGACAGCAGATGCAGAAGCACCGGCCTCCACCAGCACGACAGATGAGTTCGATGCCCCGCTGACACAGATTCCCGCACCGGCCGGCGTACTGCCACTGGAGTGGGACCATGAGCCTTCCGGATTCGGCTCCACCGAACTGGCTCCGCTTGCGGAAGAAGAGGAAGTCGAAGAGCACGACTCTGCGATCGAGCTGGCAGAGATCATGATGAGCTTTGGCCGCGTCCACGGCGCTGCCGAAACACTGGCTGACTTCATTCGCAGCAACCCGAAACAGGCCGTCACGCCATGGCTGAAGCTGCTTGAAGTCTATCGCGCGGCCGACCTGCGGGCCGAGTTCGACGGCCTTGCCCGCCAGCTGAACAAGACCTTCAACGTCAAGACTGTCACCTGGGACAATTTCGACGAAGCCCGCCGCGCCCCGGACACGCTCGAAAAGATGCCGCACCTGGTCAATTCGCTGCAGCAACTCTGGGGCACGCGCGAGTGTCAGGCGTTTCTGAGAAGACTGCTGCGCGACAACCGCGACGGCACCCGTCAGGGCTTCCCCCTGAACGTCATCGACGACATTCTGTGTCTCAGTGCCATCCTCGAGCAGCAGCTCGGCCCCTACCGGCCAACCCACGACGAGCTCGAGGACAACGGGCCGCAGACCGAGCGCCCACCCGAGAACAGCTGAACGGACTCAGACCGGATTGGGCAGATCGAGAAACGTTGCCTGCAACCCCAGGCTGTCCGACAGGTAGATGGCCATCGCCATCGGACCGTAGCGCTCCGTCGCATGATGGCCGGCGGCGATATAGGGCACACCGGACTCGCGGGCAACATGCGTGGTCTGCTCCGAGATCTCCCCCGACACATAGAGGTCGGCGCCAGCCTGAACAGCCTGTTCGAAGTAGCCCTGCGCACCGCCGGTACACCATGCAATCCGTTTCACCTTGCGCTCACCGTCACCCACCAGCAGGGGCTCGCGCCCGAGCCTGACGGCAATCGCAGCAGCCACATCGGACGCTGACATACCCTCGGTTTCCGGCCTTCCGATCCAGCCCAGGTCCTGCTCCGCAAAGCGCCCCTCGCCCACCCAGCCCATGATTGCAGCCAGTTGAGCGTTGTTACCCAGTTGCGGATGCACATCGAGCGGCAGGTGGTAGGCAAGCAGACTGATGTCGTTCTTCAGCAGCGTGGACAGGCGCCGCTTGCGCATGCCGGCGATACGCCCATCCTCGCCACGCCAGAAGTAGCCATGATGAACCAGCACGGCATCATAGTCGCCCCCGACCGCCGCATCGAGCAGCGCCTGGCTCGCCGTGACGCCGCACAGCACACGGCTCACCTCCTCGCGTCCTTCCACTTGCAGCCCGTTTGGGCAATAATCGCGCAGCCGCGCGACCTCGAGCAATTCATCCAGATGGTTTTGCAAAGCGCTGAGCTGCATGCCGTCTCCACTCATTTTCACGTTCAACAGGGCGACCCTTCCGGCCGGAAATCGCCTCGAAATCGAGCAACATTATGCGCCGCCTGTGGCTGATCTTTGCGCAGGCCGTGACTGCAAGCGTCGCGGTTCTGTTCGTCCTCAACACCCTCAAGCCGGAGTGGCTGCGAAACACAGCCCCGGATGCAGTGGTGGCCATTCTCGAAGCACCGGCGAGCGAACCCGGTGCGCGTGCTGCTGCGGGCTCATATGCCGAGGCCGCGCAGCGCTCGATGCCTGCCGTCGTTCACATCTACACGACCAAGGCTGCGCGCGCATCGCGCCACCCCTTGCTGAACGACCCGGTGTTCCGCCACTTCTTCGGCGACCGTCCCGACGAAGGAAGGCAGCAAAGCTCCGGACTGGGCTCCGGCGTCATCGTCAGCCAGGACGGTTTCATCCTGACGAACAACCACGTCATCGACGCCGCAGACGAGATCGAAGTGGCCCTCAATGACGGGCGCCAGTACTCGGCAAGCGTGATCGGCAGAGACCCCGAAACCGACCTCGCCGTTCTTCGCATCACGACCGACGCCCCCCTGCCCGCAATCACCCTCGCCCGCGGCGACATGCTTCACGTTGGCGATGTCGTGCTTGCCATCGGCAATCCTTTCGGTGTCGGCCAGACCGTCACCATGGGCATCATCTCGGCACTTGGCCGCAGCCACCTTGGCATCAACACCTTCGAAAACTACATCCAGACCGATGCTGCAATCAATCCGGGCAACTCGGGTGGTGCGCTGGTCGACAGCACGGGCAACCTGGTGGGCATCAACACTGCCATCTACTCCCGGTCGGGCGGATCGCTGGGCATCGGCTTCGCAATTCCCATCTCGATCGCGCGCAACGTCCTTGAACAGATCGTTGCCACCGGCGAGGTTACCCGCGGCTGGGTGGGCGTGGAGATCCGGGAGATCACCCCCGAGCTTGCGAGTTCGTTCGGACTGCAGGGCACGGAAGGCGCGCTGATCGCCGGCGTGCTCAGAGGCAGCCCCGCAGAACAGGGCGGTGTGCGTCCGGGAGACGTTCTCGTCGCCGTCGAAGGGAAGACCATTCAGGATCCGAAAGCCATGCTCGAACTCGTCGCGGCCCTGCCGCCGGGCAAGACCGCTTCGTTTCGGGTGCGCCGCTCGGGCAAGGATGTAGATCTGACTGTCGCCGTCGCGCGCCGCCCCATCCCGCAGGCTGCACGCTAGACGGTCACCGCGTCTTACTTGCCCTCGCGCTCTGCATCCTCGATACGGTCGAGCTCACGATCCATTTCGACCGCCGTTGGCGCAACGTAATCGGGTTCGGCCGCGGGCTTGGAGATCATGTTCGCGAGCATGATGCCCAACTCATAGAGCAGGCACATCGGGACGGCAAGCATGAACTGCGAAATCACGTCGGGCGGCGTAATTATTGCCGCAATGACGAACGCCCCGACAACCACGTAAGGGCGAATTTCCCGCAGTTTGGCAACTGTCACCACACCCGCCTTGACCAGCAGGATCACCGCGACCGGCACCTCGAAGGTCAAGCCGAAGGCAATGAACATCGACATGACGAAGGAAAGATACTGTTCGATGTCTGGCGCCGGCACGATGCTCTTTGGCGCAAACTCGGCAATGAAGCGGAACACCGTTCCAAATACGAAGAAGTAGCAGAACGCCATCCCGATCAGAAACAGCAGCGTGCTGCCGGCAACCAGCGGGATCGCGAGCTTGCGCTCATGTGCATACAGCCCTGGCGCCACGAAAGCCCAGGCCTGATAAAGCACCACGGGCAGCGCCAGCACGAAAGCCACCATCATCGTGACCTTGACCGGCACGAAGAACGGCGTCACCACCCCGGTCGCAATCATGTGCGTACCTTCGGGCAGCGTATCCATCATCGGCTTGGCCAGTACGTCGTAGATCTCGCCCGCCCAAGGCATCAGGCAAATGAACACGATGACCAGTGCAACCATTGCCCGCAACAACCGGTCGCGCAACTCGACCAGATGCGCAATGAAAGTTTCCTGCATTTCGTTCATGCCTTGTCCACCGGTAAGGGCTGACGAACCGCGGGATCGAGCCCCAGCTCGAGTTGCGAAGTCGACTCTGCCGAGCCATCTGCCACGGCGGCCTGCTCAACCGGCGCCGCCTGCTGCTGCGCACCTGTCGTTGCAGCACCACCGCTGACCGGCTCTTCTCCCGGCAACGCGGCCTTCACCTCATCCACCGTCTTGCCCAGCCCGGATTCGAGGCTGCTGACCTGCTCACGCACCGAAGCTTCCATTTCGTGCGCCTGCTCCTTGACCTGCTCCTGCAGCTTCTTCAGCTCTTCGAGCTGCATTTCACGCTGGATGTCCGACTTCACGTCGGAGACGTAGCGCTGCAGCCTGCCAAGCAGGTGGCCTGCAGTTCTTGCCACTTTGGGCAAACGCTCGGGCCCCACCACGATCAGCATCACGACGCCGATGACAACGAGTTCCGAAAAACCGAAATCGAACATTTTTCCTGGCCCAACGCGAAAAGAAGGGGCGCTCGTGCGCCCCTGCGTCGCGGGTTAAATGCGTTTCAGGAGGAGGACTTCTCGACCTTCTCGCGCGCCTCGCCCTCGATCGTCTGACCGGTGGCGATCTTCTGCTTGTCAGACGCGTCAGCCGAAGCATCCGCTTCCTTCATGCCTTCCTTGAAACCTTTTACCGCACCGCCGAGATCCTGACCGACGTTACGCAGTTTCTTGGTGCCAAAAACGAGCATGACGATGACCAGAACGATCAGCCAGTGCCAGATACTGAATGAACCCATACCGCTCTCCTTAGTGCTTCAACATGGGCGGTAGCGGCTGCGGCCCGCCCACAATATGAACGTGAAGATGATACACCTCCTGCAAGCCCACCCGCCCGGTGTTCACAATGGTTCTGAACCCATCCGTGCAGCCTTGTTCCCGAGCGATGCGCGAGGCAAGCACCATCAGGTGCCCCATCAAGCCTTCGTGACTGAGTTCAAGATCGGCCATCGATGCAATATGAAGCTTTGGAATCAAGAGGATATGAACCGGGGCGGCAGGCTGAATGTCATGAAACGCCACCACCAGATCATCTTCGTAAACTTTGCGCGCCGGGATCTCCCCACGCACAATCCTGCAAAACAGACAGTCAGTCATGAGGCGCGGCTCAGGCAGTCCGAGACTTCTTCTCGTCGATGCCAGACACCCCCTCGCGACGCCGGAACTCGGCGAGGACATCGTCCACCGACAGACCGAAGTGCGTCAGCAGCACGAGCGAGTGGAACCAGAGGTCGGTCACTTCCCACACCACGTGGAGCATGTCCTTGTCCTTGGCGGCCATGATGGTCTCCGCCGCCTCCTCGGCCACCTTCTTGCAGATGGCGTCGGTACCCTTGGCATACAGACTGGACACGTAGGACGAATCGGGGTCAGCCTTCTTGCGCTCGGCCAGTGTGGTCGCCACGCGATGCAGCACTTCGATGTCGATCATTGGTAGATATCCTTCGGGTCTTTGAGAACCGGTTCGACGGCCTCCCAGCGGCCATCGGCGAAAAACTTCTGGAAGAAGCAGCTGTGACGACCGGTGTGACAGGCGATTCCGCCCACCTGTTCGATCTTCAGCAGCACGACGTCGTTGTCACAATCGATACGGATGTCGAGCACCTTCTGCACATGCCCCGACTCCTCGCCCTTGTGCCACAGTTTGCGCCGCGAACGTGACCAATAGACAGCCTCTCCGGTTTCGGCAGTACGCTGCAGCGCGTCACGGTTCATCCACGCAAACATGAGCACATCGCCACTGGACGCCTCTTGTGCGATGACCGGCACCAGTCCGTTCTCATCCCACTTCACGTCGTTGAGCCAGCGGTTGTTATTGCTCACAGCCTTACCTCGATCCCATGTGAACGCATCAGTTCCTTCGCTTCGCGCACCGTGTGCTGGCCAAAGTGAAAGATGCTGGCAGCGAGCACCGCGTCGGCGCGGCCGGTGGACACGCCCTCTGACAGATGCTCGAGCGTACCGACACCACCGCTCGCAATCACCGGAATGCGCACCGCGTCCGACACCGCCCGGGTAAGGCCGAGGTCGAAGCCCGCCTTGGTGCCGTCGCGGTCCATGCTGGTCAGCAGAATCTCGCCGGCACCAAGCGCCTCGACGCGTTGCGCCCACTCGATTGCATCGAGCCCGGTATTGTTGCGGCCTCCATGCGTGAACACCTGCCACTTTCCCGGCGCAGTCTGCTTGGCATCGATGGCAACGACGATGCACTGACTGCCGACCTTGCTGCTGGCGTCATGTACCACCTGAGGATTGTTCACCGCAGCGGTATTGATACTGACCTTGTCGGCCCCCGCATTGAGCAGGCGCCGCACATCCTCGACCGTACGCACGCCGCCACCAACCGTCAGCGGGATGAAGACCTGATCCGCCACCTGCTCGACCACGTGCAGGATGATATCGCGGGCATCCGAGCTCGCCGTGATGTCGAGAAACGTGATCTCGTCCGCACCCTGCTCGTCGTAACGCTTGGCGATCTCGACCGGATCCCCCGCGTCACGCAGTTCGACGAAATTGACGCCCTTGACCACGCGGCCGGCACTGACGTCGAGACAGGGAATGATGCGTTTTGCGAGCATTCAGTCGGCCTGGCCGTTGAGTTCGTCCGCGCGGGCCTGCCCGGCGGCAAAGTCGAGCGTGCCTTCGTAGATGGCACGACCTGTGATTGCGCCCATCACGCCTTCCTCCTCGACGGCACACAGCGCATCGATGTCCGACAGCGCAGCCACGCCACCGCTGGCAATCACGGGAATCCGCAGCGCCTGCGCCAGGCGCACGGTCGCCTCGATATTCACGCCCGACAGCATGCCGTCACGTCCGATGTCGGTGTAGATCACCGACTCGACACCGTAATCTTCGAATTTCTTTGCCAGGTCGATCACGTCGTGTCCGGTCAGCTTGGACCAGCCATCAACCGCCACCTTGCCGTCCTTGGCGTCGAGACCGACGATGATGTGACCAGGGAAGGCACTGCAGGCGTCGTGCAGAAAGCCGGGATTCTTGACCGCAGCGGTACCGATGATGACGTAGCTGATGCCATTGTCGAGATACTGCTCGATGGTATCGAGGTCACGGATTCCGCCCCCGAGTTGCACCGGAATGTCGTCCCCCACCTCATTGGTGATGGCGCGGATGGCGCCGCCGTTCTTGGGCTTGCCGGCAAAGGCACCGTTCAGGTCGACAAGGTGCAGACGACGTGCGCCCTGTTCGATCCAGTGCCGCGCCATGGCAGCAGGGTCTTCAGAGAAGACGGTGGCATCGTCCATTTCGCCCTGTTTAAGGCGAACACAATGACCGTCCTTGAGATCGATGGCGGGAATGAGCAGCATACCGGAATAGAGACAGTGAATTGATGGGTGACGGGTCGCAGGTCAGGGCGCCCAGCGAATGAAATTCGACAGCAGGCGCAAACCGGCCTGCGCGCTTTTCTCGGGATGAAACTGAACCGCAAAGATATTAGCCCGAGCCACCGCACTGGTAAAGCGCCGTCCGTACAGGGTTTCCGCAGCGGACACGGCGGGATCCGACGGTGACACGTAGTAACTATGGACGAAATAGAAGCGCTCGCCGTCGGGAATGCCCTCCCACAGGGCATGCTCCCCGCCTTGCCAGACTTCGTTCCAGCCCATGTGCGGCACCTTCAGCCGGGCGCCATCCGCTCCGAGCATGTCCGCATCGCGAAAACGCACGACCTCGCCCTCGAACACACCGAGCCCGGGCACGTCACCCTCTTCGCTGTGTTCGAACAGCATCTGCTGCCCAATGCAGATCCCGAGAAAGGGCTTGGTCGCAGCGGCTGCGAGCACCGCCGGACGCAGGCCGCGCAGATCAAGCTCGCGCATGCAGTCCGGCATCGCCCCCTGGCCGGGGAAAACGACGCGGTCGGCAGCAGCCACGACTGCAGGATCGCAGGTCACGTGAATGCGGTGGCCCGGCGCCACATGCTCAACAGCCTTGGCAACGGAGCGCAGATTGCCCATGCCGTAATCAATGATGGCCACGGTGGTCATCGTTTCAATGCTCGCGTAAAGGGATGAAAAAGGAATGCGTCAGAAAATCAGAGCGCGCCCTTGGTTGAGGGGATGGTACCTGCAGCGCGTTCATCGCGCTCGGCAGCCATCCGCAAAGCGCGGGCGAAAGCCTTGAAAATGGTTTCGCACTGGTGATGTGCATTCTCACCACGCAGATTGTCGATATGCAGCGTCAGACCTGCATGATTGACGAACCCCTGAAAGAACTCGCGAACCAGATCGACGTCGAAATTGCCGATCCGCGCCCGGGTGTAGGTCACGAAATAGTGCAGGCCGGGGCGACCCGAGAAATCAACGACGACCCGTGACATTGCTTCGTCAAGCGGCACGTAGGCATGTCCGTAGCGACGCACGCCTTTCTTGTCGCCAAGCGCCTTGGCAAAGGCCTGGCCGATCGTGATGCCGACGTCTTCCACCGTGTGGTGGTCGTCGATGTGGGTATCGCCCTGACAACGCACGTCCAGATCGATCAGCCCGTGGCGGACAATTTGGTCGAGCATGTGATCGAGAAAGGGAACCCCGGTTTCGAGTGCGCCCTTGCCCGTACCATCGAGATCGATGCGCACGGAAATCTTGGTTTCGAGGGTATCGCGAGTGACGTCGGCTTGCCGCATGGACATTAAGCTACTGCAGGTGGAGGCATGGAGAGCCATGATACCATCGCTCGACGAATTCCACCCGACCCCTCCTGCCCCGCGGAAAACCCACGCATGAGCCGTTTCTGGAGCGCCGTGACGCACGGCCTGACCCCCTATGTACCGGGCGAGCAGCCCAAGATTGAAAACCTGGTCAAGCTCAATACGAACGAGCATCCATATGGTCCCTCACCGAGGGTGCTGGAGGCGATTCGCGAGGCGACGTCAGACACCCTCCGGCTCTACCCGGACCCCAATGCCGACCGGCTGAAAGCCGCACTCGCGGCACGCTACGGCGTTCGCCCCGAGCAGGTCTTCGTCGGCAACGGCTCGGACGAAGTGCTTGCACATGCGTTCCAGGGTCTGCTCAAGCATGAACTGCCGCTGTGGATGCCCGACATTTCCTACAGCTTCTACCCGGTCTATTGCGGGCTGTACGGTGTCGAGTCGCGGGTCGTTCCGCTGACTGAAAGCCTGCAGATCGATCCGACAGACTATCTTCCCGACGGTGAGCGCCGGGCAGGTGCGATCATTTTCCCGAACCCCAACGCGCCGACCGGCAGCGCGCTGCCGCTCGAGGCAATCGAGCGCGTCGTTGCAGGAAACCCGAACGCTGTCGTGCTGATCGACGAGGCTTATGTGGATTTCGGTGGTGAAAGTGCAATTGCGCTGGTAGACCGCTACCCCAACCTGCTGGTGTGCCAGACCTTCTCCAAGAGCCGCTCGCTGGCAGGCCTGCGGGTCGGCTTCGCGATCGGACATGCGGACCTGATTGCCGGACTGGAGCGGGTCAAGAACAGCTTCAACTCCTACCCGCTCGACCGCCTCGCGCTTGCCGGGGCCGAGGCCTCGGTTGAAGACGACGCCTACTTCCTTGAGAGCTGCCGCAAGGTAATTGCCACGCGCGAGGCGCTGGTCGTCAGGATGCAGGCGCTCGGCTTCGAGGTGCTTCCGTCAGCCGCCAACTTCATTTTCGCCCGCCATCCGCAGCGCGACGGCGCCGAACTAGCCGCGGCCTTGCGCCAGCGCGCCATCATCGTGCGCCATTTCAAGGCCCCGCGCATCGACCAGTTCCTGCGTATCACGATCGGCACCGATGCACAGTGCGAAATGCTTGTCAGCGCGCTGGGAGAGATTCTCGGCGCCTGACATAACACGATGCCCCGGCGCGCTTCTCAAGCGCGCCGGGGCATCGGGGCAGCGTCTGGCGAAAGCCGGAAATCAAACCTTCAGCCGCATCTCCGCCGAGCGCGCGTGAGCCTGCAGGCCCTCACCATGCGCGAGAATCGACGCAACCTTGCCCAGATGCTGGGCACCCGCCTCAGAGATGTGCACGATGCTGGTCCGCTTCTGGAAGTCATACACCCCCAGCGGTGACGAAAAGCGCGCGCTGCGCATGGTCGGCAACACATGGTTGGGACCGGCACAGTAATCGCCAAGCGCCTCGACTGCCCAGTGACCAACGAAGATCGCACCCGCATGGCGGATGTGATCAACCCACTGCTCGGCGTTGTCCATCGACAGTTCAAGGTGTTCCGGTGCGATGCGGTTGGCGATGGCACACGCCTGCTCGAGACTCTCGACGTGAATCAGCGCACCACGATTGGCCAGCGATTTTGCGATGGTCTCCTGTCGCGGCATCGTCGGCAGCAGGCGGTCGATCGCATCGTGCACCGCGTCGATGAAGCCTGCGTCGGTGCACAACAGGATGGACTGGGCGAGCTCGTCGTGCTCTGCCTGGGCGAAGAGATCCATCGCCACCCAGTCGGCGTGGCCACTGCCATCAGAGATGATCAGCACCTCTGATGGCCCGGCCACCATGTCGATTCCCACCGTACCGAACACCCGCCGCTTGGCCTCGGCAACAAAGGCATTGCCCGGCCCGACAATCTTGTCCACCTGGGGAATGGTCTGCGTGCCATACGCCAGCGCAGCAACCGCCTGCGCACCGCCAATCGTAAACACCCGGTCCACGCCGGTAATCGCTGCGGCTGCCAGCACCAGCGGATTCTGCTCGCCGCCCGGCGTCGGCACGACCATGATCAGTTCGCCAACACCGGCCACCTTGGCCGGAATCGCATTCATCAGCACCGAACTGGGATACGAGGCCCGTCCGCCTGGCACATACAGGCCGACGCGATCGAGGGGCGTCACCTTCTGCCCGAGGCGGGTTCCATCGGCCTCGGTGTACTCCCAGGAATCGGCCTTCTGGCGCTCGTGGTAGACACGCACGCGGTCGGCGGCCACACGCAGCGCCTCGCGCTGCTCGACCGCCAGACCATCGAGCGCCGCATGCAGCGCAGACTTCGGCAGTTCAAGCGCCGCCATCGAGGCCACATCGAGGCGATCGAATCGTTTCGTGTACTCGATGACTGCCGCATCACCGGTCGCGCGCACCGCGCGCAGAATTTCGGTGACGGCGGCATCGATGCGATCGTCCGCGGATGCCTCGAACGCGAGCAGCGCATCGAGTACCGACAGGAATTCCGGCTCGCGCGCGTCGAGACGGCGAATGGGTGTCTGGCTCATGGTAGGCCTCAGGGTTTGACCGCGCCTGCGAAGGCGTCGAGCATCGGCTGGATCAGTTCGCGCTTGAGCTTGAGCGAAGCCTGGTTGACGATCAGGCGCGAACTGATCGGCATGATGTCTTCGACTTCCTCGAGATTGTTGGCGCGCAGCGTGCCGCCGGTGGAGACCAGGTCGACGATGGCATCGGCCAGACCGACCAGCGGCGCCAGTTCCATCGAGCCGTAGAGCTTGATCAGGTCGACATGCATTCCCTTGCCGGCGAAATGCGCCTTGGCGGCATTGATGTACTTGGTGGCGACGCGGATACGACCGCCAGGACGGATTGCCGCCTCATAGTCGAAGCCTTTCTGCACCGCCACACACAGGCGGCAGCGCGCGATGTTGAGATCGAGCGGCTGATAGAGCCCTGCTCCGCCATGCTCGATCAGCACGTCCTTGCCCGCGATGCCAAGATCGGCCGCACCGTACTGGACATAGGTCGGCGTATCGGTCGCACGCACGATGACCAGACGCACATCCGGACGATTTGTGCCGATGATGAGCTTGCGCGAGCTTTCGGGATTGTCGGTCGGGACGATGCCGGCTGCTGCCAGCAGCGGCAGGGTTTCCTCGAAGATACGGCCCTTGGACAGGGCGAGGGTGATGCTGGACACGGTTCTGACCTTGCTGAATCGGGCCCGTATTGTAACCCGTCAAGGCTTCTGTTAGCCTCACACGGAATGGCTGAACCGCGACAGCGGCTCGGCCATTTTCTTTGTCTGCTCGACCATTTTCCTTTTTGTCATCAGGAAACGATCATCATGAAACCCGAGATCATCCTCTCAACGCAGGACATGGACAGGCTCGAAGGCCTGCTGTCCGCCCCCGCCGCACGCAGCAGAAGCGATCTCGATCCGCTGCGGGCAGAACTCGATCGCGCCGACGTGCGCGAGACGGAAGACATGCCGGACGACGTCATCATGATGAACAGCCGCGCACGCTTCCTGGAAGAAAACACCGGCCGTGAATATGAACTCACGCTCACCTACCCGCGCGACGCCAGTGCCGAAACCAGCCACGTGTCCATCTTTTCGCCTGCGGGCAGCGCGCTGATCGGCCTCGCGACCGGCCAGTCCATCGACTGGACAACACCCGACGGGAAGCCGATCCGGCTGAAGGTACTGGCCGTAAAACAGGCGCCCGCAACGGTTCAGCCGTAAGCGAAACATCCGGCGCGCCCTGACGGGCCGCGCCGGTGCAGGCGTCTTCAGTTCAGACGAAGCACGCGCGCGCCGAGCGCCGCCAGCTTTTCCTCAAGTCGTTCGTAGCCACGGTCCAGATGGTAGATGCGCTCGATCGTGGTCTCGCCATCCGCTATCAGCCCGGCAATCACCAGACTGGCCGACGCACGCAGATCGGTCGCCATGACCGCAGCGCCCTGCAGACGCTCGACCCCCTTGACCACCGCCGTATTGCCGTCGATGCGGATGTCTGCACCGAGGCGCTGCAGTTCGACCGCATGCATGAAGCGGTTCTCGAAAATGGTTTCGCGGATCATTGCGACACCGTCCGCCACGCAATTGAGCGCCATGAACTGCGCCTGCATGTCGGTGGGAAATGCGGGATAGGGCGAGGTCCGCAGGTTGACCGCCTGCAGGCGCTGAGGTGCCTTGAGGCGAATCGCATCGCGCTCGGTCTCGACCTCGCAACCAGCATCCATCAGCTTGTCCACGACGGCATCGAGGTAGGCCGCAGACGTTCCCGTCAGCCGGACATCACCGCCGGTTACTGCAGCCGCGCACAGATAGGTGCCGGTCTCGATGCGGTCGGGCATGATACGGTGCGTCGCGCCGTGCAGGCGCTCGACCCCCTGGATGCGGATGACGTCAGTCCCCGCGCCGGAGATGCGGGCCCCCATCGCCACCAGGCAGTTGGCGAGATCGACGATCTCGGGTTCGCGTGCCGCGTTCTCGATCACGGTCTCGCCGTCTGCCAGACAGGCCGCCATCATCAGGTTCTCGGTGCCGGTCACCGTCACCATGTCGGTGAACAGTCGTGCGCCCTTCAGGCGCGGCACTCGGGCATGCACGTAACCATGCTCAACCGTCACCTCGGCGCCCATCGCCTGCAGCCCCTTGATATGCTGATCCACCGGGCGTGCGCCGATGGCACAGCCGCCGGGCAGGCTGACGCGCGCCTCGCCGCAGCGCGCCACCAGCGGCCCCAGCACAAGGATGGAGGCGCGCATGGTCTTCACCATCTCATAGGGCGCGACCGGGTTGTTCAGGCCGGCAGCCTCCAGCGTCGCGGTGCCGCCATCGATGCTGACCTTCACCCCCATCTGCCCGAGCAGGTCGAGCAAGGTGCCGATGTCCTTGAGTTGCGGAACGTTGGTAAAGGTGACGGGCTCCGCCGTCAGCAATGCCGCACACAGGATCGGCAGCGCCGCATTCTTGGCACCGGAGATGGCTACTTCACCAGTGAGGCGGAAACCGCCTTCAATCAACAGCTTGTCCATGATCTTCGCTTACAGTCCCAACTCGACGCGCGCTTCGGCCCATTTGGCCGGGGTATAGGTTTGCAGCTGCAGGGCATGGATCTCGTTGCCCATCAGCTTGCCCAGCGTGGCATAAACGGCCTGGTGCTGACGTACCTTGAGCTGGCCCTCGAAACTCGCGCTGACCACGATCCCGCTGAAATGCACACCATCATCACCGTCGATGAGGACGAATTCGCAGGGAAGACCCTGCTCGATCAACCGCTTGACTTCACTTGCCTCGAACATTTCCAGACTCCTCTCAGGCGCGCAACTTGTAGCCCCGTGCGAGCATCGCCAGGGTCAGTACCGCGACAAAAACAAAACACCCGCTCACCACACCGAGGCTGAGCCAGGGCGACACGTCGGACTGGCCGAAGAAGCCGTAGCGGAAGCCGTCGATCATGAAGAAGAACGGGTTGGCATGGGACACGTCCTGCCACAGCTGCGGCAGGGAATGAATCGAATAGAACACGCCCGACAGCATCGTGAGCGGCATGATCAGGAAGTTCTGAAACGCGGCAAGCTGATCGAACTTGTCCGCCCAGATGCCGGCAATGACGCCGAGCGAACTGAGAATACCCCCGCCCAGCACCGCAAACACGATCACCCACAGGGGCGCGGCCATATGCAGTTCGACAAAGGGGATCGAGATCAGCAACACGCCGACGCCGACGAACAGACCACGAAAGGTCGAGGCGATCACGTAGGCCGCATAGAACTCGCGATACGACAAGGGCGGCAGCAGCACGAAGATGATGTTGCCGGTGATCTTGCTCTGTATCAGCGAGGACGAACTGTTCGCGAAGGCGTTCTGCAACAGCGACATCATCACCAGACCGGGCACGAGAAAGGCGGTATAGGCGATATCGCCGTATACCGTGACGTGACGATCCAGCACATGGGAGAAGATGAGCAGGAAGAGCACCGCGTTTAGCACTGGCGCCATGACGGTCTGGAAGGCCACCTTGCGGAAGCGCAACACTTCCTTGTACAGCAGGGTGCGAAACCCCATCCACGGGGCGTCCTCACCAGACACGATCTGCTGTGGACGCTCAGACACGATGCATGACCTCAATGAAAACCCGTTCCAGATCCGGCTCGCCGAGATGCATCTCGGTCACGCCTGCATTGCCTTCACGCAGACGGGCCAGCAGTTGTTCGATATCGGCGAAGGCATCGAAGGGGAACTCGATCCAGCCGCCCTCCACCGCATGTCCGCCAAGCACGAGCGCGACTTCCGGATGTGCGACCTTCACCCGCATGGTGTGCGTTGCAAAGCGATTGAGCAGGTTCTGCGTCGTATCGAGCGCGACCACCTTGCCCGCCTTGAGCATGGCGATGCGGCCACACAGGGTCTCGGCCTCTTCGAGATAGTGCGTGGTCAGCACGATGGTATGACCGTCCCGGTTGAGCTTGCGCACGAACTGCCACAAGCCCTGCCGCAGCTCGACATCGACGCCCGCGGTCGGCTCGTCGAGCACGATCACCGGCGGGCGATGAACCAGCGCCTGCGCCACCAGCACCCGGCGCTTCATGCCGCCGGACAGGGTCCGCATGTTGGAAGCAGCCTTGGCCGTCAGATCCAGGCTGGCGAGGATCTCGTCGATCCAGTCGTCGTTGTTGCGAATGCCGAAATAGCCGGACTGGATGCGCAACAACTCTCGCACGGTGAAGAAGGGATCGAAGACCAGTTCCTGCGGCACCACACCGAGATTGCGCCTCGCCTTGCGATAGTCGCTCACGACATCGTGGCCCATCACTTCAAGCTTGCCAGTATCCGCACGCACCAGGCCGGCCAGCGCGGAAATCAGTGTTGTCTTGCCGGCGCCGTTCGGCCCCAGCAGGCCAAAGAACTCGCCCTGCCGGATCTCAAGGTCGACGCCGCCCAGCGCCTGCAGGCGCCCGTAATGCTTGGTCACGGACGAAATCCGGATTGCGGGAACAGTCGTCGTCATGCTCAGCCGGCAAGCGGCAGGACTTCGTCCAGACCATAGAGTTCGATCAGACTTTTGAGCCCGTCAGGCATGCCAGTGACACTCAGTGTGTTGCCGCGCGCCTTCAAGCGGCGCAGCCACTCCAGCAGCAAGGCCAGGGCAGCGGAGTCCGCTTCGGTGACGCCCGCGAGGTCGACGACACAGTCGCCCTCGGGAAGAGCGCGACCGATCAGTCCGGCAACCGTCCGCATGGTCAGCGCACCGTCCATGCGGACAACGGATGCTTCAGCCATCAACTGCCCGCCTGAGCGCTCACGAGCGAACTGTTCTTCGCCTCAAGTGAACGAATCAGACCATCGATGCCGTTACTGCGAACCTCGGAGCCAAAGCTGCCCCGATAGTTGGTTACCAGGCTCACGCCGGCCACCACCACGTCGAACACCTTCCAGCCCGTGCCGGTCTTTTCCAGCATGTAGTCGATGCCGATGGGCTGCGCCCCCGGCTGACGTACCTCGGTGCGCACCTGGACCGTCGTGTCGGTCGCACCCATGCGGGTGGGCTTGAAATCGATGACCTGCTCGCGATACTGGGTCAGCGCATTGGAGTAGGTCCGCACCAGCAGGGTCTTGAATGCTTCGGTCAGACGGTCCTGCTGCGCCGGCGTGGCGCTGCGCCAGTCACGACCGACCGCCAGCATGGTCATGCGGCGGAAGTTGAAGTGGGGCAGCACCCGCTCTTCCACCAGACCAAGCACACGCGCGGTATCGCCCGACTGGATGGCCTTGTCTTCGCGCACGATGGTCAGTACGTCGTTGGTCACCGAGCGCACCAGCACATCGGGCGGGGTCTTCTCGTCGAGCGCAAACGCGGCAGGCGCAGCGGTCGCGAACATCAACAGGAAGCAGCACAAAAATCTCTTCATCATTCTCACCAGTTCAGTTGAAATGCCCGCCAGTTTGGGCATTCAGCGCAAAATCACCGACACCGAGCAGTTCCAGGTCTTCCACTGCAACCGCTGCGAGTTCGTCTGCAGCCCTGCCCAGCGGCAGGCTGTCACCGTCTACACGGCTGAAATCTTCGTACACCCGTGGCGGGTTGCCATCGAAAACTTTGTAACGGCGCTGTTCAAGATAGAAGTCGCGCACATAGCTGTACTTGTCGAGCGTGCCTTCTTCCAGGGTCTTGTCCACACCGAGGAGATTTGCGCGCGTGTTCAGGAGACGCACACCGGTCATCGTATTGCGCGTCGGGATGTGGCCAACGGACGATACGGGATCGACCGACATATCGACCGGAAGCATTGCTGCGTCACGCAAGGTGCGCGGACCGAAGAAAGGCAGCACGATGTATGCGCCATCGCCGACGCCCCAGCGGCCGAGCGTCTGACCAAAGTCCTCGTCATGCTTGGCAAAGCCCATCTCTGTCGCAATATCGAGCACACCGGCAATACCGAATGTCGAATTGAACAGGAAGCGCATCATGTCACTCAGCGCATCTGCGAACTTGCCCTGAAGCAGGTTGTTGACGCCGATCCAGGGGTCGCCGAGGTTGCCGAACACGTTGCTCACGCCCGTGCGGACCGGCGACGGCAATACCGCATCGTAGGCCTGGGCGGCCGGCTTGATCACGGCCTTGTCCAGCCCTTCATTGAAGGAGAACATGGCCCGGTTGTAGCCTTCGAGCGGATCCTCAGGATTCGATGCCGTCGTCGCACAACCGCTGCCCAGCAACACGGTTGCCGCCACGACCAGCACACGCGCGCCGCTTCGGAGGGGACGCATTGTTGCGTTCATTTCGGTTTTCTCCATCGGGACGGGGCCGTCATTGCGCCGGCGCTTCGGCCGCCTTGTTGAACATGAACTGACCGATCAGCTTCTCGAGCACGACTGCAGACTGCGTAATCTGGATGACGTCGCCACCCTTGAGCACGTCGATCTCCGCCCCCGGTTCAAGTCCGATGTACTGCTCGCCGAGCAGACCGGAAGTCAGGATGGTGGCAATGGTATCGCGGGGAAATTCGTAACGACTATCCAGTTCAAGCTTGACCACCGCGCGATAGCGCTGCGAATCGAAGCGGATATCCGCAACACGCCCCACCAGCACCCCTGCGCTCTTGACCGGCGCCCGCACCTTGAGCCCGCCGATGTTGTCGAAGGGCGCCTCGACCGCATAGAGCGTCGCGCCACTCAGGCCGGTGAAGTTGCCGACCTTCATCGCCAGAAAGATCAGTGCTGCACAACCCAGCACTACGAATACACCCACCCACAGGTCGAGCGTCGTTCTGCTCATCATTGACCCCGGAACATGAAAGAAGTCAGTACAAAATCCAGCGCCAGAATTGCCAGCGCCGAGCTCACCACCGTGCGGGTAATTGCCCGCGAAACACCTTCGGCCGTCGGATTGCAGTCAT
Source organism: Parazoarcus communis (assembly GCF_003111645.1). NCBI lineage: Bacteria > Pseudomonadati > Pseudomonadota > Betaproteobacteria > Rhodocyclales > Zoogloeaceae > Parazoarcus > Parazoarcus communis. Next base: position 2,390,236 of record NZ_CP022187.1, read on the forward strand.
AGCCTTCGAACACCGCAATCAACGATACCGCCACCCCGAAAACAAAGGATTTCAGCACCCCGTTCAGGATGTCGTAGCGAAAATCCACAGCCGCCTGCATCTGTGACCAGAACGCGCCATCGTCGACGCCGATGAACACCACCCCGATCAGCCAGCCACCAAAGACGCCCATGGCAGAAAACATCGCTGCCAGCAAAGGCATCGAAATCACCCCACCCCAGAAGCGCGGCGCAACGACACGCGCAATCGGGTTCACGGCCATCATGTCCATGGCCTTCAACTGTTCGGTCGCCTTCATCAGACCGATCTCGGCCGTAATTGCGGAGCCGGCACGACTGGCAAACAGCAGGCCGGCAACCACCGGACCCAGCTCGCGCGTCAGCGAGAGCGCCACCAGCACCCCGAGCGCATCGCTCGATCCATAGCGCTGCAGCGTTTCATAGCCCTGCAGCCCGAGCACCAGTCCGACAAAAAGCCCGGACACCAGAATGATCAGCAGCGACAGCACGCCACTGAAGTAGATTTCACGGATGGTGAGGTGCACTCGACGGATCGACTGTCCCGAATACAGCAGCATCATGACGAAAAAGCGCGCCACAAAACCGAAGCGCCATACTGCGTCCACCGTCATCGCACCGACGCGCCGCACAAAATCAATGACCGGATTCATCGCACACCCCGATCGAGCAGACTGGACATCGGCGCCGCCGGATAATGGAAAGGCACCGGTCCGTCCGCTTCTGCGTTGACAAACTGATGCACGAAAGGATGCTCGGACGCACGGATCTCCTCCGGCGTGCCCTGGGCCACGATCCGCCCCTCGGAAACGAAGTACACGTAATCGACGATTTCCAGCGACTCATTCACATCATGGGTCACCATCACCGTACTTGCACCCAGCGCATCGTTGAGCCGACGAATCAACTGCCCGACGATGCCGAGCGAAATCGGATCGAGACCGGCAAAAGGTTCGTCGTAGAGCACCAGCATCGGATCAAGCGCCACTGCACGAGCCAGCGCCACCCGCCGCGCCATCCCGCCCGAGAGCTCGGACGGCATCAGTGCAGCAGCCCCGCGCAAACCCACTGCCTGCAGTTTCATCAGCACGAGATCACTGATCAGGCCCGAGGGCAGCTCGGTGTGCTCGCGCAACGGAAAGGCCACGTTGTCGAACACACTCATGTCGGTAAACAGGGCGCCAAACTGGAACAGCATGCCCATGCGCCGGCGCAAGGCGTAGAGCGCAGCGTTTCCGAGCTCGCCCACGTTCTGGCCTTCCACCTCAACGCGACCGCCCGTCGCGCGAATCTGGCCACCGATCAGGCGCAGCAGCGTGGTCTTGCCACAGCCACTGCCGCCCATGATTGCCACGACCTGACCACGATGCACATCCAGGTCGATACCGCGCAAGACTTCCCGCTCGCCATAGGCAAAACGAACGTCGCGCAGGCTGACGAGAGGCGCTTGCGTAGAAGAGGGGGTCACCGGGGAAGTCTTAGGGTAGCAAAGGGCAGCAGTTTAGCAGAGGAGCGCAACGTCTCACGCCAAATCTGTTGCAACGCGACAACGTGCGACACGCCCCCATCGATGGCAGGGACATCCCGGACACACGGCAAAGCAGCCAGTCCGTCAATGCGACCGACCCCGCCAGCAGCCCCCCGCAACTTGACGCAGCGACACGAGAATGTATTATGCGAAACGAATTATTAAATTCATTATGCATACACACAAATTCATCCCCGCCATCATCTGCGCCTCGGTACTCGGCTGCGCCCAGCCACTTCCGCGTGCGCCAGCGAATGCGCACCTGAATGCAAACGAGGTCGGGATGAGCGCCGAGGCAGCACCCACACAATCGAAACCGGCGCCAACCGCGACGGCGCACGCCCCGGAAGCCCCTGCCCCAACCTACTCGGTTTCGGTAAACCGGGTGTCAGTCGTCGAACTCCTCAATGCGATCGCACGCGACGCGCGGCTCGACATCGACGTCCATCCGGGCATAACCGGCGTTGTGACGCTCAATGCCTTCAATCAGCCCCTGAGACAACTGCTGACGCGAATCTCGCGCCAGGCCGACATCCGGTTCGAACTCGCAGGCAGTTATCTCGCGGTGATGCCAGACACACCCTACCTTCGCACCTACCAGGTGGATTACGTCAATCTGAGCCGAAGCATGAACGGCTCGGTCGCCACCAGCACCCAGATTGCAACCAGTTCGAGCGCGCTTGACGGCAAGCGCAGTGCCAGCGGCAACACCTCTCTCACGCAAATCGAAACACTGTCGGCAAACCGCTTCTGGGAGTCACTCGAAACCAACATCCGGACCATCCTCAGGGAGCACACCCGGTTCATCCTGCGTCGCCGCTGCGAGGACCGCCGGCAGGATTCGTCTGATCGCGACGGCGGCCAGTCCGCCCCCTGCTCGGAGCCCGAACAGGCCGAGTTCGTGATGGTCAATCGTGAAACCGGCGTCCTGATGGTCCGTGCCAACAGCACTCAGCACGAACGCGTTATCGAGTTCCTCGAGCGGGTTCAGACCGCCGCGCGGCGTCAGGTCATCATCGAGGCCACCATCGTCGAGGTCGCGCTCAGCGACGGATACAAGCAGGGCATCGACTGGACGCGCCTCGGCACCCGCAGTGGCAACATCCAGCCGCGCGGCTCAGGCGCCGACAGCAGCACACTGTCGCCAACACTCTCCTACCTGTCGGACAAGCTCGACATCAGGCTCGAACTGCTCGAATCCTTCGGCACGGTGAAAGTGCTTTCAAGCCCCCGGCTTTCGGTGCTGAACAATCAGACCGCGATGCTCAAGGTCGTCGAAGAAGTGGTCTACTTCCTGGTCGATGCCTCGACCACCGCCTACGGCGACAGCGACCGCGAGAAGGTCACCGCGACCACGACACCGCAATCGGTTTCGGTCGGCATGGTGATGGCCCTGACGCCACAGATCAGTGCGAACGGCGAGATCATCCTCAACGTACGGCCGACGATTTCCAGCATTTCCGGCTTCCGCGACGACCCCAACCCTTCGCTCGGAAGCATTCCAAACCGTGTGCCGCAGATTCGCACACGTGAGATCGAATCCGTCCTGCGCCTGGCCAGCGGCGAGATCGCCGTACTCGGCGGGCTGATGGAGGACAAGCTCGATTACGATACCGGGCGCATCCCGCTTCTCGGGGCAATCCCCTTCCTCGGTGAGTTCTTCACCCGGCGCGAGAACTCGGCACAGCGCACCGAACTGGTCATCTTCCTGCGCCCGGTCCTGATCGAGCACCCCGCAATCGACGCCGGCTACGCCGGATATCGCGAATCGCTGCCGGCCCCGGATTTCTTTCGCACGCCGCCCGAGCAAGCGCACGTCTTCGGCTCGCTGGCACCGGACAATGCATACGACCCGGGCACGCGACAACGATGAACATGATCGCCCCGCCCCCGGCCGCCGCCCCTGATCCGCAAACGATCGGGCAGCAACTGCTCGATGCCGGGCTGATCACCGAAGACCAGCTTCGCATCGGCCTCCTTGAACAGGCCCGCAGCAAACAGCCACTCGGACGCGCCCTCATCGAACTCGGCTTTCTCACCGAAGGCACGCTGCGTGACATCCTGAGCGCGCGCCTCGGACAACAAAGCGTCGAGCTCTCCAGCGTCGTCATCGATCCGGCCATCCTTGCCCTCGTCCCCGAGCACATCGCCCGCCAGCATCGCCTGCTGCCCTTGCACTTCGACGCAGCTATCAAGCAGCTCACCCTTGCCAGCCCCGGTGGGCACGACATCATTGCACTCGATGCGCTGCGCAGCGTATGCGAACCGGGCATCGACATCATCCTGCGCCTTGCGGCCGAATCCGAACTGCGCCAGGCACTTGATCGCCATTACGGCTACCAGCTTTCAATCGACGGCATCCTGCACGAGATCGAATCCGGCACCGCACCCCAGCCACAGGATCAGGGCCCGGGCCACCCGCGGCAACCCGTCATCCGACTCATTGATGCACTGCTGGTCGACGCGGTCAAACGCGACGCTTCCGATATTCACTTCGAGCCCGAATCCGGTTTCCTGCGCATTCGTTACCGCATCGATGGCCTGCTGCAGCAGATCCGGGTGCTGCATCACAGTTACTGGCCGGCCATGGTGGTCAGGCTGAAAGTGATGGCGGGCCTCAATATTGCCGAGACGCGCAGTCCCCAGGATGGCCGCATCTCGCTTACCCTCAACGGCCGTCCAATCGACTTCCGGGTCTCCGCCCAGCCGACGCTTCACGGCGAAAACATCGTCCTGCGCATCCTCGACCGGCAGAAAGGGATCGTCCCCCTCCCGCAGCTCGGGCTCTCCGCCGAGCAGCAGGATCGCATCTCACGGATGATCGCTCACCCCGAAGGCCTGATCCTGGTCACGGGCCCGACCGGAAGCGGCAAGACCACCACGCTCTACTCCATTCTCAACCAGCTCAACGACGAAACCCGCAACATCATGACGCTGGAGGACCCGGTGGAGTATCCGATGCCGATGGTCCGTCAGACCACGATCTCGGACGGCGCGAGGATCGACTTCGCCAGCGGCATCCGCGCCATGCTCAGGCAGGACCCGGACGTGATCCTGGTCGGCGAGATCCGCGACACGGATACCGCGGAGATGGCGCTGCGGGCAGCCATGACCGGTCACCAGGTGTATTCAACCCTGCACACCAACTCCGCGCTCGGCGCCATTCCCCGACTGCTGGACATCGGGCTTCGTCCCGACCTGCTCGCTGGCAACCTCGTCGGCGTGATCGCCCAGCGCCTGCTCAGACGCCTGTGCCCGGCATGCCGTCAGTCCGACCGCCCCTCCGTCGCCGAACAGCAAGTGCTCGGCATCCTGCCGGAGCGCGCCGCGACGACGAGGATTCATCGTCCCCGGGGGTGCCCCGAGTGTGCTCACCGCGGCTATCGCGGGCGGCTTGCCATCGTCGAATGTCTGCTGATGGATGAAGAGCTCGACGACCTCGTCAGTCGCCGGGCAGGGCGGCGCGAGCTCGCCGCCGCCGCAGCGCGCAAGGGCTTCGTCGACCTGGCGCGGGACGGCGCGCGTCGCGTGCTCGACGGCAGCACCAGCATTGAAGAGCTGTCCCGCGTCATTCGTCTCCACCACCACGACCAGCCCCCGTCATGACGCTCCATACCTATCGGGCAATCGACAACGGTGGCCGCAGCGTGCGCGGTACCACAGACGCCGCGGACATCGAGGATCTCGAATCGCGCCTGCAGCGCCGCGGACTGACGCTCGTCCACGGCGAACCGGCCCACCCGCACACCGGACGCCGCGTCTGGCGCCGACGCATCCCGCGCCGCGAACTCATCCATTTCTGCTTCCACCTGGAACAGCTGCTCGCTGCCGGCGTCCCCATCATCGAAAGCCTCACCGACCTTCGCGAAGCCACCGCGCACATGCAGATGCAGCAGGTCGTGAGCACACTGGTGGAGGACATCGAGGGCGGACTCCCGCTATCGGAAGCCGCGGCCCGCCATCCGGGTGCATTCGACGCGGTGTTCTGCAGCCTGCTCCGGGTCGGCGAGCAGACCGGCACGCTCGCCCCTGTGCTCCGCCAACTCGCAGATGCCTTGCACCGTGAAGACGAACTCGCCGCCCACGCGCGCAAACTCGCCATCTATCCGATCATCGTCGGCTCGGTCCTGTGCGCTGCAATCACGGTCGCACTCCTGTTTGTCGTTCCCGAGCTCGGCCGCCTGTTCCGCAGCACGGGGCAGGCCCTGCCACTGCAGACCCGCATCCTGATCGAGCTGTCGAGCGGCCTCGCACACCATGGATGGCTGATCCCGGTGGTGCTCGCCCCCGCCCTGGGCGCGACGCGCTTTGCCATCCGCAACAGCCCGGCGCTCCAGCTTGTTTTCGACCGTTTGCGCCTGCGCCTGCCGCTGTTCGGTGCGCTGCAGTACAAGATTGCACTGGCACGCGTCGCCAGCCTCCTTTCCATGCTTTACGCGTCCGGGATCACGCTGCTCGACGCCCTGAGCACCGCAGCGCATGCCAGCGGCAATCTTGCCATCCGCGACAGTCTGCGCACAGCAAGCCTGCGCATCACCGAAGGTCACGACATCGCGTCTGCCTTCGAGCTCACCGGTCTCTTTCCCCAGCTGGTAACCCGCATGCTGAGGATCGGAGAGCAGACCGGCAGCCTCGACACCGCGCTCGGCAACGTCGTTCATTTCTACGAGCGCGACACCAAAGAATCCATCGAGCGTCTTCAGGCGAGCGCCGAGCCCATGCTCACCCTGATCCTGGGCGCCTTGATGCTGTGGATCGTGTTTGCCGTGCTCGGCCCGGTGTACGACATCCTCACCCGGCTACCCGTCTGACTGGAGCGCAATCAATGAAGCCCGACATACTGCTCGTGATCGACGCCGACGGACTCGAAGCCTGGCGCCATGAACGTGGTCGCCTCGAACCCTGCGCACAATTCCGGACCGGTGGCGACGAAGCTGTCGTCGCCTTCCGCAGTTGGCTGGAGACACAGGTGCATCGGGGCCGCTTCGCGATCCTGATCGATCTTGCCGAAGAGCGGTGCGTGCTGGAGCACCTTCCCCGCGCCAACCGCAGTGACCGCAAGGCAATGATCCTGCGCAAGACGCGCCAGCACTTTCCGGGCACGGACTTCACCACCAGCGAGCACCACGGGCGACATGACAACAACCCGGCGCTCGATACCTTCCTGCTGTGTGCGCTGACGCGCCCGGCACTGTTCGAGCCATGGTTCAAGGCGCTCGAGCAAACCCTGGCAATCGTGACCCGCATCGACACCCCGCCCCGCCTGCTCGAGCACTGGAACCGGGGAAGCCCGTTCGGCAAGGACACCTGCCTGCTACTGAGCCTCACGGCCGCCGGCATGCGTCAGACCCTTCTTCGACAGGGCAGGATGAGTTTCACCCGCATAGCGCCCGCACGGGCAGGTTCGCTTGCGGAATGCGTGCCCATTTATGCCAGTGAGCTGTCCCAGACCCGGGCCTATCTTTCGGGTCAGCGCCTGATTGCCGACAACGTGGCGCTGAAAACCCTGTTTCTTGCCCACCCGGCAGACCGCGACATCCTGAGCGGCATCGGCGCGCAGGACAAGCGCATTGACCTTCAGTTCATTGACATCCCCGCTCAGGCGCAGCCACGGCAACCCCGCGGAGCGACGTCCGGCTCCGACACGCGTCCTTTCCTGTTGCAAGGACTCGTCGACAAACCGCCACCCATCCACTACCCGGCTGCAACCCTGACGAGCGAATTCGCCACGGCGCGCCTCCGGCGCAGGTTGCTCGGGATCGCCGGCAGTGCGGCCCTCGCCATGCTTCTCGCAGCCGGTGCGATGCTGCTCGACGCCCGCGACCTCGCACGACAGACCGCCCCTCTCGAAGCCGAACGGCTCGCACTGCAGCAGCAGGCTGACGACGTGAACAGGCAACGCCCTGCGCTACCCGCGCCAATGGCGGTCACGCTCGACTGGCTCGACGAGCTTGAACACATCCGGAGCCGTGCGATACCAGACGATCATGTGATGCGTCAGGTCAGCGCGATGCTCGAGGCCACACCGGCACTTCAGCTCGAGCGCCTGAGCTGGCATGCGGCCGACGCCGCACCGGACAGACGCGGCGCGGTGGCCGGCCCGGCGGAGATCGCAGTCGAGATCGACGCGAGCCTTGAGCCCGACACCACCTTCGCCGATGACAGCCCGATGGAGCAAACCCAGCGCCTGATCGATGACTGGCAGCGCAGCTTCCATCTCCAGATTGAGGCCAGACACCTCCCGAGCCTCGCTTCCTCGGCGGATGAACTTGCGCGCGACCTCCCCCGACCGTCCCGCCTGAGCCTGCGCTTCATGCTGCCGCCGGCACAATCCGCGCTAGGCGAGCCGTGATGGGCAGGCGCATTCCGTCGTCACTGCACAGGGCACTGGTCATCGCCACGCTTCTGCTCGCAGCCGCAGGAGGTGTGCTTGCGCTGTCCATCCATTTCAGACACGGCCAGACTCAGGCCCTCGCACTTGCACAGCGGGCACTGGAACAGGCGCGGCTGCAGTTGCAACAGTCAAGGGACGACACTGCGCGCTGCCAGCTTGCCCAGTCCCGCCTTGCCGCACTCGAACTCGTAGACGCCGATACCCTCCCTGCCCTGCAGCACGATGCGCTGCGCAGGCTTCAGTCTGATCCGCACCTGTTCTCGGTCGAGCTCAGGACAAGACCGCGTGTGTCAGACAAACCCGCCGCTCGTGGCCTCCCGACGCGCTCGATGCTGCATCTGAGCATGCGTGCCGGCGTGCTGCATGAAGAGGCGCTGAACGTCGCACTGCACTCCCTCGCGGCCACGCCCGGGGTCAATGTCATCCCGCGCGGATGCAACATCGTCCGCGCGCGCGCAACGCACGACGACGCCCCCACCGTCACGCCACTGCAGGCACGCTGCGAGCTCGAGTGGCTCACCCTGCACCCGGCCACGGGTGCATCGTCATGAGAGCCCGGCGCACCCTCGTCCTGCTGCTATGCACCGCCCTCGCGATCAGCGGGCTGGCGCGCGCAGAACGCCCTGGACGCCTGTTCTTCACGCCCGATGAACGGCGGGCACTCGAGGCGGCCCAGCTTCGCCCCGCCCCCAGAGCAGCTCCCGAACACGCCGGCATTCGCTTCGACGGCATGATCTGGCGCGAGCGGCGGGTGGTGAAGGTATGGGTCGATCAGGACATGCAACTGCCGCAGCAGCCCTACCACCCGGAGCTTGAGACCGCGCAGCTCCGTATCGACGCACGCACAGGGCAGGAGGTTCGGCTGAGCGCTGGACAGCACTGGTCTCCAGCCAACACCACGCGGCAGCAGGAAACAATCCCGCTTCAACGCGGAGACAATGGCCGCGTGAAATGAAAGGGATGCAGCAGGGATCCATTCTGATCGCAGTACTGCTGATCCTCGTGATCGGCGGCACCGGCGTGGTGCTGAGCGCCGGCAGACTCTCGGCACGGATCCAGTTGCAGGCACAGGCCAGGAGTACGGTTGCGCTCGCGCAGGCAAGAGATGCGCTGCTCGGCTACGCCATCAGCTATGCCGAACAGCATCCGGGTCAAGGCTACGGTTATCTGCCCTGCCCCGACGCAGCGAACACCGGCTCGGCCCGGATAGGGGCATGCAATGTCCGCGACCATGGCGCCATCGGCCGCTTTCCCTATCGCACCCTGGGGCTGTCCGATGTGCGCGACGGCTGGGGCGATTGTCTGTGGTACGCGGTGGCGGGCAGCGTCAAAAACAACCCCAAGCCGCTCGCACTCAACTGGGACAGCCCCGGTCAGTTCGACCTCACCGACAGTGCAGGGCGCCCGCTCGCCGCTCAGGGCGGGCGGACCCTGCGTGCAGTGGCGGTGCTGCTTGCACCCGGCCTCGCCAACGCATCGCAAGCAAGACCCCATGCATCAGGGCGGCTCTGCCCGGGCAGCAACGATGCGGTTGCCGACCTTCCCGCCTACCTCGACCAGCCCTACCCCGCAGACTTTTCATCCGCGCTTGCCATCGTGCAAGGGAATCCCGCAGACACGGTCAACAACGACCTCATCGCCTGGGTCACCACCGATGACATCTTCGACGGCCTGCGCCGACGGCACGACTTCCCCCTCCTCATCGACGCCATGATCAGCCGCGCGACCACTGCACTCGACACCGCGCTGAACCAGACCGGCTTCCTTGCCGCTCACGCAACCCAGGTCAGCACTGAACGTTTTCAGGGGCCGATTCCGGATGCCAGCACCCTCGGCATCGCTCCGCAGTTCGCGGACCTGCACGACAACTGGCGCGACCAGCTGCATTTCGTGGCCTGTGCCAACGGCAGTCCCTGCCTGCAGGCATTCCTGACCGACCCCGCCCATTCGCCTCCGCTTGCCGCAGCCGAATCATGTCGCGCACTCGTCCTGTTCGGTGGCGAACGCATTCGCAGCGGCGCTGCCGCTCAGTCGCGGCAGAGCCCCGCCGAGCGCGCCGATCCCGCGCAGTTTTTCGAGGGTCTCACTGCCGCAAGCCTGGTGGCGGGCAGCGGGAATTTCAGCGGCTCGACCGCCTTCACGGTTGCGACACCCTCGGACCCGGCGAGCGCGGACGTGATCAAATGCATTCATTAGCCCGCCCGCACGCCTGCGCACGCCCGCTTTCAGGCGCCGGCTTCACCCTCGTCGAGATGGCGGTGGTGCTGGTGATCCTCGCCCTGCTGAGCAGCACCCTGATGGCACCGATCAGCGGCCAGATCGAGGCACGTGCCCGACAGGAAACGGCATCCAGGCTTCACGACATCGAACAGGCCCTGATCGGCTTCGCCATCATTCACGGCCGCCTGCCCTGCCCAAGCACCGAACCCAACCCTGCGAGCCCCGCCTACGGGCTTGAGCAAAGCCCGCCCTGCAACCACGGCAGTCCGGGTTACCTGCCCTGGCGCACCCTGGGAACCGAGCCGACCGACGCCTGGGGCAACCCGCGCACGTCCGCGGCTTCGAGCTGGCACGGTCACTGGCGATACCGCGCTGACGCCGGCCTTACCGACACAGCCATCAGCGCAACGTCGACGACTCAAAGCAACCTGCAGATTCGTGACCACGCCGGCACACCGATCACCACGACCAGCGCATCACGCGCAGCTGCAATCGTCTTCTCCACCGGCCCGAACGGCATCGCCGACGGTCTCAACGCCAGTCATTCTGCAGCCACCCCCGTTTTTGAAGCCGGTGAAGCCACCAGCGGCTTCGACGATCAGCTGCGCTGGATTGGCCACCCCCTGCTGATCGCCAGGCTGGCTCAGGCGGGACGACTGTGATCGCAGCCGGCGCCCTGCTCCACATGATTCATTTTCACCACAAGCCAAAAGGAGTCGTAACGTGAAAGCAAGGCAAACCGGTTTTACCCTGGTCGAAATCGCCATCGTGCTGGTCATCATCGGCCTGCTGATGGGTGGGGTCCTGAAAGGACAGGAGCTGATCAACAGTGCCAAGGTCAAGAACCTCGCCCAGGATTTCCGCACCGTCCCGCTGTACATCTATGGATACCAGGACAAGTTCCGTGCGCTCCCGGGTGACGACTCGCGGGCCGACACGCACGTGTGTGCGGCAGGCAGCACGTCATGCACCACGCTCGGCGACGGCAACGGCCGGATCGATGGTGACTGGGACGCTGCAGTCGGGAGCCCACAACCGGAATCCGTGCTGTTCTGGCAGCATCTGCGCCTGGCCAACCTTGCCAGCGGGCCGACGCTGACAACCGATCCCAGTTTTCTCCCGCAGAACGCCGACGGCGGTCGCATCGGGGTGCAGGCGGGCGGAGCCGGTGCGCCACTTGGCGTCCGCGGCAGCCACGCCATGTGCTCGGGCGGAATTCTTGGGAAGTACGTCGTACAGCTCGATACCGCACTCGACGACGGCGACCCGACGACGGGTTCGATGCGCGCCGGGACAGGGAGCGGCACCACCCTCACCCCGGTCAGCACCACCAACCCGCTCGACGAGGCAGTCGCCTACGCAGTCTGCCTCGGGTTCTGAGCGCCGCTCACGCGCCCTTGAGCAATCGCTGCTCGGCCAGCTCCAGCCCGGCAGGAAGGCCGAGCAGCACAACCACGTCACCTTCGAGAATGCGGGTATCCGGACTCGGCGACAAGCCGCGAATGCCGCGCCGGCGAACGGCCGATACCGAAACCGAGATCTCATCCAGATGCAGGTCGACGAGCGTCATCCCCACCGACGCCGCTCCCGGCGGCACTGAGACCGAATGCAGGCGGACCAGGCTGGAATCCGGCTCGCCGACATCGGTTGCGCCATGAAAGAAGCCCCGCATCAGACCATAACGCTGATTCCGGATATCGCGAATCCGCCTCACCACGCGGTTCAGGGGCACCCCAACCAGCGCGAGCGCATGTGACGCCAGCATGATGCTGCCCTCGAAAGCCTCCGGCACCACCTCGGCTGCACCGCCCAGGGAAAGCTTGTCCATGTTCGATTCGTCCGTGGCCCGCACCACAACCGGCAGATCGGGGCGCAGCGCATGGGCGTGATGCATCACCCGCAGTGCGGCCTCGACCTCGCTGAAGGAAATCACCAGTGCGCTGGCACGCATGATGCCGGCTGCCATCAGGGTCTCGCGCCGCGCAGCGTCGCCATACACCACGGTATCCCCGGCAGCGCCGGCCTCGCGCACGCGGTCGGGATCGAGGTCGAGCGCCACGTAGCTGACGTTCTCCTGCTCCATGAAGCGGGCCATATACTGACCGCTGCGCCCATAGCCACAAACGATGATGTGCTTGTCGTTATTGAGTGACTGCGCCGCAACCCGGGTCAGCTCCATCGAGCGCATCAGCCACTCGGACGCCACGAAGCGCAGCACCAGCTTGTCGCTGATCTGCACGATCAGCGGTGCAGCCAGCATGGACAGCACCAGTGCAGCCACCGTCGTCTGCAGCAGGCCGGCCGGCATCAGGTTTTCTCCGGCGATTTCGGACAACAGCACGAAGCCGAACTCGCCGCCCGCACACAGCCACAGGCCCGAGCGCATCGCTGTGCCCGGCGGCGAGCCGAGAGCCTTCGACGCCATGAAGACGATGCCAAACTTGAATACCAGCAGCGCAATCACCAGACCAATCACCGCAGGCAGGTTGTGCACGATCGCGATGACATCCAGAAACATCCCCACCGTGACGAAGAACAGTCCGAGCAGTACATCGCGAAACGGCTTGATGTCTTCTTCCACCTGGTAGCGGTACTCGGTCTCGGAGATCAGCATCCCGGCGAGGAACGCCCCCAGCGCGAGCGACAGGCCGACCAGCTCCGAAAGCCATGCCAGCCCGAGCGTGATCAGCAGCACATTGAGCATGAACAGCTCGCCCGACCTGCGCTTGGCCACCACGGTGAACCACCAGTGCATCAGACGCTGGCCGAACACAAGCACCAGCGCGAGCAGGACGACGGCCTTGACCGCCGCCAGCCCGAGCGTGAACGCGAGCTCCTCGGGCGGTCGCGACAAAGCGGGCAGGAGGATCAGCAGCGGCACCACCGCGATATCCTGAAACAGCAGCACACCGATCGTCTCGCGCCCGTGCCGGCTGTCGAGCTCGAGCCGGTCGGTGAGGAGCTTGGACAGAATGGCCGTGGATGACATCGCCAGCGTACCGCCGAGGGCAAAGCTGGCCGTCCATCCGAAACCGAAGAGCCGTCCGATCAGCATGGTCAGCAGCATGCAGGCCGCCACCTGCAGCGCGCCCAGGCCAAACACGATGCGCTTCATTGCAAACAGGCGCGGCAACGAGAACTCAAGGCCGATCGAGAACATCAGGAACACGACCCCGAACTCTGCAAGATGGCTTGCGCCCTCCGACGATGGCACCAAACCCAGCGCATGCGGTCCCACTACCGCGCCGACGAGCAGATAGCCGAGCACCGGCGGCAGATTGAGGCTGCGGAATAGCGCCACCATCACCACCGAAGCGGCAAGCAGCAGCAAGACGAGTTCCAGGGTGTTCAGCATTGGAGCCTGTGGAGTTAAACGCCCGCACCCGACGAGGGGTCCGGCTGTTATACAATCGCGGCCAGTCATGCCTGCCGGTTAAGCTCGCCGTCAGGCTCCGCTTTTCTTTCAGTTTAACCGCTTCATCCTATTGTGAAACCAATCGTCCCCGACTCTTCCTTGCTAGAAAGCGCTACCCGTGTCGGCCGCCGGGTGCTTGAGATCGAGGCTGCCGCGGTTGCTGCGCTGGCCGGACGCCTGGGCACCGAGTTTGAACAGGCCGTTGCGCTCATCCTGCACAGCCCGGGCCGTGTCATCGTCACCGGCATCGGCAAGTCCGGGCACATTGCACGCAAGCTTGCCGCAACGCTCGCGAGCACCGGCACCCCGGCCTACTTTGTGCACGCTGCCGAAGCTGCACACGGCGACCTCGGCATGATCACCGAGGATGACGTCGTGATCGCGCTATCGAATTCCGGCGCAAGCGACGAACTGATGATGATCGTGCCCCAGGTCAAGCGCCGCGGCACCAGACTGATTGCCATGACCGGCAAGCCAAACTCGCCGCTCGCCCGTGAAGCCGACATCCATCTCGATGCAGCCGTCAGTGAGGAGGCCTGCTCGCTCAACCTCGCACCGACCGCCAGCACGACTGCGGCACTCGCGCTGTGCGACGCGCTTGCGGTCGCCCTCCTCGATGCGCGCGGCTTCGGCGAAGAAGACTTTGCCCGCTCCCACCCCGGCGGCAGCCTCGGCCGCCGCCTGCTGACCCACGTTCGCGACGTGATGCGTGCAGCCGACCGGGTCCCTGTCGTTGCCGAAGCGGCACCGCTGAACGAAGCACTGCTGGCAATGACCCGGGGCGGCATGGGCATGACTGCGATTGCATCGGCGGACGGGAAGGTCTCGGGCATTTTCACCGACGGCGATCTGCGTCGTGCGCTTGAGCGTGGCATCGACTTTCGCACCAGCGTGCTGGCCGACGTGATCACCCGCGACCCGCATTCGATCGGCCCTGACGCACTGGCGGCAGAAGCCGCCGAGATGATGGAACGCCTGCGTATCAGCCAGTTGCTGGTCATCGATGACAGCGGCGCGCTTGCAGGCGCGCTCACCACGCACGACCTGATGCAGGCCAAGGTCATCTGATGCCGGGACAGTCTGTGGGAATGCAGTACATTTCCGGCCGCCCCGCTCGCGGCCGCCGCGGGTAAGCGCAATGCAGTCAGCCTATCGCATCTACCCTGTACTTGCGCTCGCACTGCTTGCCGGCGCATCGATCTGGCTTGAGCGCCTGACCCGCGCCCCCGTCGCGGACGTCACTCCGGCACAGAGCGGCGCACCCGACTTCATCGCCAATCAGACCCGCATTACCGGTTACGGCAAGGACGGCACGGAACGTTACGTGCTGCTGTCCGACCAGCTCACCCATCTGCCGCAATCGGGCGTCACCCAGCTTGATCGCCCACGGCTCGAGATCCTTTCAGGCAGCCGCCGGATGGAGATCACCGCGAATACAGGGGAAGTCTCTGCCGAGGGTGAGCGGGTCGATTTCCAGGGCCAGGTCAGGGCCGAGCGCGAGGGCAACCCCGGACAGGACATGATGCGCTTCGCCTCGGAAAAACTCACAGTCTGGCCCGAAGATCACCGCGCCGAATCCACCGCCCCGGTCAAACTGACCCAAGGGCTCACCACCGCCGAGGCGCTTGGCCTGCGTGCGGACAACCTTTTTGGCACTCTGGACCTGATCGGTCAGGCCCGGGTGAACATCCCCCGACGCCAAGGGAAAAACCCATGAAAACTGCTTTGACCATCTCCCTGCTCGCATTGGCAACGATCTGCATGCCCGCATTTGCCGAACGTGCCGACCGCGAAAAACCTGTCGACATCGAAGCTGACCGCGTCACGGTCGACGACCGCAACAAAGTTCATATCTTCGAGGGCAACGTCGTTCTCACCCAGGGCACGCTGCAGATCAAGGGGGACAAGCTGGTCGTCACTCAGGGCGCCGATGGCTTTCAGAATGGGGTTGCCACGGCGTCCGGTGGGAAGCTGGCCTCTTTCCGGCAGAAACGTGAAGGCAGTGGCGACTATGTCGACGGCGAAGCCGAACGCATCGAGTACGACAGTCGTGGCGAGAAAGCCAAACTGTTCAAGCGCGCCTACGTTCGCAGCGGTGGAGACGAAGTGCGCGGAGCCTACATCGAGTACGACTCGGTCAGCGAGAACTACCTGGTGACCAATGCGCCGGGCAGCACCGCAAGCCCCGGCCGCGTGCGGGCAACGATTCAACCCAAGGGCGACAACAAGGCAGCACCCGCAGCCCAATAAAAGAACAATCGCAAACCAAGAAAGGAGAACGCATGAGTTACGAACTGATCATCACCGAGACTCGCGGCCGCGTCGGCCTGATCACGCTCAACCGGCCCAAGGCCCTGAACGCACTCAACGACAGTCTGGTCGATGAGATCGGCCATGCACTCGACGCGTACGAAGCGGACGAAAACATCGGTGCGATCCTGATTACCGGTTCCGAAAAAGCATTCGCCGCCGGCGCAGACATTGGCGCCATGGCGGAGTTCTCATACATGGACGCCTACAAGGGCGACTACATCACGCGCAACTGGGAGCGGGTCAAGACCTGCCGCAAGCCGGTCATCGCGGCGGTTGCTGGTTTCGCGCTTGGCGGCGGATGCGAACTTGCCATGATGTGCGACTTCATCATTGCAGCCGACTCGGCGAAGTTCGGCCAGCCTGAAGTCAAGCTCGGCATCCTTCCGGGCGCCGGTGGAACCCAGCGTCTGCCGCGCGCCGTCAGCAAGGCGAAGGCAATGGACATGTGCCTGACCGCGCGTTTCATGGATGCAGCCGAAGCCGAGCGTGCCGGACTGGTATCGCGCGTGGTGCCTGCCGACAAACTGCTCGAAGAAGCCTTTGCGGCAGCCGAAACCATCGCCGGATACTCCCTGCCCGTGGTCATGATGATCAAGGAGTCGATCAACCGCGCCTTCGAAAGCAGCCTCAACGAAGGCCTGCTGTTCGAGCGCCGCGTCTTCCACTCGTCTTTCGCACTGAACGACCAGAAGGAAGGCATGGCCGCATTTGTTGCCAAGCGCAAGCCGGTGTTCAAGCACAACTGAGCTTCGCCGCGGATGCCGCCGGTGCAATGCCGGCGGCAGTCTCTCCCTGATGCGGTTTTTCATCGGTTTGAAACACCGTCCGCGCACGATGACGTCAACATGTCTGCAACGACGCTCTGACGCCGTTTCAGCGGCATTCAAGACCTCCCGGCCTGCAAGAAGCATCAGCTAAGCATTTGAAAATGCAGCAGGTTAGGAAATGGTGCGGCGCACAAAAAATAGCTTGACATGTGATCTCGTCTGCCTATAATTCAAACCATGCTGCAACGCAACATCGCGGCAAACCAAAACCCGATGTCTTTGCATAACCGCTTTTTAGCATTCACCCAGGAGATGACCATGACCGCATTTACCCCCGAGCAGTTCGCCGCCACCAACAAGGCCAACATCGAAACCCTGCTGAGCCTGACCAACAGCGCTTTCGCCAACGCCGAGCGCCTGGCTGCCCTGAATCTGAACACCGCTCGTTCGATCCTCGAAGACAGCGTTGCCAGCACCAAGGCCCTGATGGGTGCCAAGGACCTGCAGGAAGTTCTGTCCCTGCAAAGCTCGCTGGCTCAGCCGCTGGTCGAGAAGGCTGTTGCCTACGCTCGCAGCGTGTATGAAATCGCTTCGCAGAGCCAGGAAGAGCTGTCCAAGGTCGTCGAAGGCCAGGTCGCTGAAATGAACAAGGGCGTTGCCGTTGCTCTGGACAAGGCTGCCAAGTCCGCACCGGCTGGTTCCGACGTTGCCGTGGCTGCTGTCAAGTCCGCCATCGCCGCTGCCAACAGCGCCTACGACAGCTTCAGCAAGGCCGCCAAGCAGGCGACCGAACTGGCCGAAGCCAACGTTGCTGCTGCTACCAGCGCAACCGTGAAGGCCGTGAGCACCACGACCAAGACGGCTGCCAAGAAGGCTGCCTGATCGAATTCAGCCCCGGCTGAATGAAAATGGCCCCGCACTGCGGGGCCATTTTTTCGTCTACGGTATATCGCGCTCATCGGTGGGCACAGAGAGTGCGCAGCCAAATGGGCATCCTGCCACTACAACAACTGCTTGAGTGACTCCAGACTTTCGGGGCCACCTTCCAGGCGAACGCAATCGTCTGATTCCTGCTCCCACGCCGCCGCTGAAGCCAGATGAAGGTGCGCAGAGATTCTGGATGCAACCAAGTCTGTGAGCAGGCCGGCTGGAACCCAGAACATCTCCGTACCTCTCAGCGCATTTGGAACGGGGCTACCACATACCGAACAGAAGTCTGTCCGGTAGCCGCCTGGCTTTTGAAAGGAGCGGATTCTTTCCTGACCGGACACCCAGCGGAAGTGCGCTCGCTGGACAAAAGTAGCGGCATTGGCCGCTGATCCGGTTGCTCGACGACACAGGGAGCAGTGGCATTGATAGAGGTTTGGTAGCGCGCCATCAATTTCAAACCTTACCTCTCCGCACAGGCATTCGCCTTTCATCAAGCCCCCTGATCACTTGACACCGGACCGGATCGTCTGCGCAGGCGCCTGAACCTGGCCAGCGCACTGCGCTCCCGACCCTATCAACCGAGGTCTTCAGACTCGGCAGCCTTGATCTCCGGGCCAACCGCTGCCAGAGCCTCAGCCGTGTAGTGATGCGGAAAGAGCCGCCGCATCTCGCCCTCAATCCAGGCTTCGGCCCGGGTGTTCAACTCTTCCGTTTTCACACCTTTGACGTCGATCGGGGGCCCGATGCTGACCACGATCTCGCCCGGCTGCTTCAGAAACGCATTGCGCCGCCAGAACTCGCCCGCATTGTGAGCCACCGGCACGATGGGGACACCGGCGCGCTTTGCCAGCCAGGTTCCGCCGATCTTGTAGCGACGGGCCGTTCCCGGCGCCACGCGCGTGCCTTCGGGGAACACCACGACCCAGAAGCCTTCCTTCAGCCTGGCCCTGCCCTGCTCAACGACTTGAGCGAGCGCATCCTTGCCGGCAGCGCGGTCGATGGCGATACCGGGAATCTGGGCCAGCCCCCAACCGAAAAACGGTACGCGAAGCAACTCACGCTTCAGCACGAAGCACAGGGGCGGAAAGATCACCTGCAAGGCCATGGTTTCCCACGCCGACTGATGCTTGGACAGGATGACGGACGGCCCCGCAGGAATGTTCTCCTTGCCGATCACCCGGTAGCGGATACCGAGCAGGTGCCATACGAACCACATGACGAGCGGCGCCCACGAGGTGATGATCCGGTGCCTGACCCGCGGCGGGAAGGGAAAGGTCAGCACCCCGAAGATCGCATAGGGCGGCGTGACGATCGCGAGGACGATCGCAAACAGAAAGGAACGCAGAAAGATCACGATAAAGACCCGCAGGCTCAGGCAGTGAGATCGGCAACAACCGCTGCCAGATCAGGATAGACGAGCGTCCCTTCGGGCAGGGCCGGGTCCTGTTGGGTTTTCGTGCCCTTGCCGGTGAGCACGAGATAGGGTTTGCAGCCGACGGCGATGCCAGCCTGCAGATCGCGCAGACTGTCGCCGACGACCGGCACGCCCTTGAGGTCGACGTTGAAGCGCTCCGAGACCTGAATCAGCAAGCCAGGCTTCGGTTTGCGACACTCGCAGGTGGAGTCGGCCGAATGCGGACAGAAGAAGATCGCATCGAGCCGGCCACCGACCTGCGCCAGACTCTTCACCATCTTGTCGTTGATTGCATTGAGCGTGTCCATGCCAAACAGCCCGCGCCCGACGCCAGACTGGTTGGAGGCCACGACCACCCGCCAGCCCCACTGATTGAGCCGTGCAATGGCTTCCAGCGAGCCGGGAATCGGTTTCCACTCGTCGGGAGACTTGATGAACTGGTCGGAGTCCACATTGATGACTCCGTCACGGTCCAGGATGATCAGCTTCATTCACACGCTCCGCACGGGTTGGAGGCGATCCGCACGCAGCGGGCCGCCTCCGGATCGATCAGGCCGACAGACGCGAAAGGTCAGCCACCTGGTTCATCAGGCCAGCAAGCCGCGCCAGCAGGGCGAGCCGGTTCTGCCGCGTCAGGGGCTCTTCGGCCATCACCATCACGCCGTCGAAAAAGGCATCCACCGCATCGCGCAGGCTTGCGAGCTTGAGCAGGGCTTCGGTGTAGTTCTCGTTGGCGACATGAGAGCTGACCAGCGGCGCAATCTCGTTGAGCTGGTGGAAAAGCGCCTTCTCCGCCTCTTCCTGCAGCAAGGCCACGTCAGGCTCGCCGGGCTGCGCTTCGGTCTTCTTCAGGATATTGACGATGCGCTTGTTGGCGGCAGCCAGTGCGGCAGATTCGGGCAGCGCGAGGAAGGCCTCGACCGCGTCGAGCTTGGCCGGCACGAGGTCGATGCGGGCCGGGCGCAGCGCGAGCACTGCGTCGGCGACGGCAGCATCGCGCCCGCCCGCGCCTTCGCGCAGCAGGTTGCGCAGACGCTCAAGCATGAAGTCCTGCAGCTGCGCCTGGAAGCCTTCGGCGGTCAGCAGTCCCGGGGCAAACCCGGCGGCGGCAAGTTCGATCAGCTGCGGCAGCTGGAGCGGCAGCGGTGCTTCCATCAGGATCCGCAGCACGCCCAGCGCCGCCCTGCGCAGCGCGAACGGATCGCGGTCGCCCGTCGGCACCATGCCAATGCCGAAGAATCCCACCAGCGCATCGAGCTTGTCGGCAAGCGCCACCGCACACGCAACGTTGCCGTCCGGCAGCACGTCGCCGGCGAAACGCGGCTGATAGTGCGCCTGGATGGCATCCGCCACCACCGCGCTCTCTCCGTCATGGCGGGCATAGTAGCGCCCCATCACACCCTGGAGTTCCGGAAACTCGCCGACCATGTCGGTCACCAGATCGACCTTGGCCAGCAATGCCGCACGTGTCGCTGCCTGGACGTCGGCAGACAGCAGGCCGGCGATATGACCTGCCAGCACGCCGAGCCGTTCGACGCGCTCGAACTGGTTACCCAGCTTGTTGTGATAAACCACGCTCGCCAGCCGCGGCAGGCGCGACTCGAGGGTCTGCTTCTTGTCCTGTTCGAAGAAGAAGCGCGCATCGGACAGACGCGGGCGCACCACGCGCTGATTGCCGATGACGATGTTCGACGGGTCTTCCAGCTGCATGTTGGACACGATCAGGAAGCGGTTCAGCAGCGTCCCGTCGACGTCAAACAGCGGAAAGTACTTCTGGTTCGCGCGCATGGTGAGAATCAGGCACTCCTGCGGTACGGCCAGGAATTCAGCCTCGAACTCACCGACGTAGACCGTGGGGTGCTCGACCAGCGCCGCCACTTCGTCGAGCAGATCGGCATACTCGCCGATCGACGCCTGCTGGCGTGCAGCCTCGGCGATCAGCTGGCGTTCGATCTCGGCACGGCGCTCGGCAAAATCCGGCATCACCTTGCCTTCGGCCAGCAGCGTGGGCTCGTAGGCGTTGGCAGTGGCGATATCGATCTCGCCTCGGCTCATGAAACGGTGACCGCGGGTAGTGCGGCCGCTGTCGAGATCGAGCACACGCCCCGGCACGACGTCCGCGCCGTGCAGCATGGAGAGCTTATGCACCGGACGCACGAAGGTGGCATCACCATCCCCCCAGCGCATCACCTT
The DNA here is from genome assembly GCF_003111645.1 of Parazoarcus communis. Classification (NCBI taxonomy): domain Bacteria; kingdom Pseudomonadati; phylum Pseudomonadota; class Betaproteobacteria; order Rhodocyclales; family Zoogloeaceae; genus Parazoarcus; species Parazoarcus communis. The sequence goes on from NZ_CP022187.1 coordinate 2,411,427, forward strand.
GGGGATGGGCAGCGCCTTGACCGCGTCCTGGACGATGGTCGACAGCACGTCCTCCAGCTTCGCACCCGGCACGGTTGCGGTGTGGAACAGGGCTTCGGCCTTGCCGTCGACACGGCGCTCGAAGCCGGCAACCGCATCCAGCGCAATGCCCTTTGCTTCCATCTTCTTGAGCAAGGCCTGCGTGGGCTTGCCTTCGGCATCGAGGGCCACGGACACAGGCATCAGCTTCTCAGTCACGTCCTTTGCCGCAGCGGCAGCGACAACGTCCGCCACGGTCACGGCCAGCCTGCGGGGGCTGGCGAAACTGCGGAAGGTCGCGGCGGCGGGTGCCAGCCCGCGTGCTTTAAGGCCCTCGGCAATCTTGGCGGCAAAGGTCTCGCCCAGACGCGGCAGCGCCTTGGGTGGCAATTCTTCGGTCAGAAGTTCGACGAGCAGGGTCGCGCTGGTCATCACGCGGGCTCCTTGTTGTTCAGCATCGGGAAGCCAAGCGCTTCACGGGATTCGTAGTAGGCCTGCGCCACCGCGCGCGACAGGTTGCGGATGCGGCCGATGTAAGCCGCGCGCTCGGTCACCGAGATCGCGCCACGGGCGTCGAGCATGTTGAAGTTGTGCGCCGCCTTGAGCACCATTTCGTAGGCCGGCAGCGCCAGACCGACTTCCATCAGGCGCTTGGCTTCGGATTCATAGTTGGCAAACAGCGAGAACAGGAACTCGACGTTCGAGTGCTCGAAGTTGTAGGTCGACTGCTCGACCTCGTTCTGGTGGTAGACGTCGCCGTACGTGACCTTGGAGCCGTCCGGATACACTGCCCAAACGAGGTCGTAGACGTTCTCGACGCCCTGCAGATACATCGCCAGACGCTCGAGACCGTAGGTGATCTCGCCCAGCACCGGCTTGCAGTCGATGCCGCCAACCTGCTGGAAATAGGTGAACTGGGTGACTTCCATGCCATCGAGCCACACTTCCCAGCCCAGGCCCCAGGCGCCGAGCGTGGGGTTCTCCCAGTCGTCCTCGACAAAGCGGATGTCGTGCGCGTTGGGATCGATACCGAGCGCACGCAGGGAGTCAAGGTAGAGCTCCTGGATGTTCAGCGGCGACGGCTTGAGCACCACCTGATACTGGTAGTAGTGCTGCAGACGGTTCGGGTTCTCACCGTAGCGGCCGTCCTTGGGACGGCGCGAGGGCTGGACATACGCCGCATTCCACGGCTCGGGGCCGAGTGAGCGCAGAAAGGTGGCGGTGTGCGAGGTGCCGGCACCCACTTCGAGATCGTAGGGTTGCAGCAGCACGCAGCCACGCTCGCCCCAGAACTGCTGGAGCGTCAGGATGACTTGCTGGAAGGTCGGATTCTTGAGTGACATGGTCTCGGGCGGCAGGGCCGCGCAACGAACGCAAAGCACAGGATTTTACTGGCATTCGGCCCCGCGCGGGCAGGCGATCGGCTGCATCGGCTCAATCGCGGTGCGCCAGCGCGCATTTTCAGGGTGTCTGCAATGCCGGCGTCAAGCGCATTGCCAGCGCCGTCAGGCTAGGCGGCGGGCGCCCGCCGTCGCCGCAGCACGGCGATCAGCAGCAGTCCGGCAGCAATCAGCAACACCGGCCAGTTGCCCCAGTGTGCATAGGGCGTCATCCCTTTGAAGCCACGCACCTCGGCTTCGAGCACGCCCGCCTCGAAGGCTGGCAACACCGCATCGACGTGACCATCGGGCTGAATCACGGCAGTCATGCCGGTATTGGTCGAGCGCAGCATCGGGCGTCCGGTCTCGAGCGCGCGGACGCGGGCGATCTGCAGATGCTGGGGCTGCGCCAGCGAATCGCCATACCAGGCAAGATTGGAAATGTTCAGCATCAGCGTAGCTTGCGGCAGGCTGGAGAGCAGCTCCGCCCCGAAGAGATCTTCGTAGCAGATGTTCAAGGCCACGCGCTGCCCAAGCACACTCATCGGCGGCTGCTCGCGGGCGCCGCGCGTCTGATCCGACATCGGAATGTCCGCCAGGCGGTAGAACCAGCCAAAGAAAGGCGGCGAATACTCGCCGAAGGGAACGAGATGGCGCTTGGCGTAGTGCTGCTGCGGCCCGCTGCCAACGCTGATCGCGGCATTGAAGATCTGCCCGGCATCGTCACGGGAGAACACCCCGAGCACCAGCATGCCGCCACGCTCACTCACCATGCCACCGAGCAGGTCGAGGTAGCCTTCAGGCAGTCGCTCCACCAGTGTCGGCAGGGTGGTCTCCGGCAACACCACGAAATCCGCGCGACTATCGCTCACCAGCCTCAGATTGGTCTGCAACACCTCGGCAAAGTGCCCGGGCGCCCACTTGAGGTCCTGCTCGACATTCGTCTGGATCAGGGCAACCGACAGCGGCTCGCCCTCGGGCTCGGTCCACTCGACGCGGCCAAGTCCGATCGCGAGCACGAACACGCCGGCGATGATCGCAAGCGGTCGCGGCAAGCCCCGCAGCCGGCGCCAGGGTGCAAGCGCAGCCAGGGCCGCAACGAAGGCGACCGCGCCGCCGACGCCGTACACGCCGATCACCGGCAGATAGGCGGCCAGCGGGCTGGGCGGGGTCTGCGAATAACCGGTGGCAAGCCAGGGGAAGCCGGTGAAGACAACGCCCCGCAGCCACTCGGCGAGAATCCACAAGGCCGCGAACAGCGCCCCCCTCCAGACCAGGCCGCCTGACTTGAGGCGCACATAGAGCGCACCGGCCAGCGCCGGATAGAGCGCGAGGTAAAGGCAGAACAGCAGAATGGCGAACGCCGCGAGCGGCATGGGCATGCCACCGAAACGGTTGAGCGCAACGTAGAGCCAGGACACGCCGGCCAGGAAAGCACCCAGCCCCCATCCGAGCCCGCACATGAATCCCGTCCGGGCATCGGGGGCGCGCTCAAGAAGGAAGGCCAGCGCGCCCACACCGAGAAATACGAGCACGAACCAGCCGAAGGGCGCGAAGCCGAGCACCGACACGCCACCGGCCAGCAACGCCGGCAGGAAAGCCAGCGTCAGCCGGCCCCGCAACAGCGCGATCATCAGTCGCCGCTGACTTCGGATACGACCGGCACCCGCTCCACCACGAGGGTGTGCACTCGGCGACTGTCTGCGCGGAGCACCTGGATTTTCAGCCCCTCGAGCACCACGGCCTCGCCACGCTTGGGCAGGCGACCGAACTGACGAATGACCAGGCCACCGACGGTGTCGACTTCCTCATCGCTGAAATGGGTCGCAAACGCCGCGTTGAAGTCCTCGATCTCGGTGGTTGCCTTGACGCGGTAGCGCCCGCTCTGGTCGAGGCGGATGTTGTCGCCGATCTCGTCGAAATCGTACTCGTCCTCGATGTCGCCGACGATCTGCTCAAGCACGTCCTCGATGGTCACGAGGCCGGCAACGCCGCCGTACTCGTCGACAACGATGGCCATGTGATTGCGACTGACACGGAAGTCGCGCAGCAGCACGTTGAGACGCTTGGATTCGGGCACGAACACCGCTGGACGCAGCATGTCGCGCAGATCGAACTCGCGACCGGCAAAGTAACGCAGCAAGTCCTTTGCCAGCAGGATGCCCGATACATCGTCCTTGCTCTCCCCGATTGCAGGGAAGCGCGAGTGGGCGGTGTCGACGACAAAGGCGGCGATCTTGTCCATCGGATCGTCGACATGCACGACGTCCATCTGGGCACGGGGAATCATCACGTCACGCACCTGCATGTCCGACATCTGCAGGGCGCCCTCGATGATCGAAAGGGCATCGGCATCGAGCAGATTGCGATCGAATGCCGAGTGAAGTAGCGCGAGAAGCTCATCGCGATCTTCCGGCTCGCGCGAAAGAAGGGCCGAAAGTCGCTCGATTAGCGAGGGTTTACTAGGGCTACTGTCCATTTTAGTGATGGGTAAGGAATAAGGAGTGAGCAATTACAAGCACGAACCATGCATGCAATCACCCACGCCTTACGCCTCACCCCGAGGCGCTGCCCTCATGCATATGGGTCAGCATAGCCGAGGGTACGCAGAATGTCGCGCTCGCGCGCTTCCATGACGCTCGCCTCAGCCTCCACTTCATGGTCATAGCCCTGCATGTGCAGCATGCCATGCACCACCAGATGGGCAAAGTGCGCATCGAGCGACTTGCCCTGCTCACCCGCTTCGCGCACCACAACCGGCACGCACAGGACGAGATCGCCCATCAAGGGTGCGCCCTCGACCTGCGGCATGTCCGACTCCTCGCCGTAGGCAAAGGTCAGCACATTGGTTGCATAGTCCTTGCCACGGTAGTTGCGGTTGAGCTCCCGGCCTTCCGCTTCGCCCACGAGCCGCACGGTAACCTCAACATCGCGCTGCAAAGCAGCCTGAGCCCAGCGCCGGATCTGGTGCTTCTTGGGCGCACTGATCCGGTCGCTGCCTTCCAGCGCCTTCTGCACCGTCAGGTTCAGCATCGGCGGCGCTATGGTTTCCGGCAGATCGATCGAATCGACCTCGATCATGTCGTGATGCACGTCCACGCGCAGGGTCAGCACGTTACAGGCGGCCGGTTGCACGCTGATGACGGGGACATCGGCCTCATTTACCGTGTCCGCCTCGACCTCGATGTCTCCCCACGCCTTGCTGGGAAAAGACAGCAGCAGGCGGCGGCCATCGCTGAACTCAACCTCAAGGCGCTCGGCCTTGACCCGGCTCGAGCGCCCCTCGCTGTCGATGGCAATGATCTTGGGGCTATTCGCCTGCCTGGGCATGACTCACTTCCTTTGCTTTTGCTGCAGCAGCACGCGCGACGCGCGCCGTCTGATTGTCGTAGGCTTCAACGATGCGGGCCACCAGGGGGTGACGCACCACATCTTCTTTCTGAAATTCGGTAAAGGCCAGTCCGCGCACCTTGCCAAGCACTTCGCGTGCCTCAAGCAGGCCGCTGCGGTTGCCTCGCGGCAAATCGATCTGGGTGAGGTCGCCGGTGACGACGGCCTTGGCACCGAATCCGATCCGGGTCAGGAACATCTTCATCTGCTCGGGCGTCGTGTTCTGCGCTTCATCGAGAATGATGAACGCGTTGTTCAGCGTGCGCCCGCGCATGAAGGCAAGCGGTGCGATCTCGAGCGTACCGCGCTCGAAGAGCTTGGTGACCCGCTCCACCCCCATCAGTTCATACAGGGCGTCATACAGCGGTCGCAGATAGGGGTCGACCTTCTGCGCCAGATCGCCCGGCAGAAAGCCAAGACGCTCGCCCGCCTCGACCGCAGGCCGGGTCAGAAGGATGCGCTCGACCAGGTCGCGCTCCAGCGCATCGACCGCACTCGCGACCGCGAGATAGGTCTTGCCGGTACCGGCGGGGCCGATGCCGAAGGTGATGTCATGCTCCTGGATGTTACGCAGGTACTCTACCTGACGCGGCGTGCGCCCGTGCAGGTCGTGCTTGCGTGTCATCAGCACCGGCGCCGATTTCACGGCATCCGCATGAGTGCCGATCTCGATCAGCGCCAACTGCAGATCGGCGGGCGACAGGTGTTCGTCGGCCCCGGCATAGAACTGCTTCAGCGCCTGCTCGGCGAGCCGCGTCTTGGTCAGCGCCCCCTGCAGCGAGAAGCGCTCGCCACGGCGGGAAATGGTGATGTCGAATGCAGCTTCGATCTGGCGCAGATTCTCGTCGAGTGTGCCGCACAGATTGGCGAGCCGGGCATTGTCGACCGGCTCGAAGGAGAGTTCGATACTGCGCGCCATCAGGACTCCCGCGTCACGATTTCGCCACGCAGGCTGTGCGGCAGCGCAGACGTGATCCGGACATCGATGAACTGGTTGATCAGCCGGGTCCGGTTGGGCGAGGCCGCCACAAAGTTGACCACGCGGTTGTTATCGGTGCGCCCTGCAAGCTCGTCCGGGTCCTTGCGCGAAGGCCCTTCGACGAGGATGCGCTGCACCGTTCCCACCATGGCCTGACTGATGACCTGCGCCTGCTCGTCGATCCGCTTCTGCAGCCGCGCCAGCCAGCGCAACTTGGTCTCCTGCGGTACCGGATCTTCAAGATCCGCCGCAGGCGTACCCGGACGCGAGCTATACACGAAGCTGAAGGACGAATCGAAACCCACCTCGTCAATCAGCTTCATGGTCTTTTCGAAGTCCTCTTCGGTCTCACCGGGGAAGCCCACGATGAAGTCCGACGACAGCGACAGGTCGGGCCGCGCAGCGCGCAGCTTCTTCACCACCGACTTGAATTCGAGCACGGTGTAACCACGCTTCATGGCCGCCAGCACGCGATCGGAACCGGACTGCACGGGCAGATGGAGATGGGACACCAGCTTGGGGATGTTCATGTAGGCATCGAACACCCGCTGCGACATCTCGCGCGGATGCGAGGTCGTGTAACGGATACGCTCGATGCCGGGGATGTCGGCCACACACTCCAGCAGGAAGGCAAAGTCGCCCTCCTCGCCGCCTTCGCGCACGATCTCGCCGCGCCAGGCATTCACGTTCTGCCCCAGCAGGGTCACTTCCTTCACCCCTTGCGCCGCCAGTCCTGCGACCTCGGCCAGCACATCGTCGAGCGGGCGGGACACCTCCTCGCCACGTGTGTAAGGCACCACGCAGAAAGTACAGTACTTGGAGCATCCCTCCATGATCGACACGAAGGCACTCGCGCCCTCAACCCGCGCCGGCGGCATGGCGTCGAACTTCTCGATCTCGGGGAAAGAGATATCCACCTGCGAGCGACCGCTCTTGCGCCGGGCCTCGATCAGCGCCGGCAGACGATGCAGGGTCTGGGGGCCGAACACCACGTCCACGTAGGGCGCGCGCTTAACGATCGCCTCGCCTTCCTGGCTCGCCACGCAACCACCCACACCGATGATCAGATCCGGATTCTGCTGCTTGAGCAGACGCACGCGACCCAGGTCGTGAAACACCCGCTCCTGCGCCTTCTCGCGCACCGAACAGGTGTTGAACAGGATGATGTCCGCTTCTTCGGGGTTCTCGGTCTTGGTCAGACCGTCTTCCGCACCAAGTACGTCCGCCATCTTGTCGGAGTCGTACTCGTTCATCTGGCACCCGAAGGTGCGGATGTAGAGTTTCTTCATTGAGGGGTGTTCACTGCTTGGGGTCGGGCGCAGCAATTTCCTCGGGCGTGAGAATCCACACCCGATGAACCTGGCCAATATTATCGATCAGCACTCGAACCATATGCTCTCCGTTCACGTAGGAGGGCAATACGATACGGTTGTGGGTGTCACGAATCTGTGCACCGGGACTGAGCAGGAAGACATCGCCATCCACACTCACCTTCCCGACGGCGACAAAGGTCATCTCCACCTTCTTGGCACCAGCGGGAAACGGCCGCAGCCCAGCGGCGAGCGCAAGCTGAGAACTTAGGCAGGCCAAAACGAGGCACAAAACGAGACGGAGGTCGCGCACGATTTCCCGGCAATGCCGATGGAGGATATCAAGGCTCTGGATGATCTCCGATCGCCCCCTTCCTGTCAATGCAAACCCCTTATAAATCAAGCCCTCCAGCCCGGACGCCCGCAAAACCCCAGCCTCGCCGCTCACAGCGCACCTGAAAATTCCCATCAACAGGATATTGACGCACACAGGTTGAACGGCTATATTGCTGCGCTCTGTTGGTGATGTAGCTCAGACGGTTAGAGCGATGGATTCATAACCCATAGGTCGGCAGTTCGATTCTGCCCATCACCACCACAAAATACAGTGAAAAGCCCAGCCCTCACCGGCTGGGCTTTTTGCTTTCTGGTCTGGACCTGGGTCGCTGATCGAAACGCCTGACTCCGCCAAGGTGGACAACGAGTCCGTACCGGCGCAACTCAGCCACTTCGCAGAACAACGCGAACATCCGAGCATCGGCCGCGCCCCGTGAAGCGCGACAAATCTACGACCTCAGTCGGCCAAGGTTGGGGCGCACCAGGCAATGTGCCCCTTGCCAGCCTCATCCAGGCGGTCAACCAGGGCAGTAGCCGAGCTCTCCTCAAGCGAGAAAACGAACGTGACCTGTGCGCCATGCTGAACGCTCTGCAATTGCCCCCGGGCCGCCTCAAGCTCTCGACGCAGCAGCCCCTCAAGCGCGTAGGGAACCGCGCATTGAAAGGTTCTCACTTTCAGAACAGGCACCTTGGTCGCCGACTTGAGAGCCTGGGCAACGCAGTTCGTGTAGGCCCGCACCAACCCGCCTGCCCCTAGCTGCACGCCTCCGTAGTAGCGCACAACCGTCGCCACCACTCCGTCCAGGTCCTGATGCCGTAGCACATCGAGCATCGGGCGCCCGGCCGTACCTGACGGTTCGCCATCATCCACCGCAGCGGAGTGGCCGCCCGCAAGAAGCGCCCAGCAGACATGTGCAGCCCCGGGATGCGTCTCGCGCAATCCGGCGACGATGAGCTTTGCGGCCTCACGGTCGGGGACAGGTTGCACGCGACACAGGAACCGGCTCTTCTTGATGAGCAGTTCACTCTCAACGGCAGAGGCAATGGTCAGAGACATGAGCGGGAGGGTAAAGCAGGGGCAGGTCGCGCGCCAACGGCGCGCCGAAGAAAAACAATGGCCCCAGCCGTCACCGGCTGGACTCCTTCGCATTCCCTTCGGGCCATGATTCAGCGCAAACGTGCCATGCTCAAAACGCCACCGGCATGGGGCGGTCACGGTTTTCAGCGGGCACGCACTCCACCGGTCGCGATCAGGTCAGGCGCGCAATGAGCGTCTCGATCGCGCGCACGAGCACCTCTGATTTCCTTGCATCAAGCCCATCGAGATGGGGCGAGGCAAACCGGCGTGAATCGTTGTCGTAGTACTTGCCGCTGGCCGTCGCAAACTCATCAGACAGTGCCGCGCGAGTGAGGATATCCGCGCCAATACCGAGATCGCCGCCGTCGACACCGAAGCCCTCCTTCACCATCTTGCTCCCCAGCAAGGACCCGGGATTAACCGCAACGATGACCGGCCCGTCCGCCTTCAGTTCGAGCGCCAGATGTCGGGACCACATTGTCAATGCCAGCTTGTCAAGACCAGCATTTTTGCTGTCTCGAGGCCAATGCCGTCGGTCGAACCGGTGACAAGAATCGATTTCTGCATTGTCGCTCCTCGCTTACACACTGAAGTCCGGCAGCACTTCGGCGGCCAGACGGTGGATTGTGGTCTCGATATCAGCATGGTTGAAGCGCAGGTTCAGCACCACGTGATTCACGCCGATCGAACCCAGCTCTTTCAGGTAGGCCCGAAGGTGAAGCACGCCTGAGCGGAAGCCCAGATGAATCGGTTGCGGCGGCATATCCGGGTCGTCGGTCAGATCGACAGACAGCGATTGCATCGCCGGCTTTGCCGCGCCGCCCACGGCCTCGACCCGCGCCCGCCAGTCGGCAACGATCTTCGCCTGCACCGACGCCGGGCGCGGATCGTTGATCCAGCCCGCGCCGTGGCGTGCGATCCAGTCAGGGGCCTCCTGGCTGGCGCCAGTAATCAGCAGCAGTTTTCCGCCCGCAGGTTTGGGCAACATGTCCATGTCGCCATCGGGGCAGCCATGGATGTTCTCAAACGCTGGCGATGCGTCCCACATGCGCTCGATATAGTCGAAGCTGGCACGAAAACGGACCCCGCGCTCGGCAAAAGGCAGGGCGACCGGCCGGATACTCTTCCGGCCGGTCGCCCGACGCAACCCCGAAACTGATCAGCTCCTCCGACAGCACGTCTGCGCTGGCCGCCGCCTTTGCCATATGGGCCAGATGACGCAGGGGCAGCACAATACTCGCCACGCCCGGTGCGATCCGCTCGGTGCGGGCGACGACACACGCCGCGGCGATCGCTTTCCGTGCCGACCCGCGCCTTGCAGGCGGCCGACTGGTGCTGGATGACGGCTTGAGTCAGACGATCGCCACACTCGCAGGGGCGAGCATCTCGGTGAATTCACTGTGGAGCGTTCATCGCGAACTCGCAGAGGGCAAGCTCGTACGCGTACTGCCGGACTACTGGGTCGACGATCAGTCCGCGTTGTGGCTGGTCTATCCGAAATCCAATGTCCTGACGGCAAAGGCCAGGATATTCATCGACTTTCTGATGGACAGAATCGGCAACGCGCCAGCATGGCGCACGCCGTGAAAACCGCACCCGGCAGCCACGAGGAGGGCCGCCGGACGCTGATGGCATCAGTCCTCGATGACCGGCGCCGGTTCGTCCACTCCGCCGAACCAGGTGGATTTGATCACGTCGTGAATCTCGCCGATCCCCACCTGCAGATCGTCCACGAACCGGTGCAGGTCGTCCGGTGAGCCCGCCAGCCAGTCGGTATCCACCGAGTCGAAGCGGTCCTGCAAGGCCGTTACCACTGCACGAGCCGCATCGTTCCGCGGCAGGGTGTACATGTTTCGATGCAGATCCATGAGACAGCGCTTCACCGAACGCGGGAAAAGCGGGTCGTTGAGGATGAAGCGAACCACTTCCGGACCGCGCACCCGGTGACGAACATGCTGGCGGTACATCTGGTAGGCCGACAGCGACTTGAGCACGCCCATCCACTGCAGATTCTCGAAGGGTGTGAGATCACCCGGTGCGCGGGGCAGCAAGTTCGCCGAGCGCACGTCCAGGGTACGGGTAGTCATGTCGGCACGCTCGAGATAGCAGCCCATACCGCAGAAGGTGCGGGCCGGCGTGTGACTCAAGGTACCGATGATCATCCCGGTAATGGTCTGGCAACCGCGAATCACGGTCTTGAGAAACCCGTCCATGCGGCGCACTGAAATGCCCTGGCTGGCCTGCTCGCTGACGGCGTGATAAAGCTGATTGACTTCCTCCCACACCTCGCGCGGCATCACCTCGCGGGTGGTACGCAGGTTCTCGCGCGCGGCAGCAAGTGCCGAGACGATCGAGCCACTGTAACGCCGGTCGGCACACAGGAAGGCCAGCACGCTGGCCTCGTCGCGCTTGCCATAGTGCTCGTTGAAGAGTTCGTCACTGCCCGTGATGTTGATCAGCGAGGACCAGCCCAGGTTGGCCGTACCCGGAAAATCGAGCATCACGTGGCGGCTGACCTGGATCAGACGGGCAGTGTCTTCGGCGCGCTCCATGTAGCGCCCCATCCAGTAAAGGTTTTCTGCGACTCGGGACAACATGTTCAGGCCCCCTCGGTATCGACAATCCAGGTGTCTTTGCTGCCACCACCCTGAGATGAGTTCACCACCAGCGACCCCTTGACCAGCGCAACCCGTGTCAGGCCACCCGTCGTCACATAGGTATCGATACCGGCAGAGAGAATGAACGGACGCAAATCGACGTGCCGCGGATCGATACCGTCTCCGCACAGTGTTGGCGCGGCAGACAGCATGAGCGTCGGCTGCGCCATGTAGTTGCGCGGATCGGCCTTGATACGCTCCGCGAATTCGGCCTGCTGTTCAGCGGTCGAGTGCGGCCCGACCAGCATGCCGTAACCGCCTGATTCGTTGGCAGGCTTGACCACCAGCTTGTCGAGATTGTCGAGCACATAGCGCCGGTCGTCTTCGTACATGCACAGATAACTCGGCACATTGGGCACGATCGCCTCTTCGCCAAGGTAATACTTGATGATCTTGGGGACGAACGCGTACACGACCTTGTCGTCCGCAACACCCGCACCCGGCGCATTGCACAGCGCCACCTTGCCCGCGCGCCAGGACCGCATCAGGCCGCGCACGCCCAGCATCGAGTCGGGATTGAAGGCCTCCGGATCGATGAACAAGTCATCAACCCGCCGGTAGATCACATCCACCCGCTTGAGGCCATCGATCGTGCGCATGTAGACACAATCGTCGGTACCGACAATGAGGTCGGAGCCTTCGACGAGATCCACGCCCATCTGCTGCGCAAGATAGGCGTGCTCGAAATAGGCCGAGTTATAGATGCCCGGGGTCAGGATCGCGATCGAAGGCATCTCGCCCGGACGCGGCGACATCGCCGAGAGCATGTCGTAGAGCTGTGACGGGTAGTCGTCGACCGGCATGATCCTGCCGGTTTCGAACATCTCGGGCATCACCCGCTTCATCACGTTGCGGTTCTCGAGCATGTAGGACACGCCCGAGGGGATGCGCAGATTGTCTTCGAGGACGTAGATGGTGCCATCCTTGTCGCGCACCAGATCCGAACCGCAGATGTGTGCCCAGATGCCGTGCGGCGGACTCACACCCACGCATTGAGGGCGGAAGTTCACCGACTGCTCGAGCAGTTCGGCCGGAAAGACGCCATCCTTGATGATGCGCTGGTCGTGGTAGAGGTCGTCGATGAACAGGTTCAGCGCGTGCACGCGCTGCTTGAGCCCCGCCTCGACGCGCTCCCACTCCTTCAGCGGAATGATTCGCGGCACGATGTCGAAGGGCCAGGCCCGATCGATCATGTTGCCGTCCGAATACACGGTGAAGGTGATTCCCATCACCTGAATCGCCACCTCGGCGGCGGTCTTGAGCTCTGCCACCTCTTCGGCGGACAGGCTCGCCAGGTAACGGCACAACTCATCGGCTGCTTCCCGGGGCACCCCGTCCTCGGTGACAAGCTCGTCGTACAAACCCGAACAGGCGTAATCGCTCCAATCGATGCGTGCCATAGCTCCCTCTGCGGTACCGGCCCGCGAATTGCGGGTAGATTCGTCATACAGTACCCTTGCCGCGCCGTATTTTCCAGCACAGCCTTCATCAAGCGCGTTCATGCGCCCACGGCTTGACGACGGATACGCCGCATGGGGAATTGAGCCACAAAATTGGCGGGGGCATCCGCCCCTTACTGCACAGCGAAGCCCGCCATGCGCGACGTGAAGAGCGCCCACCCGACCCGGCTTCGCCGACGCATGCACGCGCACGCGGGCGGTTTCCTTAAATTAGGACTTTCGGTTGATGGCCTGCTGGCTGGCCGCATTCAGGCACTGGCGTAGCAGATTTCCATGCTGGTTGTCTCGCGGGCAGTGCCGGCGCACACTTCCCGAACAGAGGATTGAAATCCATCTGCGTGCAGCTGAGACGTCCGCCGCATTCATTCCTACTTACGAAGTGGTAATCTTCGCCACCGCAAAGCGCCCCGGGACCGCGCTGCCGATGTCTCGTCATCGGTCGTTACCGAAAATGCTCCAAGGCCGTTTTCAGGAAGGAAGATTCTGATGCACCGCATTGCTCTGACACTGACCCTCGCCACATGTCTCGGCTTTCCCTTGCACGCGGCCAGCCAGCAGGAGCGCACCGGACGCCTTGAACGCGTCATGGCAGACAGGCAGGTCCGCGTCTGCATCTGGCCGGACTATTACGGCATCAGCTATCGCAACCCGAAAACGCAGGTGCTCTCGGGGATCGACATCGACATGGCCGAGGCGCTCGGCAAGGATCTTGGCGCCAGCGTTGTTTTCGTAGACAGCTCATTCGCGCGCCTGATCGACGACATCAGCGCCGACCGGTGCGACGTCGCCATGTTCGCGGTTGGCATCACCCCGCAACGACAGAAAAAACTGCGCTTCACCTCGCCGCATCTCGCCAGCGACATCTACGCCATTGCGTCGAAAACCAACCGTCGCATCAAGCAGTGGGACGATATCGACAAGCCGGGGTCGGTCGTCGCCGTGGCGAAGGGGACGCTGCATGAGCCTGTGATGCGCAACAAGCTCAAGGCCGCCGAACTGCTGGTGCTCGACACCCCGTTTGCGCGCGAACAGGAGGTGCAGGCGGGGCGGGCCGACGTATTCATGACCGATTACCCTTACATTCAGCGCTTTCTCGCGAATGCACAGTGGGCCCGACTCGTGTCCCCTCCAAGCACGTATCACGTCACGTCCTATGCCTATGCGATGCAACCCGGGGATGACGATTGGCATGCCCGCCTCGAGCGCTTTGTCAGCGACATCAAGCGTGACGGTCGCCTGATGTCTGCCGCCAGGCGCCACAAGCTTGACCCGATCGTCGCTCCGTGACGCAGAGCGTGCGCCAGCTGCGCCTCACCTTCCTGCTCACGCTGTCACTGTTCTCGGCCGGGCTCCTTGCAATCACCGGCTACACCCTGTGGCGTCTGAACGCTGACGCGGTGCGTGCGGGCTATGAGATCTCGGCGCTGCACACCCGCAGCTTCGAGGACTATCTGACACAGAGCCTGCATATTGCCGAACTGGCGGCCGCCACCTCGGTGACAGAAAACGATGGCCGCCCCGACCTCGCGGCGACTGAGGTCGCTTTTCTCGCCACCTTGCGCAATTCTCCCTTCCTGCGCTCGATGTCGCTGGTCGACGATCAGAACCGCATCATCGCCAGTTCCAATCCGGCCAATATCGGCGAGACGATCACGCTGGAAGACTTTCTTCCGCCGGTCAGCGGCGCCCGCGAGATTCTGCGCATTGGCGTCCCGTGGGCCGGACGCGATTTTGCCGGCGGACGCCGCACCACGGCAGACGCCCCGCTGGCCGCCGATGCGCTGAGTTTCATCCCGGTCGCGCGCAGCCTGAGCTTCGGCGACCACGCGGTCACGATCCTGATCGCGCTGAATCCGGACTTCTTCGTCAACCTGATGTCGCAGAGCGTCCATTCCGAAACGGCCCTGATCAAGGTGCTGCGCTACGACGGCACACTGCTGATCGCCAACGACCCCGACGCCCGAGCAGGCACGGTCAATGCCGGCGACCTCGCTGCCCTGGTGCAAACCGACGCCGAGCACGGTCGCTTCGAGCGCGACACGGATGACCGCAGTGGCGCCCTGAGCACCTTCCGCACCTCCTCCCTGTACCCCTTCATCATGATCACCCACCTGTATCGCGACACCGCGCTGCAAGGCTGGAGAAGCGAAGCGAAAGCCCTGGTGTTCGTGGTCGGCCCGGCCCTGCTCGCCGTCATCCTGATCGCCGGCGCCTTCTACCGTCGCCGCATCCAGCTGATGACCCAGCGCGCCGAAGCGGAGCGACTGCAGCGCATCAATGCGACGGTTTTCGAGTCCAGTGCCGAGGCGATCGTCATCACCGACGTCAACGCCGACATCATCTCCGTCAATGCCGCCTTCACCCGCATCACCGGTTACGGCACAGACGAGGTCATCGGCCGCAACCCTCGTCTGCTCGCATCCGGCACACATGACAGAGCCTTCTACACCCGGATGTGGACCACCCTGCTCGACGAGGGCTTCTGGCGCGGGCAACTGGTCAACCGGCGCAAGGACGGCACGCTCTACCACGTGCAGATGTCGATCACCGCCTCGCGCGACACACAGGGAAAACTGCAGCACTACATCGGCGACATTGTCGACATCACCGAACGCAAGCAGGCGGAGGAGCGCCTGCACCTCGCCGCCAGCGTATTCACCCATGCGCACGAAGCCATCATGATCACCGCACCCGACGGCCGCATCATCGATGTCAACGCAGCCTTCAGCCGCATGACCGGCTTCAGCCGCGAAGAGGCGCTGGGGCAGAACCCTCGTATCCTGAAGTCCGGCCGTCAGTCCGACGAGTTCTACGCAACGATGTGGAAAACCCTGGTCGAGAACGGGCAGTGGTCGGGGGAGGTCTGGAACCGGCGCAAGAATGGCGAGGTGTTCGCCGAAATGCAGACCATCAGCGCGGTGCACGACGAGCACGGCAACATTCAGCGTTACGTGGCACTGTTTTCCGACATTTCCCGGCTCAAGGAGCACGAGAGCCAACTGGAGCACATTGCCCACTACGATGCGCTGACCAGCCTGCCCAACCGCGTACTGCTTGCCGACCGGCTGCACCAGGCCATGGCCCAGGCCCAGCGGCGGAAACAGCGCCTGGCCGTCGCCTATCTCGACCTCGACGGCTTCAAATCGGTCAACGACCACAACGGCCATGACGCGGGTGACCAGCTGCTGATGACCGTGTCGACACGCATGCGCCAGACGCTGCGCGAGGGCGACACGCTCGCCCGCCTGGGCGGCGACGAGTTCGTCGCGGTCCTGGTCGATCTCGATGCGGTCGCCGACAGCGTGACACTGCTCACCCGCCTGCTCGCGGCTGCCGCCCAGCCGGTTCATGTCGACGATCTGGTGCTGCAGGTTTCGGCCAGTGTCGGCGTCACCTTCTATCCGCAGACGGAGGAAGTGGATGCCGACCAGTTGCTGCGTCAGGCCGACCAGTCGATGTACCAGGCCAAGCTCTCGGGCAAGAACTGCTATCACGTGTTCGACGCCGACCATGACCGCAGCGTGCGCGGCCACTACGAGAGTCTCGAACGCATCCGCCAGGCAATGACCGAGAACGAACTGGTCATGTATTACCAGCCCAAGGTCAATATGCGCACCGGCAAGGTGGTCGGCGCCGAAGCGCTGATCCGCTGGCAGCACCCCGAAAAGGGACTGCTGCTCCCGGGCTCCTTCCTGCCGGTCATCGAGAACCATCCGCTGTCGATCGAGCTCGGCGACTGGGTCATCGACACCACGCTGAGCCAGATGGAAGCCTGGCATGCACTCGGCCTCGACCTGCACGCCAGCATCAACGTCGGCGCCCGCCAGTTGCGCGACCCCGGCTTTGTGGACCGCCTGCGCGACATCCTGAGCGCACACCCGCAGATCCCGCCCTCCTGCGTTGAGCTGGAAGTCCTGGAGACAAGTGCGCTCGAGGATCTCGCCGGGGTCGCGGAGATCATCCAGGCCTGCAGCGAGCTCGGCGTAAAGTTCGCACTCGATGACTTCGGCACCGGCTATTCGTCGCTGACCTACCTCAAGCGCCTGCCGGTCGCCCAGCTCAAGATCGACCAGAGCTTCGTACGCGACATCCTCGACGACCCTGACGATCTCGCCATTGTCGAAAGCGTGCTCGGCCTGGCCGCAGCGTTCCGCCGCCAGGTCATTGCGGAAGGCGTGGAGACCGTGGAGCACGGAGAGCTGCTGCTGCAGCTCGGCTGCGAACTGGCGCAAGGCTACGGGATCGCGCGTCCGATGCCCGCCGCGGCGATACCTGGCTGGTGCGCATCGTGGCGCCCCGACCCGACATGGCAGGCTTGCCGGACCGTCAGACGCAGCGCGCTGCCCCTGCTCTTTGCCAGTGTCGAACATCGGGCGTGGATCAGCGCCTTGATTCATTACCTCAAGGGCGAACGGGGGGCACCGCCACCGCTCGATCGTCATGAATGCGCATTCGGCAAGTGGCTGGACGCTGGCGGCCTGAACCATCGCCGAGGCGACAGGACCTGGGAGCAGATTCAGTCCCTGCACCGGTCGGTTCATGAACTGGGCACGCAATTATGCACCATGCATGCCCGGGATGAGGATCAGCACGCCGAGCTTGAACGCGGCATCCGCGACCTGCTCGAACTGCGCGATGCGCTGATCCTCCAGCTGCGGGCATTGCTCCAGCTTGCCGAGCGCCCGGCCGGGCAGCGCCAGGCGGAGTACCGCCCGGCGGAAGCGGTCACGCAGCGTTCATATGCCGCCGGCACGGAAAGATAAACCCGCCTGCATGGACAAGGCTGGAATGAAACATAGACCATGCTAAGGTTTGTACCTGCGCAGGCGTTTTCGCCTGACGCGCGGCAATGCTCAACCCCAGCGCTGAAGAGGATCCATGGCGATTGACAAGAAGCTACTCGACGACCTTGAGCGACGCCAGGCCGAGGCCCTTGCCTCCGGCGGGCCGGAACGCATCGCCAGGCGCCATGCCAAAGGCCAGCTGACCGCACGCGAGCGGCTGCAGGGCCTCTATGCCAGGGACACCTTCCAGGAGTTCGGTCTTCATGCCCAGCATGAGACGCGCGGCTTCGGCATGGAGAAAAAATCGCTCCCCACCGATGGCGTCATCACCGGCATCGGCTTTGTCGACGGACGCCCGGTCGCAGGTTTCAGCCAGGACTTCATGATTGCCGGCGGATCACTCGGCGCCGTCCACGCGCGCAAGATCTGCGAGCTGATGGACCATGCCGCACGTGGCGGCATGCCGCTGGTCGGCTTCAACGATTCGGGTGGCGCGCGGATTCAGGAAGGTGTGGAAAGCCTGTCGGGCTATGGCCAGGTATTCAACCGCAACGTGCTGATGTCAGGCGTCGTACCCCAGATCGCGGTCATCTGCGGGCCGTGCGCAGGCGGCGCGGTGTACTCCCCGGCGATGATGGACTTTCTGATCATGACGCGCCACTCGGCGAGCATGTTCATCTGTGGTCCGGAAGTCATCCGCGCCGTCACCGGCCAGCACACGACCATGGAAGAAATTGGCTCGGCCGAAGCCCATGCGCGCGACTCGGGCAACATCCACTTCATTGCCGAAGATGACCGCCACGCCCTGGAGCTGGTGCGCAAGCTGCTGAGTTATCTGCCATCGAACAACATGATGGACCCGCCCCACCGCCTGAGCGAAGAGATCACGCTGCAGGACGACAGCGGTATCGAAGACATCCTGCCGGAAGACGCCAAGCGTGCCTACGACGTCAAGGATGTCATCGCCCGCCTGGCCGACGAAGGCAGCTTTCTGGAGGTGCAGCAGGAGTTTGCAGCCAACCTCGTCATCGGGCTCGGACGCATCAATGGCGTCGTGGTCGGCTTTGTCGCCAACCAGCCCCTGGTCAAGGCCGGCACGCTGGACATCGACGCCTCGGACAAGGGTGCGCGCTTCATCCGCTTCTGCAACATCTTCAACATTCCCCTGGTCACGCTGGTCGATGTGCCCGGCTTTCTGCCCGGCGTGGCGCAGGAGAAGCAGGGCATCATCCGGCACGGCGCCAAGATGCTGTTCGCCTATGGTGCAAGCACCGTCCCCAAGATCACCGTCATCATGCGCAAGGCCTACGGCGGCGCCTTTCTGGCAATGTGCTCGCGCGACATGGGTGCCGACCTCGTGCTGGCGTGGCCGACGGCCGAGATTGCCGTCATGGGGGCGGAGGGTGCAGTCAACATCCTGTACCGCAAGGAGATCGACGAGGCTGAAGACCAGGCCGCACGTCGTCGCGAGCTGATCGACGAGTATCGCGCCGAATTCGCCTCGCCCTACCAGTCTGCCGCGCGCATGTTCGTGCATGACGTGATCCAGCCACGGCGAACCCGCGCTGCGGTGTCGCTGGCACTGCGCTCCTTGCTCTCCAAACGCGAGACGCGTCCACCCAAGAAGCACGGCAACATTCCGCTGTGAGGACCGGGGAGCACCAGCGATGAGCGTAACCGACACCCTGGCATTCATTCTGACCGGCTTCAGCGTCGTGCTCATCGCACTTTCGCTGCTGTGGCTGGTCAGCGCGCTCATCGGCCGCCTGTTCGCCGCCGCCGCGCCCCGTCCGGCCGCCGTCGCTGCGGTCGCCCCGCCTGCAGCAGGGCCGACACCCGCTGCGCCCGGCATCCCGGCGGCGCATGTCGCAGCAATCACGGCCGCCGTCGCGGTCATGACCGGTGGGCGCGGACGGGTGGTCTCGGTGAGGGCGCCAGCCCATCTGGCAGTCACCTGGGCCCGCGAGGGACGCACCGAGCAGTTTTCATCGCATCGCGTGCGCTGGGACTGGGCCATCCCCGGCCCACCCCATGTCGACCAGGACGCACCCCCGCAGGATCCGGCGCCCGTGCAGCCCCCCGTCAACAGACATCAATGAGAGAAACAATGAGAAATTTCAGGATCACCGTTGACGGCACCCCCTACGAAGTCAGCGTCGAGGAACTGGATGCTGTCGCGCCGGCCAGCGCGAGCCCGTCACCGGCACCGTCCCCCGCTCCGCGCCCCGCTCGCCCCGCAGCGGCGGCCGCGCCAGCCGCGCCGCCACCCGCTGCAGCAGCTGACGGTGGTGCAGGCGACGTGCACAGCCCGCTTGCCGGGACAGTGGTTTCGGTCGATGTCGCGGTCGGTCAGCACGTCACGAAGAGCCAGCAACTCGTGGTCCTCGAGGCGATGAAGATGAACACCTACATCACCGCGCCGCGTGACGGCAGAATCACGGCGATCAACGTCGCTGCCGGCACCGCAGTGGCCGAGGGGCAGTCCCTCCTGAGCATCGGCTGAAGCGTGCACCACAGCCCCCCGACAGCCCGAGCACCTCATCCGAAGGCCTCCCGATGGACATGCTGAACGACCTCATTGCGCTCACCGCCTTCGGCCACGTGACACTGCAGATGATGATCATGTGGGTGGTCATCTGCGGCCTGCTCTACCTCGCGGTGTACAAGAACTTCGAGCCCTTGCTGCTGGTGCCGATTGCCTTCGGCGCGCTGCTGGCGAACCTGCCCACCGAAGGCATGGTCAACCCGCCGGTGGGCGACACCCCGGGCGGTCTGTTCCACTACATCTCGCTCGGGGTCCATCTGGAGCTGTTCCCGCCGATCATCTTTCTCGGCGTCGGCGCACTGACGGATTTCGGCCCGGTCATCGCCAACCCGCGCACCTTCCTGCTCGGTGCCGCAGCCCAGTTCGGCGTCTTCGCCACCTTCATCGGCGCCGCGCTGCTCGGTTTTTCGACCGATCAGGCAGCGGCCATCGGCATCATCGGCGGCGCCGACGGCCCGACCTCGATCTTTCTCGCCAACAAGCTCGCCCCCGAACTGCTGGCACCGATCGCGGTGGCGGCCTACTCCTACATGGCGCTCGTGCCCCTGATCCAGCCCCCGATCATGCGCGCGCTGACCACCACCAAGGAGCGCGCCATCCGCATGCGCTCGCTGCGTCAGGTATCGAAGACGGAGAAGCTGATTTTCGCGCTGGTGGTCACCGTGCTGGTCATCCTGCTGGTGCCCGCCGCCTCAGCCCTGATCGGGATGCTGATGCTGGGCAATTTCCTGCGCGAGTGCGGCGTGACAGAGCGTCTGAGCAAGGCCGCACAGAACGAAATCATCAACATCGTCACCATCCTGCTCGGCACCTCGGTCGGCATCACCATGACGGGTGAGCGCTTCCTGCAACTGGAAACGCTGAAGATTCTGAGCCTGGGCATCGTCGCCTTTTCCATCTCGACGGCATCGGGCGTGCTGATGGCCAAGCTGATGAACCTGGTGTCGAAAGAGAAGATCAATCCGTTGATCGGTTCGGCAGGCGTGTCTGCCGTCCCGATGGCGGCCAGGGTCAGTCAGGTGGAAGGTCAGCGCGCCGACCCCGGCAACTTCCTGTTGATGCATGCGATGGGGCCGAACGTGGCCGGCGTCATCGGCACTGCCGTCGTCGCCGGTTACTTCATCGCCAGGCTCGGAAACTGAACCCGGTCGCGTCGGCCTCAGCCCCGCTTTCCCTCATTGCCATGCGTTTCGGCAAAACGCCTTTCCAGCTCGAGGCGCAGCGCCTTGCGTGCCGCAGCGGCCTCGAAACGGCGCTTCTCCTCGGGGCTGAACGGCCGTAGCGGCGGCACGGGCACCGGCTTGCCCTCGTCGTCCACCGCAACCATGGTGAAGAAGCAGCTGTTGGCATGGCGCACTTCCTGGGTGCGGATGTTTTCCGCCACCACCTTGATGCCGACCTCGAGAGAAGACTTGCCGGTGTAGTTCACGCTGGCGAGAAAGGTCACCAACTCGCCCACCATGATCGGCTGGCGGAACATCACCTGATCGACGGAGAGCGTCACGCAGTAGCGTGCGGCGTAGCGACTGGCGCAGGCATAAGCCACCTGGTCGAGCTGTCGCAGGATGGCACCACCGTGCACCTTGCCGGAAAAGTTGGCCATCTCCGGGGTCATGAGGACGGTCATCGTGAGCTGGTGTGCAGGCAAATCCATTGTTCTTGCTTCCGACTGAGTGTTGGGGGGTGCCCTATATTCGCATGATGCGGCGCCCGGGCGCACGGCTGTAAGCCGGATTCAGCCTCATCCTGCCACCAGTGTACTTTCGGTTCGCTTTCGGCTCACGGACGACCAAAAAAATGCCCCGCTCGCTGGCGGGGCATTCGTGATGCGATGCTGCGCTTCGGTCAGGCTTCGACCGAACTCCGGATCAGGTGATCGAAGGCGCTCAGCGCGGCCTTGGAACCCTCGCCCATGGCGATGATGATCTGCTTGTAAGGCACCGTGGTGCAGTCCCCGGCGGCAAAGATGCCCGGCACCGAGGTCTGGCCCTTGGCGTCGACGATCACTTCGCCGAAGCGCGACAGTTCGATCGCGCCCTTCATGAAGTCGGTATTGGGCAGCAGGCCGATCTGGACGAAGATGCCTTCGAGCTCGATGCGCTTCACCTCGTCGGTGCTGCGGTCCTTGTACATCAGGCCATTGACCTTGTCGGTACCGGTCACTTCGGTGGTCTGGGCACTCTTGATCACGGTGACGTTGGGCAGGCTGTAGAGCTTCTTCTGCAGCACTGCATCGGCACGCAGGGTGTCGGCAAACTCAAGCAGGGTGACATGGGCCACGATGCCGGCGAGGTCGATCGCCGCTTCGACGCCCGAGTTGCCGCCGCCGATCACCGCCACACGCTTGCCCTTGAACAGCGGGCCGTCGCAGTGCGGGCAGTAGGCCACGCCCTTGCCACGGAACGCCTGCTCGCCGGGCACGTTCATTTCGCGCCAGCGTGCGCCGGTCGCAAGAATCACGGTCTTCGCCTTGAGCGAGGCACCGTTCTCGAGCTGCACCTCCGTCATGTCGCCCGGCACCAGCTTGGCCGCGCGCTGCAGGTTCATGATGTCGACGTCGTACTGCTTGACGTGCTCTTCGAGCGCCGCAACCAGCTTCGGCCCCTGGGTTTCCTTCACCGAGATGAAGTTCTCGATCCCCATGGTATCCATCACCTGGCCACCGAAACGCTCGGCCACGATGCCGGTGCGAATGCCCTTGCGTGCGGAATAGATCGCCGCCGCAGCACCCGCCGGGCCACCACCGACGATGAGCACGTCGAACGCGTCCTTGGCGGCAATCTTGGCGGCCTCACGCTTCTCGGCGCCGGTATCGATCTTGCCGATGATCTCGGCCAGCTCCATGCGACCCTGGCCAAATTCCTGACCGTTCAGGTAGACCGTGGGCACGGCCATGATCTTCCGCTCTTCCACTTCGCCCTGGAACAGGGCGCCATCGATCATGGTGTGGCGGATGTTCGGATTGAGGATGGAGAGCAGGTTGAGCGCCTGCACTACGTCCGGGCAGTTGTGGCAGGACAGCGAGATGTAGGTCTCGAAGTTGTATTCGCCCTCGATGTTCTTGATCTGCTCGATCACATCCGCCTCGACCTTGGGCGGGTAGCCCGCGCTCTGCAGCAGGGCAAGGATGAGGGAGGTGAATTCATGCCCCATCGGCAGGCCGGCAAAGCGCACGCGCGCCTCTCCGCCCTTGGGACCGACCGAGAAGGAGGGCTTGCGTTCGGTGTCGTCGCGCCGCTCGATGACGCTGATGAGATCCGACTGTTCGGCGACATCCTTGATCAGCGCCTGCATTTCGCGCGACTTTTCGCCATCGTCCAGCGACGCCACGATCTCGATCGGCTGCGTCACCCTTTCCAGATAGGCTTTCAGTTGAGTCTTGATATTGGCGTCCAGCATGATGACTTCTTCCTTGATAGTGAGGACCATCGGCATGTTCGGTGGTCCGGATACAACGCAGCCGGCGCGTGGCCGGCTGCAGAGCAGGCTGCCTGGGCCGGGTAGGCCCGGGCAACTACAGCGACAACTTAGATCTTGCCGACGAGGTCGATGGACGGCGCCAGGGTCTGCTCGCCTTCCTTCCACTTGGCCGGGCACACTTCGTTCGGGTGCGAGGCAACGTACTGAGCAGCCTTCAGCTTGCGCACGGTTTCGGTCACGTCACGGGCGATCGCGTTGTCATGGACTTCCATGGTCTTGATGACGCCGTCCGGATTGACGATGAAGGTGCCGCGCAGTGCCAGGCCTTCTTCGGCGATATGCACGTCAAAGGCGTTGGTCAGCTTGTGGGTCGGATCGCCCACCAGCGCGAACTTGGCCTTGCCCACGGCGGGGGAGGTCTCGTGCCACACCTTGTGCGAGAAGTGGGTGTCGGTGGTAACGATATACACTTCGGCGCCAGCCTTTTCGAACTCTGCATAGTGCTCGGCCGCGTCTTCGATCTCGGTCGGGCAGTTGAAGGTGAAGGCTGCAGGCATGAAAATCAGGACGGACCATTTGCCCTTCAGATCTGCATCGGTCACTTCGATGAACTTGCCGTTCTTGTAGGCTTGAGCTTTGAAAGGCTGAACTGCGGTGTTGATCAGGGACATTGCTGAGTCTCCGTGTGGGTTGATGTAACTGCGACGAACAAATGATAGTCGCTTGAACGAATTTGCTCTAATTGAGATTGAAGATGGCCTCGATTGGAATTTACTATCGAAAGCCACCTGGTGATTGCAAACTTGAATTTTACAGAATCTGAACCCGCCCCGCGCAAGCAACTCAAAGACGCGTTCCCCACCCCCTTTAAAACTGCATCACGACCATGACAGCACTTCGCACCCTTATTGAATCCACTGGTTTTCAACGTTTCATCATCACGGTGATTGTCATCAATGCCATCACCCTCGGGCTGGAAACCTCGGAAGCGGTGATGGGCGCTGCAGGTGGGGTGCTCATTGCCCTCGACCGGCTCGCGCTGGCGATCTTTGTCGTAGAGATCGCACTCAAGCTCGTGGCCTACCGGCATCGCTTCTTCACAAGCGGCTGGAACCTGTTCGACTTCACCATCGTCGCCATCACGCTGGCGCCCACAGGCGAAGGCATGGCCGTGTTGCGCGCGCTGCGAATCCTGCGTGCGCTGCGTCTGGTGTCGGTCATTCCGTCGATGCGCAAGGTGGTCAACGCCCTGCTCCGAGCCCTGCCCGGCATGGGCTCCGTTCTTGCGCTGCTGCTGCTGGTGTTCTATGTCTCATCGGTGATGAGCACCAAGCTCTTCGGAGCGGACTTCCCGGAGTGGTTCGGCTCCATCGGCGCGTCCTTCTACACCCTGTTCCAGGTGATGACGCTCGAATCGTGGTCGATGGGTATCGTGCGCCCGGTGATGGAGGTCCATCCGCTGGCGTGGGTCTTCTTCGTGCTCTTCATCCTGCTCACCACCTTCGCGGTGCTCAACCTCTTCATCGCCATCGTGGTCGACGCGATGACCGAGGTCGAACATCAGGAGCAGGACGAAACACGCACCCTGGTCATGGTGGATCACGAAGTCCTGATGGCGGAGATTCGTGCGCTGAGGACTGAAATCAGGGCGCTCAAGAACGACGCCTGATACAAGGCAAAGCGGGCGCCCAGTGGCGCCCGCTTTGCGATTGAAACGGCTTGCGACGCCTCAGGCCGAGGCCAGGTGACGGCGCACCGAGATCTCCGCACCAAGCCAGCCCAGAAAGGCTGCAAACGACACGATCGCGAGCGACTCCGGCCACTGCGGCCCGGCCAGCGAAAACACCGCGCCATAGGTCTCCGCCAGGCCTGCGACCGGTGCGGCCAGCGCGGCCACGCCCAGCCACACGGCCCCCAGCGCCACCAGGCCACCAAGCACGCCCTGCAGGCCGCCGAACCAGTAGAAGGGGCGGCGGATGAAAGGATCGGTCGCGCCCAGGAGCCGGCTCACCTCGATCTCTGCCCGCTGGGTAAGAATCTGCAGCCGGATGGTATTGAAGGTGACGATGACCAGCGCGAAACCGAGCAGCCCCGCCAGCATCAGCACCGCCGAACGGCCGAGCACAAGCAGCGCATGCAGCCGCTTCACCCATCCCGAGTCGAGCTGCACATGTGCCACCCTGGGCCAGGTCTTCATCTCGCCGGTGAGCGCTTCGAAGGCAGCCGGATCGCCAGTGCGCAGCGTCACCACGAAGGCGTCGGGCAGCGGATTGGCATCGAGCCCGCCAAGCACGTCACCCAGCCCGCCCCGCTCCAGTTGCTGCAGGGCTTCGTCCCGCGGCACAAAGCGGAAGCTGGCCAGTTGCGGATCGGCGCGCAGGCGCTTCTCGATGGCTGCGGCGTCGGCTTCGCCGGCACCGGTTTCGAGAAAGACGCTGATCTCCGGCGTGCCCGAGACTCCGCGCGCAAGCGAAGCGATATTGTCCAGCAGCAGATAGCCGCCTGCCGGCAGCGACAGGGCAATGCCCATCACCAGGGCCGACAGCAAGGTGCCCAGGGGCTGGCTGGCAAGGCGCCCGAGCGCCTGGACGATCGCCCTGAAATGCAGATAGAACCAGTTGCTCATGCGCCCTCCGTCAGCAGCCCCTTGGCCAGCGTCAGCCGACGCGGCGAGGACTCGGCGAACAGGGTCGCATCATGGGTGGATACGAGCACGGTGACACCTGCACTGTTGAATGATTTGAACAAGGCGGCAATCCCCGCCGCAGTGGCCGAATCCAGATGCGCCGTCGGTTCGTCGGCAAGCAGGATCGAGGGGCGGTTGACGATGGCACGGGCAATGGCGACCCGTTGCTGCTCACCGCCCGACAGGCCCGCCGGCATCTCTCTTCCCCGCCCGTCCAGCCCCACGCGCTCGAGTGCCGCCGCGACACGCTTGGCGGCGTCGCCGGGCGGGTGCCCGGTGATGACCAGCGGCAGCATCACGTTGTCGAACACCGAACGGTCGAACAGCAGGCGGCTCTCCTGCAGCACCAGCCCGAGGTTGCGCCGCAGATAGGGAATGGCGCGCGACGGCAGCCGGGACACATCCTGCCCGTTGATCCGCACCACACCCGCTGTCGGCCGTTCAATGGCCGGGATCAGCTTGAGCAAGGTGCTCTTGCCTGCGCCTGAATGGCCCGACAGCACCACCAGTTCGCCATGGCGAATCTCGAAGCTGACGCCGGCAAGCGCCGTGTAGCCGCCCGCATAGCGTTTGGCAACGTCCTCGAAAACGATCATGCCTTGTCGCCCCTGGCCGCAGCGTTCGCCCCGGCAAGCGGCTCGAACAGGGCGTCGACGAACTCACGCGACTTGAAGGGCTGCAGATCGTCGATGCCCTCGCCCACGCCGATGAAGCGCAAAGGCTTGGGGCACTGGCGCGCGATTGCGGCAATGACGCCGCCCTTGGCCGTGCCGTCGAGCTTGGTCACCACCAGTCCGGTGACGCCGATGGCGGCATCGAAGGCCTTGACCTGGGCGAGTGCGTTCTGGCCGATGTTGGCGTCAAGCACCAGCACGACCTCGTGCGGACCGGTGGGATCGGCCTTGGTCACGACGCGGCGCACCTTGGCGATTTCCTCCATCAGGTGCAACTGGGTCGGCAGACGCCCAGCCGTAT